>JAHYJI010000137.1 GCA_019429145.1 Coriobacteriia bacterium | reverse complement strand
GGTAGAATGGTCATGGAGGGATGGTTTCCGGGGAGGAGACGCCATGAAGCGTTGGCTGGTCACGCTCGCGTTGGGAGCGGCACTCCTCGCAGGTGGCGCGATCGCAGCGTGGGCCAACGACACTGCCATCGGCGGTGCGGGAGGAACGGTCTCGCCGCTTGCCGACGACGGCATCCGGCTCGAAGCCGAGACGGTGCAGGTCATCGCGTATCGCCGTTTCGCCGCCTACCGGGTCGACTTCAAGTTCGTCAACGAGGGCCCGGCCAAGAAGCTGCTCCTCGGCTTCCCCTTCCCGCAGGGCATGGAGCCCGAGTCGCCCCACCTGCCGCCGGCATCGGTGCGCGCGTGGCAGGGCGACACCCCGCTTGAGGTCACGATGGTCGAGGGCACCGACGGCGAGGACATCGTCGAGTACTGGACGCACGAGGTGGACTTTCCCGCCGGCGAGACGTTCGTGCGGGTGGAGTACTACGCGGCGCCCACGATCACCGTCGGCGGAGCGCCCGATGGCATCCTGACCCCCGCGCCCTGGCAGGAGTTCGACTCGTGGCAGGCGCTCTACCCCTACACCGTGCACACCGGTGCGGGCTGGGCAGGCACGATCGGCACAACGCTCATCCGCTACACGTTCACCGACGATGTCGACGCCTGGGGCGCCGACGACATGCTCGCCTACACCGTCGACATGCTCGCCGAGAACGACCTGGCCGACGACGCCCGCATCTACGGCGCCTACACCCGCCCCGAGCTCGGCGTCTACCAGTGGATCTTCGAGGACTTCGAGCCCACCCGCGCTCACGACATCGGCGTGCCGTTCCTGCAGCCCGTTCGGCGCACCCTCGCCGACGACACCGCACCCGGCACCGAGCGCTCGCCTGCCGACGTGATCGTCACCGCCTCGAGCTGGCTCGATCTGGGCGAGGAGTTCCAGTACCGGCCCGGAAACGTGGCCGACGGCTTCCCGTCCACCGCGTGGGCCGAGGACGCCGAGGGTTCCGGCATCGGCGAGTGGCTGCGCTTCGAGTTCGGCGCGCCCCGCGCGGTGCGCGAGGTCCAGGTGCTGCCGGGATACGCCAAGACCGCCGAGCTCTTCTCCAAGTACAACCGCCCCAAGACCCTCTACGTCGAGTTCTCCGACGGCACGGGAGTGGAGCTGCCGCTCGCCGACGAGCCGGTGCTGCAGACCTTCCCGGTGCGTGCAGACGCCGAGTGGGTCGAGGTCAGCATCCGCGACGTCTACCCGGGCACCACGCGCGACGAGACCTACCTCGCAGAGATCGAGTTCGCCGAGAGCGCCTCGCCGCAGTTCGCAAGCTTCGCCGATCTCATGGGCGAGACCGAGTCCCCGGATGAGGAGCCTCCGCCTGCCGAGGAGCCGACGGTCGGCCCGGACGTCCCCGAGTCTGCCGATGATGAGGGGTGGCCGGCAGAGACGTGGATGCTGCTGGCCGCGCTCGCGGTGCTGGCCGCCGTGCTCGTAGGCGCGGTGGTGGCGCAGCGGCGCCGGACCGCGGGTAGAGGCGAGAGCGAGGGCGAGTAGCGCTCCGTCTTCCCTACCCCGCTTCTGCGACCGTGCGGATGCTTCCGGTGACGACCGAGCCAGCCACGGGACTCGCGGCCAGCGCCATCTCGATGCCCTCGGCCACACTCCCGGCAACCCCGGGACGCTCGCCGGTCACGTGTTCGACAACGTCCGCAAGCTCCTCGGCAGGCAGCGCACGCGGTGAGTCGGGCGCCACGGCAACGAACCCCGCCACGACCGGTGCGAGCGCGAAGACCATGCCCGCGGCGTCCTTGTCCGAGAGCACACCGAGCACGACCACCGGCCGCACCTCGGGATCCGGCCACACGGTGCCGATCGCTTTGGCGAGAACGCCCGCGGCCTCGGCGTTGTGGGCGGCGTCGGCCACGAGCCACGGGTCACGGCGCAGCACTTGGAAACGGCCCGGGAAGACGGTCGCGGCGACCGCCGCTCGCACAAGCTCGGCATCGAGCTTGCGGTCGAGGAACGCCTCGGCTGCCGCTACGGCGGTGGCGACGTTGGCGGCCTGGTACGCCGGTCCGTGGACCTCGATGCCGGTGTAGGGCGCCCTGCCCGACACGTCGACACGCGAAGGCTCACCCGGAGACTGAGGGTTAGCGGTCACGGAGTAGCGCAGCGTGTCGGTCTCCCCGAGCGGGCTTGCCTGCAGTCCGTGGCGCACCGCATGCATCGTGACCTGCGGCTCGAGCCCGGCAGCATGCCGGGTAAGGACGCGCTCCACCCCGGTGGTCGCCGGTCCGAGCACGACAACACTCCCGGCCTTGATGATGTGCGCCTTGTCGGCGGCGATCTCCTCGCGCGTCTCGCCGAGGTGTGCCGTGTGATCGAGGCTCACGCCCGTGATGACAGCGACCGCGGGCTCGACCACACTCGTGGCGTCCCACCGGCCCCCCATCCCGACCTCGAGCACCGCCACCTCGACCCCGCACTCGCGAAACACCCAGAGCGCTGCGGCGGTCAGGATCTCGAACTCGGTGGGAGTCACGCCCGCCCGCTCCGCGGCCGCAAGTGCCTCGGCGACCGCGCGCGCGAACATCACCTCGGAGACCGGCACGCCCCCGCACGCGATGCGCTCGGTGTAGGAGTGCAACTCGGGGCTCGTGTACGTGCCCGTGTTCACGCCGTGCGCCTCGAGCAGCGCGGCGATGATGCGCGTCACCGACGACTTGCCGTTGGTGCCGGTCACCTGGATAGAGGCGAAGGCGTCCTGCGGGCGTCCCATCTCCTCGGCCATCGCGGTGACGGGCTCGAGCGAGGGGTTGATGCCGAACGTGAGCGCATCGTGAAGCGCATGCACTGCATCGGTGTAGCCGAAGTCTGCCGCGGCGGTCATCCGCCGGCCCCCCTTATGCCTCGAGTTCGTCGAGCTGTTCGCGCAGCGCGGCCACGTGGTCGGCGAGCTCTGTCTCCTTGGCTCGCTCCTTGTCGATGATCTCTGGTGCTGCTTTGGCGATGAAGCCCTCGTTGGCGAGCTTGCGCTCGACCTTGGCGAGATCGTCTACGGCAGACGCCAGCTCCTTGGCCACCCGGGCGCGCTCGGCATCGAAGTCCACCAGTCCCTCGAGCGGCACGTAGACCTCCATGCCCCCGGCGGCCACGGTGACCGAGTGCGCGGGCTTTGCGGCATCGGTGGCTGCGACGAACGAGTCGATACCGGCGAGCGCGTTGAGGTAGGCGAACTCGGCGTCGAGCAGCTGCACGTCGGTCTCGGCCTGCGTGCGCACGACCACCGAGATCCCCTGCTTGTGCGGGATCTGGTAGCGGGCGCGCACCGTGCGCACGGCCACGACGATCTCGAGCATCTTGCCCACCGAGCGCTCGGCGGCCTCG
>JAHYJI010000136.1 GCA_019429145.1 Coriobacteriia bacterium | reverse complement strand
AGACGGGGGTGAAGATGACCACGCCGTCGCCCGGCTCGGTCGCAAGCCAGAGCGCGGTCTGGACCGCCTGCATCACGTCGCAGAACAGCCGCAGCCGCCCGGTGTCGGGCCGCCAGCCGTGACGGCGCTCCTGCCAGTCGGCGAACGCATCAGGCAGGCGGCATGCCGCGTCGAAGTTGTAGCCGAAGTCGCCACGTGCGGCCAGGCGCTGTACGGCATCGACGATGACCGGCGCGGGCGGCAGGTCCATGTCGGCCACCCAGGCCGGAAGCACCTCGTGGCCGTGCATCGTCCACTTGATCGAGGTCAGCGAACGCAGCCGGTGGAGCTCGGCGCTCAGTGGCTCGCGTGGGTCGGGAGTGTCGGGGGTGTCTGGCGTGTCCATGCACGTAGTGTAGTGCAGCGAGCGCCGGCCGGTCCGCAGCGGAGTGGTGCGGATGGGGCGGCCGACACACGCGGACTCAGCCGATCAGAACCACCCCGGGAAAGGCGCCGTGCGCGCGGCGGTCCGCCGAGACCAGCTCGCATCCCAGGTGCTCCGCGAGCGCGGGGGCGGCGGCATCGTGGAGCGTGCAGCCGAGTGCCTCGGCGACGTCGATGGCGCGATCCATCAGCTCGTAGTCCGGACTCGAGACCACGAGCTCGTCTGCGGCGAGACTGCGCCACACGCGCCGTGCCCCCTCCACCCCGAAGTGGCACCGGGCGACGTCGAGCACCTCGTAGAGGAAGAGCACCGGCACCACGAGACGGACTGCGCCCGCCGCGTGCTGTCGCAGCAGATCGCGCGCCTCGGCCGTTCCGTCCTCGTTACGGAACCACTTGACTCCGACCGAGGCGTCGATCACCACCAGCCGGGCGCTCACGTGCGCCGGGGCTTCCGGTCGAGCGCCCCGCGGGCCTCGCGCAGTATCTCCAGACCGGGCCGACCGTCCAGGCTCGGCGCGGCCGCTAGCTCTTCGAAGAGCGCGAGCGAGTCGTCCACCGCCGCGCGCCGGCGCGCGTCAGCCTCGGCCGACTCCGTGCTCGCAAGATAGTGTGCGGACGCCTCGCGGATCACGCTGCTGCGAGAGCGGTCCTCGCGCGCCGCGTGCGCGTCGATCTCTGCAAGCAGCTCGTCGGGAAGGAATATCGTGAGCTTGGCCATGCGCATCGCCTCTCCATGTCATACCTCATATCGTACCTCATAGGTATGACATCGGCCTACTCCTCGATGATCCGCATCGCCTCGTCGCGGTAGGCGTCCATGACATACGGGATGCCCGAGATGCCCGCCGCCTCCTCGGTCAGCGCGATCAGATCGGCGCGCGAGATCGCAGGGGTCGAGAAGTTGCGAGACCCGCTCATCAGCTGCTGAAGCCCGACCTTGAGCTTGTCGGCGAACGAGTAGATCGCCACCGCACCGAGCGGGAACGCATCGACCTCGTCGCCGTAGATGCCCTTGAGCGTCTCGTAGTTGACGAAAATCGCCTCCTTGGTGGTGCCGAACTGCGACACCGTCTTGGGGAGGTCCTTCGTCGCGATCCAGTGGCCGATGTTCTTGCCGACGAATCCCGGGATCATCAGCGCCCGGCCCATGCAGACCGCCTTGAAGTACGGAGAGCCCAGGGCGAGCACCTTGAAGATGTGGTCCTCGGTCGAGAACCCGCCCGCCATGGCGATGTCGGGGACGAACTCGCCGCGCTCGGCGAGCTTGCCGGCAAGTTCGACCGCCATGCACTGCAGGTAGAAGGTCGGGATGCCCCACTCCTCCATCATCCGCCACGGGCTCATCCCGGTGCCGCCCGGCGCTCCGTCGATGGTGAGCAGATCGATGCGGTTCTCGCTCGCCCACTTCATCGCCATCGCGAGCTCGCGCATCGAGTACGCGCCTGTCTTGAGCGTGACGCGCTTGGCGCCGAGTCCCCGCAGGTGCTCGACGTCGGCGGCGAACTGCTCGCGGTCGATGAAGCCGAGGCGGCTGTGGCGCTCGAACTGGCGCAGCGCGCCGTCGCGGAAGGACGCCTGCACCGAGGGGTCTGACGGATCGGGCGTGACGAGATATCCGCGGCGCTGCAGCTCCAGCGCTCGCTCGAGCGAGTCGACCTTGATCTCGCCGCCGATCGACTTCGCGCCCTGGCCCCACTTCAGCTCGAGGGTCTCCACACCGAGCTCCTGCGTCACGTACTCGGCCACGCCGAGGCGCATGTCCTCGACGTTGAGCTGGACGAGGATGTCGCCATAGCCCTCCTGGTAGCGGCGGTAGTCCTCGACGCGCCGCTCCATGTCCGGCGAGCGGGTGATACGCCCGCGGCCGTCGACCTCGAGATCCGGGTCGATGCCGCACACGTTCTCGCCGCACACCAGCGAGATCCCGCTGATGGCCGCGCCGATGGCGAAGTGCTCCCAGTTCTTGCGAGCGACCTCGGTGGAGCCGAGCGCGCCGGTGAAGACCGGCAGCTTCATCTTGACGGGGTGCTCGGTGCCGAACGCCGTCGCGGTGTCGGCGAAGGGGAAGAGTGTGGTGTCGGGGCCGGGCTCCGTGCCCTCGGGCAGGCCCTTGGCCCCGTAGGCGTAGCCGAGGATGTTGAGGTGGCTGTAGTCGACCGGGTAGTCCTTGTCCCCTCCCGCGGTGATGTCGCCGTACGGGTCGGGGTAGATGACCTCCCTGCCCCTGAAGGAGGTCTTGAAGATCTCGCAGTTGCCGCGACACCCGTCGATGCAGCGGGAGCAGATGCCTGAGCTGGGCACCACGTCCCGGGAGCGGTTGGAGGTCTGGGTGACGTCGGTCCCGTTCGGACGTCGCAGGTTCATCGGGAACCCTCCTCGCCGTGTGTGGGGGTGTGATTCCTGCGATATCCCCGCTTGGCGAGGGTCGGAAACAGCGATGTGACGCGCGGCGCCCTACCGGACCCTATCCGTCGTCGTGCCCGAGCATGCGCACGGCACGCCCGGCCCACCCGGAGTCTTTGAGAATCGCGCGTCCCACGCCGATCAGGTCCGCTGCCCCCTCGGCAAGGAGCCGCTCGGCGACGAGCGGGTCGGTGATGCCGCCGGTGAGCATCACGGGAATCGAGACGGCCTCCCGGATCGCAGTGCTGAGCTCGGCGAAGTAGCCCTGCTCGCTGTGACCCGGGCGCAGGTAGCTGCAGTGCCCGCCGGAGACGTCGATCAAATCGACGCCGGCTTTCTCGAACTCGATCGCGGCTGCCACGCCGTCCCCGGCCGTGGCTCCGCCGTCCATGTAGTCTGAGGCGCCGAGGCGTAGCAGCACCGGAAACTCCTCTCCTACCGCCGCGCGCACCGCGGCGATCACCTCGAGGTGCATCCGGATGCGACCGGCAAGATCGCCGCCGTACTCGTCGGTCCGCACGTTGGTGAGCGGCGAGAGGAACTGGCTGAGCAGGTAGCCGTGTGCGGCGTGGATCTCCACACCGTCGAAGCCGGCCTGCTTCACGCGGCGTGCAGCCGCCGCGAACGCCTCGACGACTCCGGCGATGTCGTCGCGGGTCAGCGACC
>JAHYJI010000135.1 GCA_019429145.1 Coriobacteriia bacterium | reverse complement strand
CAGCGGCGGCGTCGACGTCGAGTCAGGGACCACCACGACGTCCGGCGCCCGGCAGGCCATCGAGGACACCGTCGCGGCGTGGCGCTCCTGGGTCGATATGCACTCGGCGTACGAAGGCCCCTACGCGGAGCACGTCCGTCGTAGTGCGCTCATCCTGCAGGGTCTCACCTACCAACCGTCGGGCGCGCTCGTGGCTGCGGCCACTACCTCGCTTCCGGAACGCGTTGGTGGCGAGTGGAACTGGGACTACCGCTTCACCTGGCTCCGGGACGCCAGCCTCACCCTTAACGCACGGTGGGTCTCATCCTGCCCGCACGAACCGTGGCGGTTCTTCCGCTGGATCGAGAACGCGGGGTCGCGGGCGGGCACGAGCCCTCTGCAGATCATGTACGACGTCGAAGGGGGAGCCGACCTCACCGAGCACACCCTCGATCATCTCCGCGGGTTCGCCGACAGCCGTCCGGTTCGCATCGGCAACGACGCATGGACGCAGACGCAGCTCGATGTCGCCGGAGAGATACTGGATGCCGCCTATCTCATGCGGAACCAGATGGGCGAGCTGTCCGCTCCGACCCGGGCGATGCTCACGCGACTTGCGGATGATGCAGCTGCCCGCTGGCGCGAGCCCGATGCGGGCATGTGGGAGTCACGCGACGTGCCGCGCCATTACGTTTCGTCGAAGGTGATGAGTTGGGTCGCGCTCGACCGCGCCGTACGCATGGCCGAGCGTGTGGGCGCGCAGGCGGCGCGCGTGAAAACGTGGGTCACGGAGCGCGATGCGGTTCGTGAGGCAGTGCTGCGGGACGGCTGGAACGAGGAGGCCGGAGCGTACGGCGGCGCGTTCGGCTCGAGCCACCTCGACGCATCGGTACTGCTCATGCCGATCGTCGGATTCCTGCCGGCCGACGACGAACGTATGCTCGCGACCATCCACGCGATCGACGAGCGCCTGGGCAAGGGCGGGCTCGTGCGTCGCTGGGCCGAGGAGCCCAACGCGTTCCTCATCTGCAGCTACTGGCTCGTCCAGTGTCTTGCGCTTGCGGGTGAACGCGAGCGTGCCGAGGAGTACTTCGAGGCCGTCACAGCTCACGCCAACGACGTGGGGCTGCTCGCGGAGATGGTCGACATGGGCACGGGCCATCTGCTCGGCAACACGCCGCAGGCGTTCTCTCACATCGGGCTCATCAACTCGGCATGGACACTGTCCGGCAACGGCTTACCCGAGTAGCGCAGCGCCGCACGGTCCTCTCGCTCCGACATCCTCAGTCACCCGGGTACGGCTGATCATTCTGCCCGAGCCACCCGCCGGTGAACCCGGCGCGCCGGAGCCCGGTGGCGATCGGCTTGCAGCTCCTCATCAGCTCCCAGAACCATCCCGTGAGGTGGTTCTCGATCATCATCACGATCGGTCCCTGGTCGAGCCCGTAGTAGCCCTTCGAGATCCAGGGGGCTCCGTCGCCCGAAGCGTCGAACGTCGGATTGAAGCTGCACTTGAAGCCGTAGACACTCTCCATGTCGGGGTAGTGCTCGTGGAAGGCCCGTATCGCAGGAAGCACGATCTCCGGTGCGAACGGCAGCGAGGCGATCGCCGCCCACGGTGCGATCGTGCCATCGTCGGGGCCCCAGGGTATGGCCCGGGCGCGGTAGTCGAGGAAGGTGCGCTCGCGCCCCTCGACGCAGAGGGCGGCTGGACCGGGGCCGTCACTGGCGGTGACTCCCCAGATGTTCTCGGCGTAGCCGCGAAAGCCCCTCGGGTTGCGAATCGCGTATGAGCGCTGGACGTAGGTTGCCCGGCGACTGTTCTCGAAGTAGTCGATGCCGCGATCGCGCATGTAGGCATCGCGTATCCCGCGGAAGTCGATCCAGACGTGGGAGAGCTGGTGGACGAAGAGCGGACCACCGTAGACGAACTCATGGCCGTACAGCTTCTTCCATTGATAGGTGGAGAGCCATGTGTCGTAGCTCGAGCCCGGCAGAGGGTGCGCGGGAGACCCGAGACCGAGGGCGTAGAGCAGCAGCGCCTCGTTGTACCCGGTCCAGTGGAACCGCAGGAAGCCCGTTTCGGGTTTCCAGCCATGCGTCACGGCCGCCCCGCCATCGCGTGCCCAATCCCAGTCGACCCGTCGGTACAGTTCGTCCGCTAGCTCGCGGATCTCACGTTCATCGGGCGTGTCGAGGTCGAAGTACGCTGCGCAGGCGAGCATACCGGCGACAAGGAACGTCGTGTCGATCGTCGAGAGCTCGGACAGCCATGCGCGCTTGCCGGAGTCCATATGCAGGAAGTGGTAGTAGAAACCCCGGTGACCGGTCGCGTCAGGCTCAGGTCCGTGCGGCGCGTTTCGGAAGAAGCGCAGAGTCGCCAGGGTCCGTTTCACGGCATCCGGACGGCGCACGTATCCGCGCTCCGCGCCGATCGTGTACGCGGCCAAGCCAAGACCGACGGCCGCGATGCTGCAGTGCGAGCCCGGGCGCGTGGTGTCGCGGACGAGCCCGTTGGCAGGGTTTGCTTCGGCGAGAAAGTAGCCGAACGTGTCACGCTGAAGCGCCAGGAGTTCATCGATGGAGTAGCCGCCTGACATCGTGCGCGTACCGCGGCTCAGTCGGACACGGTGACACCGCGCCAGAAGGCGTAGTGGCCGGCGATCTCGGAGGCCGCCTTCGATGGAGCGGGGTAGCTCCACGCCGCTCCACGTGCTACCTGGTCGCCCACGGCGACATCGTAGTACTCGGCGCGGCCTTTCCACGGGCAGACGGAGCTCTCGCCGTTGGCGGTCAGGAATTCCATGTGCACACCGTCGGCAGGGAAGTAGTGGTTGCCTTCGACGACTACCGTCCGGTCACTCTCGGCGATCACGGTGCCGTTGAACGTGGCCTTCATGCCGATCTCCTCTCAACACGTGGCTTCGCACTCCGTCCGGGAGGCCGATGCGCGCGCCCCTCGTCCTTGACTGGTCCCTACTCGGAACCCTCGATGATCTCGCGCATGCTGCGCCCGTACGGCCAGAACTTCTCACGCTCTCCCCGCTCCCACGCCTCGCGCATCTCGGGCGTGTCGATCTGCCAGTCGGGCCGGTGCTTCATGCCCACCTCACGCAGGTCCTGGTGAAGCTCGCCCCGGGTCGGCCGGCCCCAGTACCAGTACCCGTTGTAGACCTTGTAGATGACGAGCCCCGGCTCCAAGACGACCGTATGAGGAATCATCACGTCATTGACCGGGTCGGTGTACTCCTTGATCTCGAGGTCCTGCTGGATGATGCGCTTCGGGTCGTGCAGGAACGTCCAGTGCGCGCCCACGCCGAGCTTGAGCTCGTTGAGCTGCGTGAGGTTGTCGCAGGTGATCGTGACGATGCGCGCGTAGCCCACATCGAGCCGATCGTGGAACCAGACGAGCTCCTGAAGCTGTCTGCGGTCCTTCGGGCAGTAGTGGCCGCGAAGCAGCGTCAGGATCATCGGGTCGTCGCCCTGCAGCGCCGAGAGCGTGTGGGGCTTGTTCTTGTGATCGCGAAGCTCGTAATCGGGGAAT
>JAHYJI010000134.1 GCA_019429145.1 Coriobacteriia bacterium | reverse complement strand
GCCGAGGAGCTCGCCGCGCTCATCGGGTTCTGCACGGGGCTCCTGTGCCACGTGAACCTGATCCCGGTGAACCCGGTCGGAGGATTCGGGCACGACCGCCCGGGTAGCGGGCGGGTCACGGCCTTCCTCGACGGTCTGGCCGCCGCCGGCATTCAGGCGACGATCCGCACTGAGCGCGGCACCGACATCGAGGCCGCATGCGGACAGCTTACCCAGCGGCACTCGGCACAGGGCTGAGCGGACAGAGGGTCCCGGCGATCAGGCAATCGCGGCAGGTGCGCTCGTCCCAGCGTTCGAGGGCCCGGTAGGTGCTCGTTGCTATCGAGTCGTACGCGCTGAGGACGGCTCGCTCGATGACTGGAACGTCCTCCCGGCTGAACTCGAACTCGATCTGCTCCACTCCCCCGTCCGGGGACTCGACCTCAGGTCTGACGAAGACGACCCTGACACGTTCGGAGTCGGCCGCAAGCGCTGCGTACGCATAGCACCGGGCCTGCATCTCGTAGCGCTCCCTCAGCTCCCTCGCGCCGGCCTCCGACGTACCGGACTTGTAGTCGAGAATGACCGTCTGCTGTCCGCGACGGCCCACCGCGTCCATCGCCCCGACGAGGTCCACCACGTGCTCGCCTGTGGTGATGCGTACCGAGAATGGGTGCTCCCGGCGAACCGTCTCGCAGGACTCCAGCATCGCAGCCGCGTCCGAACGAGCGAATCGGTCGACCGCCTCGCGCAAGCGCACCAGCTCTTCAGCCTCGAGACGGTAGAAGCGCGCGACCGCCTCGATCCGAGCTGCGGGGGCCACCGGCTCGCCGGGACGACCGAGCTGAAGCACTGCGTGCAGTGCGGAGCCGAACCGCAGCGGGTCGCCCTCCGTCACGCCTTCTGCGCTCCCGAGGCGGGCCACCCGCTGAGCCCAGTATCGCAGCGAGCATGACTCGAACGCGGCGATGTCGCTGTACGAGAGCCGCGCCGGGCGCTCGGGCGCAACGCCCGAGGCCACGCGGCACACCGGCCGTTCGTCCTCGACGACACTCGACAGACCGGCGGAGAATCCGGAATCGTCTGGCGCCGCGGCGGACGACTCCGCGGCAGCGGGGACGGCGGCTCCATCGTGTACGCGCAACGAGACGCGTGCTCCGCCCGCAAGCACCCGCATCTCATCGGTGCCGGGGGGTCCTTGCAGGGCGGGCCCGAGTGCGCGCCGTGCGAGGGAGAGCGGGCTCTCGGCCACCGCAGCCGGGTCCTTGCAAAGGTTACACGCACCGCTCAATAGCAGGACCTCCCGGGCGCGCGTGCATGCGACGTAGAAGAGGCGCTTTGACTCCTCCTCCTGAGCGGCGGCCTCGGACACTCTCATCTGCTCGAACAGCGGGCTCCGGCGGCTCTCCGCCGAGCCGCCATGGCTCGAAGGAAGCGCAAGCGCTACCTCGGCGCGGCCTCGTCGCGCGCGGGCCCGGAGCACGCCCCGGTCACCCGGAACGGCGTCTCCCAGCAACGGAAGCGCGACCACCGGAAATTCGAGGCCCTTGGACGCGTGCACGCTCATGATCCGCACTGCGGGAGATCCGTCCCCGGAGAGTGCCGAGGGGCTCTCCTGGGAACCGAAGCGCTCCTCGGCGTCGACTCGCGCTACGAAGGCAGCCGCACCGGCCCTGCCCGCTTGCTCGAACTCCGCGGCCTTCTCGATGAAGCGCACGACGTTGGCAAAGGCCTGCAGGCCCTCATCACCCGAGGCGAGGATCGCGAGGTCTGCACCGGACTCCTCGACCGCTCTCGTCAAGACCTCCGCAAGCGGTACCGAACCGCTCCGATCACGCGCCCGCTCGATGACGCGGCGAAGCGCCACTGCGGCCCCGGCATCCGGTGGCGGCAGCGTGCTCTCGGCAGCACCGAGGCCGTCCCAGAGATGTCTGCCCGCAGCGCGCGACCCTGTGGCGTTGCGCAGCAGCCAGAGCCCGTCGTCGCTCACCTCACTCATCGGCGAGAGCAGGAGCGCCGCCAGCGCGATGTCGTCACGCGGGTTGGCGATGACGCGTGCGAGAGTCCGCACCATCACGACCTCGGGCAGTTCGAGGAAGCGGCGCCCCCCGACGACGAGCACGGGAAACCCCTCCCGCCGCAGCGCACTGGCGATCACGTCGGCGCTCGCATACCTGCGGACGAGCACGACCATGTCGCCCGGGCTCACTCCGGCATCCCTCAGCGCGGCGAACCTGCGCGCCACGGCCTCGGCCTCGACCTGCCTGGGGAACGACTTCGAGCGTCCTTCCGCATGTACTAGATCGACGCCGATGCGTGGCATGGCGTGCTCGACGAGGGGGGGCTCGGGCTCGGTGCGACGGGCCTGAAGGTGGAGCAGATCGTCTCCGAAGACGGCGGGATGAGAGAACACGTCGTTTACGAACCCGATGATGTCCGGATGCGACCGGTAGTTCTCGACGAGCTCGACCGGGCGTGCTCCCGCGTCCAGCATCTCGTGGCGATGGCGACGGTACACATCGAGGTCTGCTCCGCGGAAACGGTAGATGGACTGGCGCTCGTCTCCCACCGTGCACAGGTTCTCTGCGGCGATGCTCTGGACGATCCGCAGCTGAAGCTCGTCGGTGTCCTGGAACTCATCGACCATGACGAGCCGGAACGCAGAGCGGTATCGCTCGCTCAGGTCGGGACGCCGTTCGAGCAAGCGTGCCGTCTGTAGCTGAAGGTCGGCGAAGTCCAAGACGCCGCGCTGTGCCTTGAGTGTGGCGAGCGTCTCTGTGTAGGCGCGCGTAAGCTCGGCGAGTGCACCGACACCCGTCGCCGTCATCGTCGCCACCGTCTCGGCGAGGAGGCGGCGGCGGACCCGCTTCACCTCTTCGCACACGTCCTTGATCGATGCAGCGGACCCTCCCCTGGCGGAGTACGTCTCCAGCGCCCGCCACAGCTGACCGGCGATCTCGGCGGGATCGACCGAGGACACGTCGAGCGAATCCAGAGCGTCAAGCAGCGAGCGGCAGGCATCTGCGTGATTCGCCGCTCCCTTGCTCTCGCATGCGAAGTCCACCAGATCGGTGTGGGCTCCGGCGAAGAACGCGCGCGTCTCGTCCAGAAGCGTGACCGCATCATGAACCGGCTCCGGTGTGATGTCGTCTGCGGTCAGCCCGTAGGTGTCGAGCGTCCGTGCGATGAGGGACACGGCGTCCCACACCGGCTCGAACCCGTAGTCCGCGAAGAGGTCCCGAACCGTGACCGACGACTCGTGTACCGACCGGGCCGCCTGCTCGAACGCTTCTTCGCGCAGCTGGCGAGCGTCAGTCTCATCGGCGACCGTGAACCCGGGATCGAGTCCCGCCTCGAGGGCGTGGCGACGCAGGATACGGGCGCAGAAGCCGTGGATGGTCGAGATCCATGCGCCGTCGAGCTCGCGCGCGTCACGGGTCAAGCCGGCCGCCCTCAGCGATGCGCGGATGCGCTCGACCAGCTCGCCTGCGGCCTTCTCAGTAAACGTGATCGTCAGTAGCTCGTTGACGGCCGCCGGCGCCCACTCTTCGTCGACGCCGGGAATCACCGCCCTCACGAACCGCTCGGTGAGCGCCCGGGTCTTGCCGGTTCCC
>JAHYJI010000133.1 GCA_019429145.1 Coriobacteriia bacterium | reverse complement strand
CTGCCAGCTCTGCTGGGTCTACTGCCCCGACGCGTGCTTCGCCAAGGGCGTCCCGCCCGTTATCGAACTCGAGTACTGCAAGGGTTGTGGCATCTGCGCGCAGGAATGCCCGTCGGGCGCGATCGTGATGGTGCCCGAGCGCGAGCACGGGGTGTGCGAGATGCCGGAGGACCCGTCAGGCGATTCAGCGGAAGGCGGTGCACGATGAGCGTCCGCGTGATGACCGGCAACGATGCGGCCGCGACCGCGGTCAAGCTCGCACGCACCCAGGTGATCGCTGCCTATCCGATCACACCGCAGTCGCCCGTGGTCGAGAGCCTCTCGACGTGGGTCGAGAGCGGAGAACTGCCCGCAGAGTTCGTCGCGGTCGAGTCGGAGCACTCGGCGCTTTCAGTCTGCATCGGGGCCTCGACGGTGGGCGCGCGGGCCTTCACCGCGACCTCGGCAAACGGGCTTGCCTACATGACCGAGCAGGTCTGGTGGGCAGCGGGCGCCCGGCTCCCGATCGTGATGTGCGTCGCCAACCGTGCGATGGCCGCTCCGTGGAGCGTGCTTAACGACCAGCAGGATTCCATGAGCGTGCGCGACGCGGGCTGGGTGCAGCTCTACTGCCGGGACAACCAGGAGATCCTCGACACCACCGTGCAAGCGTTTCACATCGCCGAAGAGCTCAACGTGCCCGTCATGGTCTGCTACGACGGCTTCCTGCTTTCGCACACGATGATGCCGGTCGATGTGCCGGACGCCGGCACCGTCGACGGGTTCCTGCCCCCGCGCACCGCGCCGCTGCAGATCGTCGATACGGCCGACCCCCGCAACGTCGGTCCGGTCACGCTCGCCGATCCCCGTCCTGACGCCGACGGCGTGCTGCAACCCGGCTACATGGAGTTCCGGGCCATGCACCATGCGGCCCTGCTCGAGGCGCTCGACGCCGTTCCTGCCGCCGATCGCGCGTGGGCCGGGATCACCGGGCGCTCCTCGGGTGGCCTGCTCTCCGAGTACCTGCTCGACGACGCCGACACCGTGCTCGTCGCGGCCGGCTCGCTCGTCACGCAACTCACGCTCGTCGCCGATGAGTTGCGCGCCGAGGGGGTTCGCGCCGGGGTGCTCGGCATCCGTTGCTACCGTCCGTTCCCCGTCGGGGCGTTGCGCGACCGGCTCGCCGGGCGCTCGCTCGCTGTCGTCTTCGACAAGGCACTCTCCTACGGCTACCAGGGCCCGATATGCGAGGACCTCAAGGCCGCGCTCTACGACGGAGCAGACTCGCCTGCGGTCCACGGGGTCGTCTGCGGGCTCGGCGGGCGGGACGTGACTCCCGTGCAGCTTGCCTCAGCGGTCCGGGAGGCGCGCGCCGACCTCGAGGCGGGGATCCGCGACCGGGCACCATACTGGATCGGTCTGGTTGAAGGGAGCATGCGATGACACGGGTGAGCGAGCTTCCCGATACCGAGCACCTGCTCTCCGGTAACCGTGCATGCGCGGGGTGCGGCATCGGCACGGGGCTTCGTGCCATCACCAAGGCGCTCGACGGCCGCATGGTGCTCGTCAACCCGGCAAGCTGCCTGACCGTGCTGGGCGGGATGTACCCGATCTCCACGCTCGACGTGCCCTGGATCAACGTCGCCTTCCCGAGTACCGCTGCCTCTGCTGCAGGTGTTCGCGCGGGGCTACGCGCGATGGGCCGGGACGGCGAGATGACGGTGCTCGCCATGGCCGGTGACGGCGGTACCGCCGACATCGGCATCCAGGCGCTTTCCGGTGCTGCGGAGCGCAACGACGACTTCATCTACGTGTGCTACGACAACGAGGCGTACATGAACACCGGCACGCAGCGTTCCGGGTCCACGCCCGCGGGTGCGCGCACCACCACCACGATGGCCGGCAAGCGCGAGAACCCCAAGGACGTGCCGGCGATCATGGAGGCGCACGGCGTCCCGTACGTGGCATCGACCAGTGCGGCGTTCCCGACCGACGTCTACGACAAGGTCGTGCGTGCGCGCGGGATGAGCGGCCTGCGCTACATCCACATGAACACGCCGTGTCCGAGCGGGTGGTCCTTCGACCCCAAGGACTCCATCTCCATCGGCAAGCTGGCGGTGGACGCGGGCGTGGTAGTGCTCTACGAGATCGTGGACGGCGTCTTCCGGCTCACCGGCCGCTCGAAGTCTCTCGCGAAGGCGGGGCTACAGGTTCCGGTCGCCGAGTACGTTTCCGGGCAGGGGCGCTTCAAGACACTCGGTGAGGCCGAGCTCGCCGGCGTTCAGCGCTGGGTCGAGGAGCGCTGGTCGGGCTACGTGGCGCGCGATGCCGCCGGCCTACGCCGGGATGCCCCCTGACGCATTGATCTCGTCTGCCAGCGCCAGGATCTCCGCGTTCTCGGGGATGTCCTGCATGCTGTGCCCGTAGTGCACGAAGCGAGCGGTTCCCTCCCGGTCGATGAGCACCTGTGCGGGCATCCTCCCCAGCTTGAAGAGGTTCACCTCCTGCCCGTAGAGCTTCAGCACGCTGTAGGTCGGGTCCGGCAGACCGACGAAGGGCAGGGAGTTGGCCTCCCAGAACTTCGCGAATGCCGGTGCGTTCTCGGGCCCGACCACCACGATCTCGACATCACGATCGACGAACTCGGAGTGGTCCTGGCGCAACTGCGCCATGTGCCGGCGGCAGAACGGTCAAGCGAAGGTACGGTTGAAGACCAACAGCACGTTCTTGCGTCCGCGAAAGCCCGACAGGCTCACCGGGTTGCCGGAGAAGTCAGGCAGGGTGAAGTCGGGCGCGGAGGTGTCGAGTGCTACGCGTGCCATGGTGACTTCCTCTCACGGAGACTGAGTGCCGGGCGGATCCGGCTCTGATAGCCCGGTCCGAGGCCATCATCTGCGAGGAGCGGGTGGAGTACAAGACACCGGCCGTTCACGCGTCGCGCACCGTGCATCCGACCCGGATGCAGCGGTCTGCGCAGGATCGTGCCGCAGGGGAATAGACCAAGAAAGCGCGTGTCGCGCCAGGAGAGCAAGAGACTGAGGTGGAAGTCATGATATGGACCATCATCGCCATTCTTGTCGCTCTGTGGTTGGCGGGCTTCATACTCGATGTCGCCGGTAGCCTGATTCACATCGTGCTGGTGATCGCGCTGGCGGTGTTCATCTTCAACCTGATCACGAGCCGCCGGAAGGCATAGCCTCATCGCGCGCGGCACGCCATCCGCATCGGTACACACGGCCCCTGACATCCGGTGGGCGCCGACTCGGTGGAGCACTTCGTGGACACCGTCGAGCACGACCGCGGCCATGCCGGGTTCGTTCACTCCCGGCGAAAGAGCCCGGATCGCGATATCTGCGAGTTCGCTCACACCGAACGCCGGGTCAAGGGCGATGGTTCGCTGCGCGCCCAGGGATACCGTGGCCGCCAGCGGGAACTCTGAGCTGGCGTTGGCTCCGGCTACACGGACCAGCGGGATGGCACGTAACACCATCACGACAGCCGCGCCTGCGAACATGGCGATAACGAACAGCATCCGAGCCCCTTTCGCTGCCATCCTACGAGCGCACGCGCCACGTCGCTCAGGGGTCGGGAGGGGTCGAGACCGTAGCGGTTCCGCTTGCGAGGGGTATGCACAGAGTACGAGCTAGCCGAACTCGCCGACAGGCAGGAGCGGCCTTCGGAGAAGACGAACCTCACGGCCTAACCACCGAAAGGAGCACGCAGCATGAGCCAGGACGCCAAGCGCAAGACGATAGGCATGGGTCACCCGGTTCCGACCGGCCGCGGCACCACGAACCGGGACTGGTGGCCCAACCAGCTGGACA
>JAHYJI010000132.1 GCA_019429145.1 Coriobacteriia bacterium | reverse complement strand
CGGGAGGTGACGGTGCACATCGTAGGATTGCGACGAACCGAGACTCCGGACCCGGATGGCCTGCCCGCAGTGAGATCACCGAGCACGGCGTACCCCGGACCTTCATCATCATCTTGCCTGCGGTGTCACCGAAGTGTCCTCAGGGGGATCGTTGTCTCGGCTGGCGTGCGCATGGAGCACGCGCACGTGCTGGCGGCGGGCGGCCGGTGTCCCGACTGCCATGTGGGCATCGCACACCCGGGTGCTGTCGAACGCCCGCGCTACTCACGGATGGAGGCGTGCATGCTGTGCCATGACGCCCGGCAGGCCCCGGCCGAGTGCACCTTCTGTCACGAGGGTGATATCGGGCTGGTCAGCCGGGTTGCGGGTGCCAGGCCGGCTCCGGAAATCGACGTGCCTGCACCGCAACACTGCCGTGGCTGTCACTCTGAGACCGTGCAGCAAGGCTGCATCGACTGCCACGGGCTCGAGCTCCCGCATCCTCCCGCGTGGACCGAAGAGGTGACTCATGCGCGTCCGGGATTCGTCGACCGCGACAACTGCTTGCGCTGTCATGACGAGCGGCGGTACTGCAACCGGTGCCACCGGTTCCCGAGCCTGCATCAGCCGACCGCGCGCTGGGTCGGGCTCCACGGACGGGCAGCACAGGGGCGGGCGTCGGTGCCGTACAACATCGCGAGTTGCGTGTTCTCCGAGTGCCACTCCGATCAGTTCTGCGACCTGTGCCATGACGGCAGGCGCGTGACCGCGCCATCGGGTCTGTACAGGCAACCATGCCACTCGAGCGCCGGATCCGCGCGGGACGAACTCGTGCTGATTCCGCTCGACTCCGCGTGCCACTAGCATGAATCCGAACAACGTAAGGAGACCAGAACGCATGAGCCTTCGTAGGATCGTCCCTGGCGTCGCGTGCCTGATCGCGGTTGCCGTACTCCTGGGCGGGTGCGGAAAGAACATACCGGGACCGCTCTCGAGCCAGCCGGGCTCGCTCGAGACGACCGCAGTCGTCATCTACTATCCTTCCACGACGGACGCGGTGATCGTGCGGGAAGGCAAGCGGCTGCCTCTTGAGGGGGATCTGAAGCTCGCCGCTCTCGATGAGCTCTTCAAGGGCAAGAAGATCGAGCCCGTAACGCCGCTCGGTGCGATCACCGATCAGGTCGAGGTCTACAGCGTGGATGTCGACGAGGCAGGTCTCGCAACCATTGACTTCTCGAAGGAGATCCTCGGCCTCGATGCCCCTGAGGAGTATCTGCGGCTGCTGATCGCGGCCATGGCGCAGACGCTCATCCAGTTCGACGATGTCGAGGCGATCACGTTCTCGGTTGAGGGGCGGACGTCGGGAGAAGTTGACGGGAAGCGTATCGAAGACTGGTGGGGATCGGTGACGCTCGCAGAAGGTCCGTGGCGTTGATCGATCCGGCACGGGTGACCTCCTAGCGGCTTTCCGACGATCCGTACGGGCGGAGGCTGCCGATTCGAGTGTTCTTTCTGACACGGTGTCCGGCTTTCCCGCTCGAACCGGTGTGTCAGTAGGCAGACGCGACCGGGGGCCACCTATGTGGTCGTTCGGGATCGCGGGTTCGCCCGCGCCCGGGCGGCGAGCGCTATACTCCCCGTGTACACACTCGTGTACACACGCATCGGCGCACTCGTTGTGCCCGCGCTCCGGGGAGGTCCGTGTGAGGTTCTTCCGCATCGGCGAGAAGGTCGTGAGCCAGGAGAAGCTCTTCGACTCGCTCGTCGAGATCCTTACCGACCGCGAGGCCGGAGCCACCCAGGAGGAGGTCGCCCGCTCTCACGGGGTGCAGCGCTCCTTTGTCTCCTTCCTCGAATCGCTCGGCGAGGTGCGTCGCGGTGCGCGCATCGCGCTCGTCGGCTTCCCGGTCGCCAACGCCGAGGAGGTTCGGGCGCTCGCCGCAGAGCACGGTGTCGACTTCGTGCTCGTCTTCAACCAGGCCGAGCGAGAGGACATCGAGGGTTCGTCGGGTGGCGAGGTCTTCAACCGCCTGCTCGAGACGCTTGCGACCCTGCGCGACTACGACGTCATCATCCTCGCTGCGAGCGACTGGCGCATCGAGCTCATCGAACGCATCCTCGGCAAGGAGGTCGTCGGCATCCCGCTCGGGCACACGCCGCTGCGTGCGGACGTGCCGGTCGACCTCGCTGAACTGGAGCACATCCTGGCAGGCGTCCTGGCCGCGCGCGGGCCGCGCGCGAGAACGGGCCGCGTGAGCGCCGCGCTGCGTGGCGCTGCCGAGCGCGCCGGGAGGTGGACGCCATCAAAGAGGTCGTGAGCGTCTCGCTCGGCTCCTCAGCGCGCGACCACGAGGTCGAGATCGAGCTGCTCGGTGAGGTCTTCCGATTGAGGCGCGAGGGCTTCGACGGCGACGTCGATCGCGCCGCCCGCCGCCTGGCCGAGCTCGACGGCACCGTTGACGTCCTGAGCCTCGGCGGCATCGACCTGTACCTGCGCGCGGCCGGTCACGACTATCACTTCCGCGCGTCCAGGCGGCTTGCGGCTGGTGTCAAGATCACGCCGCTCGTCTGCGGCGCGGCGCTCAAGGGGCCGCTGGAGCATGCGACGGTGGGCTTCATGCGCACCGAGCTCGGCCTCGATCTGGCCGGGAAGCGAGCGCTGGTCACCTCGGCAGTCGATCGGTACGGGCTTGCCGAGGGGCTGCTGGAGGCCGGGTGCGACCTGCGCTACGGCGACCTGCTCTACGCGCTCGGGATCCCGGTGCTCATCCGCGGGAAGCGCACCCTCGACTTCCTGGTGCGCATACTCGCCCCGGTCGTCGTTCAGCTGCCGTTCTCGTGGCTCTATCCCACCGGCTCGGCGCAGGACAAGCCCCCCTCGGCCAAGCGTACCCGCCTCTACGAGCGGTTCGATATCATCGCCGGCGACTACCAGTATGTTCGCAAGTTCATGCCGGAAGACATGCGGGGCAAGTGGGTCATCACAAACACCACCACCGCGGCCGATGTCGAGGAGATGCGAAGCCGGGGCGTCGAGCTGCTCGTCACGTCCACACCGCGGCTGGCCGGCCGTTCGTTCGGCACCAACGTGATCGAGGCCGCGCTCGTCGCGCTTGCCGGCTCGCGTACCGAACTCAGCTCCGAGGAGTACCTACGGCTACTCTCAGAGGTGGGATTCGCACCCGATGTCCAGTGGCTGTGAGCACCCCGCGCTCGGCACCGCGTTTGCTTATCTGAACTCGCGAGCTGCCGCCGTCATCACGATTGTCGGCGGCGCCTCCAGGTGGTAGTATTAATGGCTGTTCAGGCAGGCAGGCGTTTCGGAGCGGTGCTTCCCACGCCCAGGTACCGGTGCGAGTGTGCCCGGTGACCGTCGTGGCGAGCCTCTCGGGCAACGCCGCCCCCAGCAAAGGAGTGGTGTTCGTGAACAAGCGGGCGAGGATGCGCCTGATCGGCGTGACCGCCATCATTGCGATCTCCGTCGTCGCGATCGTCGTCGGTGTGGGCGCAGGAGATGGCTCGTACTCGCGCAACGTGAGCGACGTGGTCGGCGACGGGGAACTCGTCGGCGAGCGCGTACGCGTCACCGGTACCGTCATCCCCGGCTCGTGGGACAAGAAGTCGAGCCCGATGCGCTTCGACATCCGCGACGAAGGCGAGTCGTCCGGTCCGCAGATCTCTGTCGTCTATAACGGTGGCGTCCCGAGCACCTTCGGTGACGAGGTCACCGCGATCATCACCGGCGTCATCAACACCGACGGGGTCCTCGAGTCCGAGGACATGATCACCAAGTGCCCGTCGAAGTACGAGTCTGCG
>JAHYJI010000017.1 GCA_019429145.1 Coriobacteriia bacterium | reverse complement strand
ATCGTCACTTCATCGCCGGCGAGCAGCGCAGCATGATAGTCGTCGGGGATGATGACGGCTGCTTCCAGGCGGCCGCGCTCGACCGCAAGCACCGCGGCGTCGCGGCTCTCCCACTCGGAGAGCGCGACCGCATCGAGTTCTGCCATCCGGGCCACCAGGTCTTGTGCAAGTTCCCCGGAGTCCAGCGCGACGATGCCAACGCGGCTATCGAACGCTCCGCTGCCGAAGGCAGCTCCGAGGACGAGGATGAGCATCATAGGAAGCATGAAGACGAAGAAGATGTTGGAGCGGTCGCGGAGCAGGCGGCGGACGCCGGTGACCGCTATCGCGAGAACCTTCATCGTTCCACCGCCTTTCGCATGAACGGCCACGCGATGCCGCCGGTCACCACGCCGAACAGCAGGAGTGCGGCCACGGGCAGGTATATCGCGGAGATGTCACCGGCCTGGAGGTCTCCCAGGCCGCGCAGGAACCACGCGTGTGGCGTGAGCAGGCTGAGCGTCTCGAGCCACCCGCCCACCTGCGATACCGAGAAGAACGTGCCACCGAGGAAGGCGAGCACGAGCGAGATGATCGCCTGGAAGTTCTCCGCCTGGGCCTGGGTCTTCGCGGTCGCTGCGACAATGCCGAGTACGCCCATCGCCGAGATGACGACCGCCACCACGAGGATCGCGACGCCCAGCGGGTTGCCCCACTCGGCCCCGAGCAGCAGCGAGGTGGCAACCACGAGCACCGTCATGCTCACGATCCCGAGCGCGAACGAGGTGATGGCCTTGCCGAGGATGATCGAGCGTCGGTCGATGGGGGCCGCGAGCAGCCGGTCCATCGTCCCGACCTTGCGCTCCTCGAGAAGCCCGCTCACTCCGAACGATACGGTGAAGAAGAGGAAGAAGACCGACATACCTGCGGCCAGGTAGGTTGTCTGCTTGAGCTGACGCGTGCTGGCACTCGTGTCCTCCACGGTCACCGGTACGGTGGTGTGGGCGGCAGCCTGCGTGATGCGCCCGACCGACTCCGGGTCGCTCTCGCCTCCGAGTTCGAGGACGGTGCGCACTCCCACTTCGACAGCGCCCACCTCGGCTGCGAAACCCTGTGCGACCGAGTAGGCGACCTGCGAGGCGAGCGGGGTTCCCGCACCCCCGATCACGGTGATCTCGGCATCCTGTCCGCTCAACACCCGCTCGGAGAGCCCGGCCGGCAGGACAAAGGCCGCTCCCGCGCTCTCTCCTTCGTTGGCGAACTCGTCGGAGCCCCGTGCGACCTGCTCCTCGGCTTCCCCGGCGGAGGAGACATCCCGGATCGTAGCGATGCCGTCGTCTTCCAGCCCGTCGAGGAGCTGGACGAAGGAATCTCCGATCGGCCCCCCGTCCTCGTTGACCAGCGCGTACTCGGCGTGGAAGGTTGCGCTCTCGATGGGCGCGAACACGGAGTTGAAGATGAAGGCGAGGCCGAGCGGGGCGAGGATACCGTAGATGAACACCGAGCGGTCGCGGATCCGCTCTGTGAGGTCCTTGCGTGCGATGAGCAGTGCGGTCTTCATGGCGTCAGTCCCGAAATGCGCGGCCGGTCAGGTGCAGGAAGACCGACTCGAGGTCCGGCTCGTCGACATCCACGTTCGTAACGGTCGCGCCGCTCGCCGTGACCGCGGCCAGCAGTTCGGTGAGCGCGTTTGGGGCACCGTCGACGATGAGGTCGAGCCCATCCTCGCGGGCATCCGCGCTCTTGACGCGCGCAAGCTCGCCGAGTGCCGCTGCCGCGCGCGCGAGATCGCCGGTCGCCTCGAGCCGGACCCGGTCGTGCTGACCCACCAGCTCGACGAGCTCGCGCCTCGTGCCCTCGGCGACGATCCTGCCGTGGTCGATGATGCCGATGCGGTCGCACAGACGCTCGGCTTCCTCCATGTAGTGTGTCGTGTAGAGCACCGCCATGCCCTCGGTGCCGAGGTGCTCCACGCTCTCGAGGATCGCGTTGCGGCTCTGCGGGTCCACGCCGACGGTGGGCTCGTCGAGCACGAGGAGCTTCGGCCCATGCAGCAGGCCTATACCGATGTTGAGGCGTCGCTTCATGCCTCCGGAGAACTGATCGGAGCGGTCGCGGGCCCGGTCGCTCAGCCCGATGAGCTCCAGGACGTGGTCGACCCGGGCGGCCAGGTCGGTGCCGGACAGGCCGTAGAGCCGGCCGAAGAAGGTGAGGTTCTCACGTGCCGTGAGGTCGGGATACACGGCGATGTCCTGGGGCACGTAACCGATCTCACGCTTGGGGGCGATGCTGCGGGTGGTCAGAGGTGTTCCGAGTACGTGCACCTCACCGGCGTCGCGCTCGAGCAGGCCGCACACCATCGATATCGTGGTGGTCTTTCCGGCTCCGTTGGGGCCGAGCAGTCCGTATGTCTCACCTGCCGCGATCTCGAATCCGACGCCGTCCACAGCGGTCAGCTCGCCGAATCGCTTGCGCAGGTCGGTGCAGGAGAGAACGGGAATGCTCACGCCGGGCTCCTTCCGTCAGGAGTCTGTCACTCGCATATAGTACCCGTTACCGTACGCTTCTCTCGCCGCCCGGGCGCGGTGAGGGCTGCCTACGCGATCACCCGGAACCCGCGCAGCCCCTCGGCCGCCTCCTCGACGACCTCGACGCGCTCGACCACAGCCCGCCGCGGTCCCCGCCGGCACCACGATACGGCCGCCTCCACCGCCTCGGGGGTGCCCTCGAAGACCGCCTCGACGCGGCCATCGGAGAGGTTACGGACCCATCCGGCGAGCCCGAGACCGCCTGCCATCTCCGCAGTCGCAGCGCGGAAGAAGACTCCCTGCACCACGCCGTCCACCCACACGTGCCGCCTCACCGATACGGTGGCCACCTCAGGCCTCCCTTCTCCGTCGAGGCTCGCAGGGGTATATTCCCGTCACACCCCGCCGAGGAGGACCGCATGCCCATCGTTCGCATCGACATCCAGTCCGGAAAGTCCACCGCGTACAAGCGCGCCATACTTCACGGAATCCGTGAGGCCGTCTCCTCGGCCCTGGACGTGCCGGCGGAGCGTGTCATGCAGCGGATCGTCGAGAGCGTCCCGGAGGACATCGACGCCCCCGGCCGGCAGACGGACCGTCTCACGATTGTAGACATCACGATGCTCTCCGGGCGAGATGCCGAACTCAAGCGCACGCTCTACGCCGAGGTGGTCTCCCGTCTCGGGGTCGAGCCCGGGATCGCGCCGGCAGACATCATGGTCGTCGTGCACGACCCCGAGCCCGAGTGCTTCTGTCTGGGCGGGACGATGCCGGGGGCGTAGCAGCGCCGGGACGGTCGGAAGCAGGCGACGTTGACGGGCTGTCACCGAGCGTCACCTCCCCGTCACCGTGATGCCACCGCTATTCAATCTGCGCCTCCGATGATGCATGTGGAGCACAAAACCACAGCTACATCGGAGGTTATCCGGTCGTGTCGCCCGCAAAGAACATCATCATCGCTCTCGGCCTTGTGCTGACCCTGTCGGCGGGGTCCTCCGCCATCATCCACGGTCCTGACGAGGTCCCCCCCATCGTCATGGCTCGCGAAGCGGAAGCCGTCACGCGCGCCGTTCGCCTCTGGATCAAGAGGCCTGTTCCCGGACTCATGCCCGCTGTCGCTCCCGGAAGTCACGGTGTAGCATGGACTGCGCAGGAGCAGAGCAACATACGCTGAGCGCAGGGAGAATGACCACGTGGAGAACACCGAGCGCAACGCATCGGCCCCTTCAGGCCGCAGCTACGGTCTCGGCGAGGAGATCGCCAACGCGGTCACACACGGGATAGGCACGGTTCTCGGAATCGTCGCGTTCACGCTCCTGGTGGCCTTCGCCGTGATGCAGGGCGGGACCATCGAGATCGTCAGCTCGATCGTCTACGGCACCACACTCGTGCTGCTCTACACCGCCTCGACGCTCTACCACAGCTTCCCCTGGCCGAGAGTGAAGCACGTCTTCAAACTTCTCGACCACGCGGGAATCTACCTGCTGATCGCAGGGACCTACACCCCGTTCACGCTCGTGACGCTCCGGGACCAGGGCGGGTGGAAGCTCTTCGCACTGGTCTGGGTGCTTGCCATCCTCGGCATAGCGTTCGAGGCGTTCTGGGCGTACCGGCCCGGATGGCTCTCGGTCCTGATCTACCTGGGCATGGGCTGGCTGGCGGTGTTGATGATGGGTCCGCTACGCGAGAGCCTCGCACCCGTCGGGCTCTGGCTCCTCGTCGCTGGCGGCCTCGCCTACACACTGGGTACCATCTTCTACGTGCTCAAGCGCGTACCGTACATGCACGCGATCTGGCACCTGTTCGTGCTTGCAGGAAGCACGTGTCACGTGCTCGCGGTCATGCTGGCAGTCATCACTCCCGCGTAAGCGCGCCAAACCGCGTCAGATCCGAACGGATAGGGAGAGTGGCAGGCATGGCGGATACGCCCGTGCTGTCCGTACGCGGCCTCGTGAAGCGGTACGGGAATCTCGAAGCCGTGAGCGGGGTCGAGTTCGACGTTGCCCCGGGCGAGATCTTCGCCCTCATCGGCCCTAACGGAGCAGGGAAGACAACGGTCCTGCGCATCGTCGGTACTATCCTGAAGGCGACGGCAGGCACGGCGACGGTGGACGGCATCGAGGTCGGCGCACAGCCCGAGAAGGCCCGCGAGCACATCTCCTACCTGCCCGAAGAGGCCGGTGCGTACAAGAACATGACGGGCATGGCGTACCTGCGGTTCTTCTCCGAACTCTACTTCTCCGACCCCGTGGAACAGCGCGACGCGGTGGAGAGAGCGCGCGAGATCTGTGGTCTCGGCGCACGGCTGAAAGACAAGGCGGGCTCCTATTCCAAGGGCATGACGCGCAAGCTGCTGCTGGCCCGCACGCTGATGTGCAAGCCACACCTCGCGATACTCGACGAGCCCACGTCCGGGCTCGACGTTCTCAACGCACTCGAGGTGCGCGACACCATAAAGCGTCACGCCGCGGACGGGACGGCGATCCTGCTCTCGAGCCACAACATGCTCGAGATCGAGTACCTTTCCGATCGCGTCGGCCTCCTGCACCAGGGTCACATACGCGAGGTGGGCACGCCGGCTTCGCTCAAGGAGCGCTACTCGGCTTCGAACCTGGAAGAGGTCTTTGCGGAGGTGGCCCGATGAGGAAGTTCACCGTGCTCCTGCGCAAGGAGGTCCGCGAACTGCTCACGGCGCAGATCCTTCTGCCCTTCCTCGTGACGGTCCTCGTCTTCGTCGCCATGGGAAACCTTATCGGCCAGCAGGGCGAGCAGGCCGAGGACGCCCAGGCGATCGCCGTGCTCGATCGGGACGGCACCGAAGCCTCTGCCGGCCTGGCCGCCGCTCTCGAGCAGGGAGGTTTCGCGGTCGTGCCCCTCGATGCGGGTGCGAGTGACGTACCGGCGGCTCTGGCCGATGTGAATCTCTCGCTCGGGCTGATCGTCCCGGACGGCTTCGAGCAAGGCCTTGCGGCAGGCGAGCCACAGGAACTACAGGTCTACGCGGTGCTTCGCAACTTCTCCTTCTTCGCGACCCGGGACGTCGGCGCGCTCTCGGCGGTGCTGTTCGCGGTGAACGAGGGGTTGAGCGGCGAGATGATCATGGCCCTCTCACCCGGGACGGATCCGGTCGCGCTGAAGAACCCCGTGCGCTTCTCCGAGAACGTCGTCATCGGCACCACCGAGGCGCGTGCATCGGTGCTGGAGGTGCTGACGTTCGTCTCGAACCAGACGACCTTCATCCCCATCATCCTCTTCATCGTGATCGTGTTCGCGGCACAGATGATCGCGACCACCATCGCAAACGAGAAGGAGAACAAGACGCTCGAGACTCTGCTCGCGGCGCCCGTGAACCGCACGGGTCTCGTCGGTGCGAAGATGGTGGCGGCCTCGCTGGTCGCGCTGCTCTCGGCCGGGGTCTACATGTTCGGCCTGCGCTACTACATGCAGGGAGTCACCGAGGGACTGGGAGGAGGGCTACCCGGCGCGACCGAAGCGCCGGACGCCATCGCCGCCCTCGGCCTCGCGCTCGGGACGGGAGACTATGCGATCCTGGGACTCACGCTGTTCCTGTCGATACTCGTCGCGCTTGCGATCGCGGTCATCCTCGGCGCGTTCGCGGAGAACGTGCGCGCCGTGCAGTCGCTGCTGGCACCGCTGATGGTGCTGCTCATGATCCCGTATTTCCTGACGCTCTTCGTCGATCTCGAGCAGTTGGGTCCGGCGGTTCGATGGTTCGTGTACGCGATCCCGTTCAGCCACGCCTTCACGGCTGCGCCGAACCTCTTCCTCGGCAACTACCAGACCGTGTGGATCGGCATCGGTTACCTGGGGTTGTGGTGTGCGGGCCTCATCTACACCGCGGGGCGCATCTTCTCCACCGACCGCATCCTCACGATGAAGTTGGACCTGCGGCGCAAGCGCACCTGACCGCCGTGCGTCGGGATCGCTACTCGCGCGAGCTGCGGTCGCGGTCGCCCGAGTTGCTGTAGCCGCGGCTCTCCCAGTAACCGCGGTAGGTGGGATCGTTGGTGAGCTCGATCTCGGTGACCCACTTGATCCACTTGTAGCCCCACTTGTCCTCGGCCACGAGCTGGAAGGGGAAACCGCGCTCGGCAGGCAGCTCCACGCCGTTCATCGAGTAGGCAAGGAGAATCTCGTTGTCGAGCAGGTAGTCGAGGGGAAGCGAGGTCGAGTAGCCGTCCTGCGCGCGGAAGACCACGGTGTTCGCCGGGGGGCGCGGCCCGGCGTTTTGGATGAGGTCGCGCAGGAGCACGCCCTCCCACAGGATGTCGACACTCCATCCCTCGACGCAGTCGAGCGTGACGACCTTACGGTAGCTCCGCCCGGCGAGCACTTCCTCATACGACAGGCTCTCCGGCGTTTCGACGAGTCCCGAGATGCTCAACCGGTAGGAGTCCCGCTCCACCTGCTGCGGGCCCGCGATCGAGTTTTCGCGGAAGTCGTCGATCGAGGAGAGGTCGAGGCCATCGTACTCCCGGACCTCGACGCGCTCGAGCTGTGCGGGTCCCTCGTCGCGTCCGGCTGCCGGTCCGTCCGGGCGGGGGGCGGCCAGGCAGCCCGGCAGGAGGAGAAGCATCGCGAGTGCGACGAGGACGACAAGCTGCCGGGCCGGATAGGTCACGGACACTCCTCGATAGGGGCCACGAAGGGTATGTTCCCAGCGTAGGCCGAAGCGAGCAGGGAGAAGCGGTGGCGAGTCACGAGGTGGCCGTTATAGGGCAGGAGGCGCGCTGTTCCGACGTGCTCTCGGTCCGTTTCGAACGGCCCGCGGGGTATACGTTTGCCGCCGGGCAGTACCTGGCGCTCACGCTCAGAACAGCGCAGGGGCGCGAAACCAAGCCGTTCAGTCACTCATCGGGGACGGGAGACCCGCACCTCGAGGTCACGACACGCCTGAGCGGCTCGACGTTCAAGGCGGCGCTCTCCGCGCTCGAACCGGGTGACCGCGTCTCGATCGCGGGCCCGGCGGGACGACTCACGATACCTGCCGACGAACGTCGAGTCGCGTTCCTCGTGGGGGGCGTGGGTATCACGCCGGTCATCAGCATGCTTCGTTCCCGGGACTCGGCGACCGCACCCGAGACGGTGCTGTTCTACGGGAACCGCGAGCCCTCCTGCATTCCGTTCGCCGACGAGATCGCCGCGCTGGCGGGGGAGCGCCTGTCAGTGGTGCACGTTGTGGAGGAGGCCCCCGAAGAGTGGCGGGGCGAGCGAGGCTTCATAACGCCACGGATCGTCCGGGGACGTCTCGACCCCTCTGACGGGTGGCTCTTCGTCGTCGCCGGCCCGCCGGTCATGGTGAGCGCGATGGAGGCGGTCCTGGATGCACTCGCGGTCCCCGCATCGCGAGCCATGATCGAGCGGTTCGGCCCGCCCGCGTGACACTGTAGGTGCGCACGGGAGCAGCCGAGGGGTATAAACGCACCAGAACATGCACGTAGGCTCGCGCGAGAAGAGATACCGGACTGTCCGTTCGACCTGCTAGGGGGATCGGCTATGGAGCTCATGACGAGAACGTGCAACTTCGAGCGGATGAATGTGGAACGCTTGTTCGCGCGCGTGTTCGTGGTGGCCGGTGGTCTGCTGTGGGCGGTGATGTTGTTTGCGTCCGAGACCGCTGCGAAGTACACGAACTTCACGTATACATTCGACGAGGTCGTCACGGCGATGGGAAGCGCGTTGCTCCCGCTGGCGGCCACGGTGCTCGTCTTTGTGATAGGGCTCTTCTACGAGAAGCTCACGGCTCTCATCCTGGTACTTGGAGCAGCCGGTGTCGTGGTCTGGGGAGTGATCGCCGGTTGGACGGCCCCGCTTTGGGTCGTTATGGGCATCGCGCTCATCGGGCCGATGCTTCTTGCCGCACTGCTCTTCCTGCTCGCCTCGAGGATGCAGATGATCTGCACGCTGGAGAGCCATCCGGGCAGCTAGATACCCTCACTGCATGAAGCGACGCCCCTGCAGCTCATGAGCTGCAGGGGCGTCGCCGTTCAGTGCTTCCTGCCGTAAGAGGCTAGGCCTCCTCGGCAACCACTTCGATCAGTTCTATCTCGAACGACAACGCCTTGCCTGCGAGCGGGTGGTTGAAGTCGAGCGTGACATCATCGCCCTCGATGGAGGTGATGGTCGCGGCGAGGCGCTCGCCGTTGGGTCCGAGCAGCTGCACGACGGCACCCTCGTAGGGATCGTCCGTAAACGCCGTTACCGGCACCACCTGGACTGCTTCCTCGTGATACCCGCCGTAAGCGTTCTCGGCATCGAGCGTGATGGTGGTACTGTCGCCGACCGCCATGTCCGCAACGGCGGACTCGAAACCGGGAATCACCTCGCCGCTCCCGATGGTGAATTCAAGCGGGTCACGCCCCCTGCTGGTGTCGAACTCCGAGCCGTCCTCGAGCGTGCCGCGGTAGTGCACCCGCACCGTGGTGCCTTCCACGTGAGCCATCCTGGAACTCCTTCCGATCGTCGAAGCACGGCCGTGCCGGTTCTCCCCGACCGTGCGTCCTCAACCCTACCGCATCTTCGCGACGTCCGCGAGGAGGGGAGTCGCTCTCGTCCCGCGCACGCGGAAACGCAAGGTAGTGCAAGGCTGTTTCAGCGCCCTTCAGGCACTGTAAGGTGTCTCCTGGCTGCGGATTTGTGCCGCTACCAGGGGTCTAGGTACAATCGAGTTGCTGTAGAAGGATGTTCTCCGGAGGGGCGGGTGGCCGAACGCCGCACTCCGCCAGGGCGCATCGGGTTCATCTCGGTAGGGGACGGCAACGGGTGTACGACCTCGAGGGGGTCTTGGGACCCTCCGTCATGCAGTTCGTGGAGGACCATGTGAGGTCGCTTCTCACGTGGGACATCCTGGTGTACTTCCACAAGAATCCCGAACAAGCCGTCGATCACGATGACCTTGCTCATCGGCTCGGCCGCCGACCCGATGAGCTGGACCCCGAGATCAGAGCGCTGTGCGAGTGCGGGATCCTGCACTGCGAGGGCGGGGTGGTACGCTACGAACCCGATACTCCCACGAGGGACACGATCGGCGATTTCGTTGACGCATGCCAGGACAGGGGTCGCAGGCTGGCGCTGATCGCCCTCGTGCTTCACAAGATCGCACCTCGCAGCCAGGAGTAGGAGCCGATCGCCGTGTCCCGGTGCGCCTGTCACAGCGGCGAGATGCTGCTACTCTTACTCCCATGAGCAGCTACGCGACCGAGATCGTGCTCGTCTTAGGTCTCATCATCTTGAACGGGTACTTCGCGGCGTCTGAGATCGCTCTTATCAGCGCACGTCGAGCCGCGCTCCAATCCAGGGCAGCCGAGGGCTCTCCGGGCGCCAAGGCCGCGGTAGAGTTGACCGGGGACCCGTCACGGCTCCTGGCAACCATCCAGGTCGGTATCACGATGGTGGGGTTCCTCGCGTCGGCCACCGCCGCCGTCAGCCTCGCCGCCCCGCTCGCCGAGTGGCTACGCTCGTTCGAAAGCGCCTGGCTCGCCTCGGTCGCCCAGGGCCTCTCGATCCTTCTCGTGACGCTGGCCATCGCGTACCTGACGCTCGTCTTCGGCGAGTTGGCGCCCAAGCGTCTCGGCCTGCAGCGGGCTGAGAGCGTCTCGATCAAGGTTGCCAGACCCGTGCTCCTGCTCGCACGGATCATGAGTCCGGTGGTCTGGGTCCTCGCGCACTCGACCAACGTCGCCTCGCGCCTTCTCGGTGTTCGCGGCTCCGGGGCGCGTCCGGGCGTGACCGAGGAGGAGATCAAGCTCCTCGTCACCGAGCAGGGCTCCCTGCTCGAAGAAGAGAAGCGCATGATCCATGAGATATTCGAGTTGGGCGACACGGTGGTCAGGGAGATCATGGTGCCGCGCGTGGACGTCGTGTTCATCGAGGACGACGCAACCATCGCCGACGCACTCGAGATCTTCCGTTCGCGCGGCTTCTCGCGCCTTCCGGTTATCCACGAGGACGCCGACAAGGTCGTGGGGCTCCTGCTCCTCAAAGACCTCGTCAGACCGGCATCCGAGGGCGGCCTGGACGAGCCGGTGACCGCCTACCTCCGCTCCCCGGTCTTCGTTCCGGAGACCAAGCCCATTCTGCCGCTGCTCTCCGAGATGCAGCGCATGCGCAACCACATGGCGATCGTCGTCGACGAGTACGGAGGCACGGCCGGCATCGCCACTATCGAAGACATCGTCGAGGAGATCATCGGCGAGGTCGTCGACGAGTTCGATCCGGACCAGGCGTACATCACCGAGCTTGCACCGGGACGGTGGGTTGTCGACGGGCGGCTTCCGGTGGAGGACGCCGCCGAGCTTGGCCTGCCCGTTAAGGAGTCGGACGAGTACGAGACGATCGCCGGGTGGATGCTCGTGCAACTCGGGCATATACCTGTACCGGGTGAACAGGTGAGAGCGGACGACGTGGTCTTCCGCGTGCAGGCGGTGCGCCGCCGACGCATAGCGCGCCTCCTGGTCACCCGTGAGAATGGTGGCGAGAACGGGGAGCGGTGATGGCTGACAAGACCCTGTATCGGTCCAGAGACGATCGGATGGCCGGCGGCGTGTGTGCCGGCATCGCCGACTACTTCGACCTCGATCCGACGGTAGTACGCATGCTCACGGTGCTGGCGGCCCTGATCTCGAGCGGCGGGGCGCTCATCGCCTACATCGTGATGTGGGCTGTCGTTCCGGAGGAACCAGACGTTGCAGGGGAGGGAGCACCCATGTCCGATGAAGTCCTGCGGGACCGGCCGTCAGACCAGCCCCCGCCACCGCCGACACATCCGTCCCCGGCACCACCGGCAGCGCCGACCCCCGCCCGGTCGGAGGTCGCGCCCCCGCTACCGTCTGCACCCCCAAGGCCTCCTGCGTCAGCGGGCCGTGGATCGATATGGGTCGGTCTCGTGCTCGTGTTCGTGGGCGGCGTACTGCTCGTCCAGATGTTCCTCCCGCAGATACGCCTCTGGGCGTTCTGGCCGCTCGTCCTGATCGTGTGGGGCCTGGTCGTCATCTTCAGGCCGAGAGGCGGTGAGTGAGATGACCGTGAAGCGGGTATTCGAGGGCCTGACCCTGGTCCTGATCGGTGTCATCCTTCTGCTCAACACCACGGGCTCACTGCCCTGGTCGGTCTGGTGGCATGTGTTGAGCCTCTGGCCGTTGCTGCTGGTCGCCGCAGGCCTGGACATCGTGGCCAAGGGCATCGATGCTCCCTGGCTCAGGGTGGTGTCGAGCCTCCTGGTCATCGGAGGGCTGCTCGTCGGGGCGTTCGTCCTCCCGATAGGAGACGCGACGCCGGGCTTCGGATGGTTCAGACCGATGCACGGCACCGACTTCGACATCGTGAAGACGGAGACGCAGCGCGTCGACAGCGGTCGTGCCGTCATCCAGGGAGGTGTCGGGTCCTACCGTGTCGCGGCAGGTGACGAGCTGGTCCGCGTCACCGGGCGCAGTCCGCGCGGTGAGCCGGCCGTCGACGTGACCCAGGACGGCCGACGGGTCACCGTGCTGGTCACCGGCCCCGAGGCCGACCGGGTCTGGGTCCCCGGCATGCGCGGCACGAGCAGCATGGATGTGCGGCTTGCGGACTCGATCCCCTGGGACGTGGAGATCGACACGGGAGTCGTCGATCTCGACGCTGACCTGGCCGATCTCACCGTCACCTCGCTGGATGTCCGCTCCGGCGTGTCGCAGGTGACGATCACGCTGGGAGAGGTCGTGCACGGGGCAGGAGAGATCCCGGTGAGCGTGCGCGGCGGTGTGGCTGATTTCACCGTGCGTGTCCCGCGAGACACGCCGGTCAGGGTAGACGCCGAGGCGGGACTTACGAACGTGAGCGTCGACAACGACATCCCCCGGGTCTCCGGTGGCGGCCGGACGTGGATGACGTCGGGCTATCCCGACAGCGGCGGCTACCACATCAGCTTCGAGGCCGGCGTCTCCAATGTCGAAGTCTCCACGTACTGACGCGGCCGAGATCCGCGAAGGAGGGTGCGAACGTGAGTGAGCAGGGTTCGGGCGGACAGAACGGCACGGATCTCCGTGCGGTCTACGTCGTTATCGGGGTGGTGCTGATCCTGGTGGGCCTCGGTCTTCTCGGAGGGATACCGTTCTTCGGCTGGGCTGGTCCGTTAGACATCATGCGCGATGCCATGCGGGAGGTCCGGCGCTTCGGATGGCCGCTTGCGGTCATCGTGCTCGGCGTGCTCATCATCGTGTACAGCCGCCGGCCCGGAGCGAAGCTCCCGTCGCGAGATGCCCGGCTGGTACGCTCCCGTGACAAGAAGGTGGTCGCAGGCGTCCTCGGCGGACTCTCGGACTACTTCTCGGTCGACGTGACGATCGTGCGTATCGCCTACGTGCTCTTCGCGCTCGTATTCGACGCGTTTGGGCCGCTGCTCGTCGCGTACATCGCGGCCGCGATCATCGTCCCGGAGGCCCCGAAGGGCGACCAGCAGACCGCCCTCGCCACTCCGCCACCACCTCCGCCGACCCCGCCACTGTCGCGTGAGGAAGACGGGGACGGTTCCTGACGCATGCCGTCACTTCAGCCTGCCGGGCCGACGCAACCCGGAGACGCGATCGACACGCACTGCCATCTCTTCAGCGTTCGGCTCCTGGAGGAGTACGTCGAGGCGCACCCCGATGTGGCGCCCCGCTTCAGGCAGGCGGTCAAGGAGCGCAAGTTCGGCAGGCGCGGGGAGACGCTGCCCGATCTGCCGGCAGACGAGATGGCGGTCTGGTACGCCGAGCGGATTCGAGACGCCGGTCTGGCCAAGGCGCTCGTCGTATCGGTGTTCCCGGAATCGGCGTACATGCGGGAGTTCATCGCTGCCGCTGCCGGCCACGTGCACGCGCTGTGCAACGTCGACCCCCGCGACCCGGGTGCTGCCAACCTGCTCGAGCGTGAGATGGCCGCGGGTTTCAAGGGCGTCAAGCTGCTCCCGGTCAACCGCTGCTTCCGGCTCTCCGATCCCGCATGCCGTCCGTTCTTCGAGAAGGCGGCGGAGCTCGGCGCGCCCATGATCGTGCACTACGGTGTCACGGTCGATCCCGGCGGAGACATGCGCTACGCCGATCCGACCGACCTGTCCCCAGTGGCGCGTGACTTCCCCGAGATCACCTTCGTTATCGCGCACTTCGGTGCCGGCTACCTCGATCAGCTGCTCAAGGTCGCCTACCAGTGTCCGAACGTGGCCGTCGATACCTCCGGAACGAACAACTGGATGGACTTCATGGCTCACCCGATGACGCTCGCCGGGGTCTTCGAGCAGGTGCTCGGCGCGATCGGGCCCGAGCGGGTGCTCTTCGGCACCGACTCCGGCAGCACCGCGCCGTACCGTTCGTGGATCAAGTACCAGCAGCTCGCGACGCTCGACTCGATCGGGGTCGGTGCAGCACGCAAGGATCTCATCGTGCGCGGCAATGCGGCCCGCATCTTCAAACTGGACGGGTGAGACCGATGAGCGACAGACAGCGCGACGTGGAGCCGGCAGCCGACTACGACCAGATGGTCAACTGGAACCGCCGTCTCGCACGCGAAGCCCCCTTCTTCGAAGATCTCTTCGCCCGCTACGACGTCGACCGCATCATAGACGTCGGGTGCGGGAGCGCGAAGCACGCAATCATGTTCCGGGAGTGGGGGCATGAGGTCACCGGTGTCGACCCGAGCGACGCGATGCTCTTGCAAGCGCGCGAGAACGCTGCAGCAGCGGGGGTCGACATTGCGCTCGTCGAGGGCGGCTTCGGCGAGCTGGAGGGCCTCCTCGGCACCGGATTCGACGCGGTGCTCACCCTCGGCAACGGGCTCCCGCACGTCGACGGAGTGGCGGGCCTGCATGCGACACTCGCTGACTTCGCGGCCGTGCTCAGGCCCGGCGGGTTGGTCGTGCTGCACCTGCTCAACCACGCGCGGCTCATCGAGGGCGACGTCAGGATGATGCCGGCGGTCCTGAGAGAGACACCCGAGGGCGATCGGGTCTTCCTGAAGGTGCTGGACTACGTCGACGAGGGCATCATGTTCGACTTCGTGACGCTGACGAGGGATCCCGGGGTCGAGCCGGGCTCGGACAACGCGTTTGCCTACGACGATGCCGGCCAGACCGGCTGGCACCTGCGTTCCCGCAGATCCGTTCACACCGCACTCCCGGTCGACCTGCTCGTCGAAGCGCTGGGCAAAGCGGGCTTCGAGTCGATCGAGACCTACGGCGACCACAGCGGACGGTCGTTCGACCGGGTATCGGACGAGTCGGTGATCGTCGTCGCGCGCCGCACGACGCGGTAGCGCCTACTCCGGGACGTCGCCCTCCATCAGTCGCGGCCCGAGCTGGCACCGTGCGTTGCGCGCTGCGTCGCACGGGCCGACCGGGACCACCGGTTCTCCTATGCCGAGGGCATCGCGCATCCGCTGAAGTGCCAGGTAGAGGTGGCAGAGGGGCAGCCCTGCGACGTTCTGGAAGCACTGGTCGTCGTCGACGTGGGCGAGGTGGCTCTCGATGTTGTACGCGCCCGCGCAGCCGAGGAGTTCTCCGTGGGCGGCCCAGATGTCGATATCGTGCCTGGTGAGATCGCGCATCCGAACCGGCGTGGTGACAGCCGAGTTGTCGGGCACCGCTGCACCCGGAGGCAGGACGGCCATCCCCGTCACGACCCGGTGCGTGGCGCCCGAGAGCGAGCGCAGCATATCGTAGGCTTCAGCGATGTCGGCAGGTTTGCCGAGCACGCGGCCGTCGTGGACCACCACGGTGTCGAAGGCGAGCACCGGACCGCTCGCTCCGGCAGTGCGGGCAGCAACCGCCTTCTCGGCGGCGAGCGCTGCGGCGAGCGCGGGCGGATCGGCGGCAAGCGGCGTGTCGAGATCCTCGGGCGTGTCGGTCGACGTGCTTTCGTACTCGAGGCCGAGCATGGCGAGCAGGCGTCTGCGACGGGGAGACGCTGATGCAAGGATGAGCTTCATGTCCGCTACCGGGCGCATGCAGGGATGATAGCAGTGGTCCGGAACTGAGGCTCGCAACATCTATACTGTGTGCTATCAAAGGACGGTCGATCGGTGAGGATCTGCTGGCGTGGGCACTCCCTCGAAGACAAGCGCCATCCCTTCAGCGGCCGAGCGGTTCCTGCGCCAGCTGGTGACGACCTACCGGGCCGTGCTCCTCTACCCGGACAGCAGTGCGATCCCGCGGGAGAACGCCGTGCGCACCGTGGAGGAGTTGAGCGGGGACGGCCCCGCGCATCACGATCTGCGCATCAGCGTCGACAAGGACGGTCTGCGGGTCGATGGCGCGCGAGCGCTTGCGGGTCACTCCGGCGCCGCGACCCTGGCACGCGAGCTCTACTATCGCTCGGTCGCCGAGGTCCGCTTCCGCGCGGATGTCACCCCGGAGGCTCTGCTGGGATTCCTCGGCGTACTTCGCCACTCCCCCGAGGAGGTCGAGGCGTCGGGCGGTTTCGAATCGGTGCTGTGGGACACGGGCGTCGACTCGGTGACGGTCTCGGGGACCTCAACGGTGGTGATGGATGCGCCTCCTGCCAGCCCGGGAGGGCGGGAGGTGGCATGGCCGCCGGACAACGACCGCATCGAGGAGTTGCTACTCACCGGGAGAGACCCGCACTCCGAGGGGCACCGGGTGCTCGTCCGGGTGCTTCTGGACGCCGAGGTGCTGGCGGACTTCGTCGACTCGGTGTTCCGGCGAGCCGCAGGCTCCCCGGCGCAGCTCGAGCCCGGTGACGTACTCGCGGATATCGCACGCATCGTCGCCAACCTCGAGGAGGAGGAGCGCCGAGAGGCGCTCCGCTCGATCGCAGACGTGACCCGCGAGCTTCCTGCGGGCCGGTTGCGCGCCCGGAGTGCGGAGCGGATCCTGGCCGCCGCACGCACCGACAGGGCGGTCGCCGCATACGTTCGCCAGATAGGTATCGACGACATGTGCTGCATGCTGACCGAGGGTCTGGAGGAGGACGACGTCTCGGTCGAGGGCCTCGCACGCGCCATCCGTAATCTCACCCAGATATCACTCACCGCACGCGACGAGGTCGGTCATGCGGCCGGAGCCGCCCTTCGCAAGGCGGGCATCTCGGAGCCGACAGTGTCGGCCGTGCTCGGTGCGGCGGCGCCATCGAGTATCGTGATCGCCGAGGGCGGCGACGGACCCGCCGATGCGATCCTGGACTCCGTCCTCAGACTGGTGGAGCTTGCCTCGGCGGCACCGGGGGATGACGCTGCAGCGCTCGCCCTCAGGGATGAAGCTCACCGGGGATTCCGTGACGGGGATGTCACCGGGGCGCTCGTAACGCTCACCGTGCTCAGCCTCGGGACATCCGGTTTCGAAGAGAGCATCTCCTCGCTCGAGGCCGGGCTCGGAGTCCTGCTCGAGAGGGGAGAGTTCGAGGTGGCGGCGGTCGCGGCTGAGACGCTGCTGGACGTGGCGCGCACCGCATCGGTGGAGGAGCGCCTGCGCCTGACCGACGCGGTGCGGCGGCTCGCCGACGTGAGAGAGATGCGGGCGCTGCACCGCGCGATGCACGTGTACGAGCGGGACACACCGGAGCATCGGGCGTGCGAGCGCCTGCTCGGCACCCTCGGGGGTATCGCCATCGATCCGCTGCTCGAGATGCTCGCAGACGAGCCCGATATGACGCTCCGGAAATCGCTGGTCGACCTCATATCGTCGGTGGCCCGCGATCACATCGCCGAGGTCGGCGATCGCATCACCGATGCGCGCTGGTACTTCGTCCGCAACGTGGTGTCTATCCTCGGGTCGACACACCATGCCGACGCACTGCCCTACCTCGACAGGACCGTGCGACACGCTGATGCCCGGGTACGCAGGGAGTCGATCCGCGCCCTTGCGGGGATCGCCGATCCCCGTTCTCCGGGGTTGCTCGGCCTGGCGCTCGATGACGCGGATGCCGGGAACGTTCAGCTTGCCGCCCGCTACCTGGGAAAGCTCAAACACGCGGAGTCGGTTCCGGCGCTGCTCGCCGTCGCACGTGGCGAGGGTTCCGGCAATCGGGAGTACGCAGCCCGGGCTGAGGCGATCGAAGCGCTTGGCATGATCGGCTCGCCCGAGGCCCTGCCCGGGCTGCAGAGCATCACGGGACGACGGCTGCTTGCGGGCCAGCGCTCCAGGGAGCTCGCGGCGGTCGCGGCCGCGGCAATCGCCGCGATAGAGGCGGCCCGGGGAGGTGGCGCGAGATGAGCGCGCGGCTACCCGGGATCAGCCCGCAGTCGCCCGCCGGCGACGGAGCACACCTGCGCGACCTGCTGACCTCGCTGGCGGCAGCACGCCGCAGTTCGCAGTTGTACCCGCCGGAACATCCCGCGGTCGCACAGGCCATCGGCGACCTGAAGTCGGCGATCGACGGGCTCCAGCGGGGTGGGGCCGAGCTGACGCTCACGTTCTTCGATGGAGAGCTGGTGTTCGAGGACAGGGTTATGACGCAGGAGAGCATACTTTTCGATCAGCTCATCCGGAGCATCGGCGCCCTGGGGATCGAGAGCATGCAGATCGTCCCCGGGGTGAGCAGCAGCGAACTCGCCCGCGCCGTGCGCATACTCTCAGAGGATGCGTCCGACATCGAGGCTGCGGGTGGCATCGAGCGTGCGACGCAGGCCGCCGGGCTGACGGGCGTACGCTTCGGTCACGTGCGGCTGATCCACTCCGATGTGGAGGCAAGCGAGGACGCAGACCGTGACCGACGCGCATACGAGGGCGCCGTGGACCTCATCCGCGAGATGGACCAGATCGTGCGAAGCGGCCGTACTCCGGACCACCGGTCCGTGCGCACGACCGTCGCGACCCTCGTCGACAGCGTGCGGATGAGGCGCTCGGCCATGCTCGAACTCGCATCGCTGCGTGACTTCGACCACTACACCTTCTATCACTCGGCGAACGTGGCGATCCTGTCGCTTGCCCTCGGCTCGCTCGTCACCGAGGACGCCCGGTTCCTCGGCGCTCTGGGAACCGGGGCGCTCCTGCACGACATCGGCAAGATGACGGTGGATCGCGACATCCTCAACAAGGCTGGTGCGCTGACCCCCGAAGAGTGGAACAGCATGCGCGACCATCCCGTCTCCGGCGCGCGCATGGCCGCGCGGATGCCCGGTCTCGACCAATCCGCGGCAGTCGTGATCCTGGAGCATCACATGGCGTACGACGGCTCGGGCTATCCACGTCGGCACTCCGGGCAGATGCAGCACCTCGCATCCCGGATCGTCGCCGTCGCTGACGCGTACGACGCGATGACATCGCGCCGGTCGTACAGCGAGGCACGGCCCCAGGACGAAGCGATGGCGCTCGTCGCTGAGAGTGCGGGCAGCACTCTGGATCCGACGCTTGTGCGGCTGTTCGTGATGATGCTCGGCGTCTACCCGCCGCGTTCCGTGGTACGGTTGGGGGACGGACGTACTGCCGTCGTGGTGCGTCCGGGAGGGAGTGACCCGCTGCGTCCGGTGGTGAAAGTGATCGCTGCGCCGACCGGGGAGCTCGTCGAGCCCGTTCTGCTCGACCTCGGCGGAGCAGGTGCGCCGGACATCGAGCGATGCCTCGATCCTGCCTCGCTCAACATAGAGGTCGACGACTATCTCTGATCCCGGAATGAGGAAGGACGTGTCGCCAACCGTGGTAACCAATCCGTCCCGACGCCCGCGTGCGCTCACGGTCATCGTTTTGGTCGTGCTCTTCTTCGGCCTGCCGTTCCTCGGGTGGCTCGCCACACTGCTCACCGACTACCTGTGGTTCGCCGATCTTGGCCAGCAGCAGGTGTTCGTCACCACCTGGCTCAGCAGGCTGGCAACGGGGGCTCTCTTTGGCGTGGTGGCCTTCGCGCTGCTCTTCGTCAACGCCCGGATCGCGCGCTCGATGGCGCCCCGGACGGTCGTGACGTCTGTTCCGGACGCCATGCCCGACCAGTTCGAGGAGATCGTGAGCCAGCTGCGGGGTAGCGTCGGTCCCGTTGTCGACCGGGTAGTGCTCTGGGCCTCCGTGGGTCTCGCAGTCTTGCTCGGGGCGGCGATGTCGGTGAACTGGGACGTCTTCCGGCTGGCGCTGGCGGCGGCACCCTTCGGCATCACCGATCCGCAGTTCGGACGCGACATCGGGTTCTTCGTGTTCACGCTTCCGGCGCTTCGGGCCATAGCAGACTGGGCGACGATCATTCTCGTACTGACCGCGGTCTTCACTGCGGTGGTCCACCTCGTGGACGGCGCCATCCAGCCGTGGGCACGCCTCAAGGGCTTCGCGCCACACGTCAAGGCGCACCTCTCGGTGCTCCTCGGTCTGATCGTGGCGAGCAAGGCGTTCGACTACTACCTTGCGATCTACGAACTCAACTTCTCGCCGCGGGGTCAGGTGACCGGAGCGTCCTACACGGATGTCAACGCCCAGCTGCCGGCGTTGCGGCTCCTCATCGCGATCGCCGTCGTGTCGGCCGTGGCGCTGATCGTCAATATCCGTTTCAAGGGGTGGCGTCTTCCGATCATCGCGCTGGGGGTGTGGATCGCGGCATCGCTGGTCGCCGGCAGCCTCTATCCGAATCTCGTGCAGCAGTTTCGGGTGGCGCCGACCGAGGCCTCGGCCGAGGAGCCCTACATCGCGCGCAACATCGAGTCGACCCGCAGGGCGTACAACCTTGACGACGTCCAGTCGCGGCCCTTCCCGGCGGCAGAGACCCTGACCGCCGACGACGTGCTCGCGAACCGGCAGACGCTGGAGAACGTGCGACTCTGGGATCCGTCGATCGCGGGCCAGACCTATCGCCAGCTGCAGATCATCCGCACCTACTACGACTTCAAGGACGTTGACATCGACCGCTACGAGGTCGACGGCCGGATGCGCCAGGTGCTCATCTCGGCGCGCGAGCTCGATACGTCACAACTCGCGGAGCAGGCGCAGACCTGGCTCAACCAGCATCTCGTGTACACGCACGGGTACGGTCTGGTGGCCAGCCCCTCCAACGAGGCCGATAATCGCGGGCTGCCGAACTTCTGGGTCGGAGATATCCCGCCGGATGCGATCGACGAGTTCGAGATCGAGCAGCCGGCGATCTACTTCGGCGAGGCGACCGATGACTACGTCGTCGTCAACACCGGAATCGCCGAGTTCGACTTCCCGGTCGGTGAAGGTCGCGCGGAGACCTTCTACGAGGGCGAGGCCGGCGTTCCCGTCGGCGCGATTGGGAGACGGGCCGCTTTCGCGCTGCGGTTCGGAGCTCCGCAGATCATCTTCAGCCAGTACATCGAGTCGGACAGCAGGGTGCTCTTCGACCGGGACATCGCCACCCGCGTGGCCAAGCTCGCACCCTGGCTCACCGTTGACAGCGATGCCTACCCGGCTCTCATCGATGGCCGTATCGTCTGGATCGTCGATGCGTATACGACCTCGAACCGGTATCCCTATTCGCAGTACTTCCGGGGGGTCAACTACGTCCGCAACTCCGTGAAGATCACCGTGGATGCCTACGATGGCACGACCACGCTGTGGGGCTTCGACCCCGAAGATCCCATCCTGCAGACATGGAGAAGCATCTTCCCCGACCTCGTGACCGAGGAGTCCGAGATCCCGGACGCGGTGCGTCGCCACTTCCGCTACCCGGAGGACCTGTTCAGTCTCCAGGCCGAGGTCTACAAGACGTACCACATGACCGATCCGCGTGACTTCTACAACAAAGAGGACGCCTGGGAACTCCCCGGCGAGCGCGATGGTGTACCGATGCAGCCGTACTACGTTCTGATGCAGCTGCCGGGCGAGCCCGCCGAGGCCTTTCAGATGATTCAGCCCTTCACGCCGCGCAACCGCGACAACATGATCGGGTGGATGTCGGTGAACTGCGACCCGGCCGACTACGGCAAACGGGTCGTCTACACCTTCCCGCAGGGCCGGGTCATCCTCGGGCCGGAGCAGGTGGCGGCACGCATCAACCAGGACGACATCATCGCGCCACAGCTGACGCTGTGGAGTCAGCGGGGGAGTCAGGTGATCTTCGGCAACATGCTCGTCGTCCCGCTCGAGGACGCCGTGGTCTACGTGCAGCCGCTCTACCTGCAGGCCGAGCAGACCGCCATTCCCGAGTTGGTGCGTGTGCTCGTCGTCTACGCCGATAAGGTAGAGATGGCCCGGGACCTCGAGGCGGCTCTGCTCGCCGTGTTCGGCGAGCGTCCGGCCGCCGAGCCCGGAGAGCCCGGTGAACCCGGGTTGCCCGCGGATGCCGCGCGCGCTCAGGACCTCTACCTCCAGGCGCTCGACGCCCAGCGGGCAGGTGATTGGGCTGAGTACGGGCGCCTGATCGAGGAGCTCGGCTCGGTGCTGCAGGAGCTTTCGGGGCCCGTGGTGCCTGGGCCCTCTATCGAGGAGACCGCGACACCTTAGCCGCATGCCGACGCGCCACCCGGCTAAAGGTACCCAGCTAAAGGTACCCGGGTGGCGCGTCGATACTCCCTGTGCTAAGATTAACGCTTGTCATAGTTCAGCAATGTCCTGTCAGGGCGTGTGGCCGTCAGATGATTGGCGCGGCCGCCCGGACCGTCGCCCGCAGGACACGACAGCCGATCGAAGGGGTCGACGTCACCTAGCACGGTGACCTCAGGCTCGCCACGAGAGCACCACCAGGTCCGAGCCGAACAGCATACTCGTGCTTGTGAGGCATCTGGCGACGGCCGTACGGCCCCCTGATGCCGGTGCGAGGCAGCTTCTCTCCTCTCCCCTCTCCAACCTCCCCGGGCATCTTTGCGTGCCCAGGACGCCTCCGCGCCCGTCGCCTGCCCTGTTCCCGTACGTGGAGGTAGTTTTGAGTTCAAGAAACAAGTTCGTTCTTCCGGTTCTGGCCGCCAGTGCGGCCATCGGCGTGGTCGCGCTGACCGCAGCGGTGCTCTTTGCCGTAGGGGTCATGCCCGTCCACTACGCCGAGGCCTCACCCGCAGCAGCTCCCTCGGACCTGCTCGGCGTCGGCCAGAGAGTCGCGTCCCTTGACGGCGTCGAGGCGGCGGATAAGGTACCCGTAGTCGAGGCGGAGGTGTCCGAGACCCTGGTCACGGCGCCGAAGCGCGCAAAGGCACCGATCCCCAAGCCAAAGCCCAAGGTAGCCGCCAAGCCCTCGCGGGGCACCGCCGCTCCGAGCAGGGCGACCGCCTCTGCCACCGGTTGGCAGAGCGCCAAAGCGTCCTGGTACGGTCCCGGCTTCTATGGCCGGCGTACGGCGAGTGGCGCAGTGCTCACCAAGGGCATGATGAACGTGGCCCACAAGTCGCTGCCGTTCGGCACGCGCATCCAGTTCGAGTACAAGGGCCGGACCGCCACCGCGGTGGTCAATGATCGCGGACCGTATATCCACGGCCGCGTCTTCGACCTCGGACCCGGAACCGCACAGGCACTCGGTTTCGGCGGGGTCGGTACGGTCAAGTATCGGATCCTCGGCAGGTAACTGTTGCTGGTCTCGGCGGCGCCGGCCTCCTTCGGGGGACCGGCGCCACTGCTTTGGGGTACCTTTATACGTGTCGCGGCGGAAATCCCGCCGCGTCGGACCGACGGAGGTGTCTTGATGCCCGATGAGCGCGGGACCACGCAGGTCCCACAGGAGCGCAGTGTCATTGACGCGGCCGCCGACCTGTTGCAGACGCTCGTTGACTGGCTGCGCCAGGAGGCAGAGGCGCTCGTACGCGAGAAGATCGCGCTTCCACTGCAGAGAGTCGGTCTCACCATCGCGTCCGGGTGGGCGGCGGCCATGCTGCTCGTGTTCGGTCTGTGCTTCATCGCCGTGGGCCTGCTGCTGCTTCTCGCGCAGTGGTTGACGTGGCCGGGGGCGCTCCTGGCGATCGGCGGTGTCCTCGTGCTCGGTTCCGTGATCTTCACCGTTCTCAAGATGAGGAGTATGCAGCGATGAGCGCGAACACGTCCGGGGCATCCGGTCCCACTCTGACCATCAATGACGTGCGCCATCATGCTGAAGAGGTTCGCGATCTTGCCAAGGCCGAGGTGCGCAAGATCAGCCGCACCGAGCCGGCCCAGATCGTCGCGTACGCGGTCGTCGGTGTCCTCGTCGTCGCGTCGCTGGCGTACTACCTCGGTACGCGGAGGTGCCCTTCCTGCGATGGGGCAGAGTAGGGCGCTGACCGTCGAGGAGGTGTCGGTGGGGGCCGAGCGGCTCTCGTGCGTGGTGCGCGTGGCCTCCGACACCCCGCTTCGCACGTCTGCGGTCCCTCACGTAAGAGACAGCGTCCGTGCACTCCTGCCCGACATCGTGCGGCACAGGTGCGAGTGTGGCTCCGCGCACGGAATCATCGCTGAGCTCGCGGACACCGAGCTCCCTCACCTGCTCGAGCACGTCACGCTCGAGTTGATGGCCCTGGCGGGATCGCCGCGCTCGCTTCGCGGAGAGACGATGTGGGACTTTGCGGCCGACGGGCACGGCGTGTTCAGGATATCGCTGGAGTACGACGACGATCTCGTGGCACTTGGCGCGCTCAGCGAGGCAGCCCGGATCGTGGATGCGCTTGTGAGCGGCGAGGGCGACGGCTTGGATATGGACTCGATCACCGCGCGCGTAAGCGCTGCGCGAGGGGCTCGTCGGCCACTCTCACCGCAGGTGGCGACCCGACCGGCTACCCGGCCGGCCGATTGACCCCCGCGCAAGGCCGGTGGTATCCTCGCGCCCAACCCCGGAGCCGCTTCGGGGCGAATAGCAGCACCGAGGACGTGAGGGAAGAGGGCGCGAGGCGCCCGGCCACCCCTCCGATGTCCCCCGCCAGGGAGTCGCGACGATGCGGCGCCGGAAGCGGGTCGGCGCCGGACCGGTATCCCGGCAGTAACGAGGCCGGCGGATCGCGTGATGGATGCGACCGCAGGCGAAGATAGGTGGTACCGCGATGGAGTCCCTCGCCCTATCCATGGGAGGGGCTCTTTGTGTTCTCGGCGAGAGGATGAGCCGATGGGTACCGCACGAGTCGTATTCGACCGGTGGGACGGCCGCTACGCCCGTCGCATGGCGCAGGTGCGCTCGAGCGCGGTCCGCGACCTGTTCGCTGCCGCGAGCCGTCCGGACATGATCAGCTTCGCGGGCGGGATGCCTGAGGTCTCGCGGGTACCCGCCGAAGCGGCCGCGACCGCGGCCTACGAGGCCGTGATGCACGAGGGGTCTTGCGCGCTTCAGTACGGCTCGAGCGAGGGTCGCCCCGCGCTGCGGGCGCAGATCGTGGAGCTGATGGCCGAGATCGGAGTGCGGGTCCCCGCCGACGACATCGTCGTCACTGCAGGCGCGCAACAGGGACTCGACCTGCTGGCCAAGGTCTTCCTCGACCCCGGGGACGTCATCATCACGGAGGGTCCGACCTACGTGGGCGCGCTCCAGGCGTTCTCCGCCTACGAGCCCGATATCGTCTGCGTGCCGATGGATGACGGCGGGATGCGCGTCGATCTCCTCGAGGCCGAGCTCGCCCGTCTGGGCCCGCGTGGTGCGAAGTTCATCTACACCATCCCGAACTTCCAGAATCCCGCGGGTGTGACGCTGCGGCCCGACCGCCGCCGCCGCCTGCTCGAGCTTGCTCGCGAGTACGACATACCGGTGATCGAGGACGATCCGTACGGGCGACTGCGCTTCGAGGGCGGTCACGTCAAACCGCTGCGTGCGCTCGATGACGAGGTCATCTACCTCGGGACCTTCTCGAAGATATTCGCCCCGGGCCTGCGGCTCGGATGGATGACCGCCCCAGGCCCGATACTGGCCAAGGTCCTGCTCGCGAAGCAGGCGGCCGATCTCTGCGGCAGCGCGTTCGCCCAGGTCACCGCGGAACGCTACTTTGCCGGAACGCGCTGGAGGCGCGTGCTCCAGGGGCTGACGAGCACCTACGCCGAACGGCGCAACGCGATGCTGGCCGCGCTCGAGGAGTACTTCCCGGCCGAGGTGCGTTGGACGCGACCGGAAGGCGGCTTCTTCGTCTGGGTGGAGATGCCCTCCTTCATCGATGCCGGGGTCCTGCTCGCCGAGGCCGTGGAGCACGGTGTGACGTTCGTGCCCGGTTCGGCGTTCTACCCGGACGGTCGGGGGCGCAACTGCATGCGCCTGGCCTTCTGCTACGCTGAGCCCGAGGCCATCACCGAGGGCATCCGGAGACTGTCGGAGGTCGTCGAGGACCGGCTCGAACTCTACCGAGCGTTCATCAACGCCGGGGCGCTGCCGGCGGTTGCCGAGGGGGTCGCATGAGAGAGAAGATCGCCGTTCTCATGGGTGGCCGCTCGCTCGAGCGGGAGATATCGCTTGCGAGCGGCAAGCGGGTGACCGAGGCCCTCGCCGAGCGGGAGTACCGCGTGCTCGCCCTCGACGTCACCCCCGACCTCGTCGGAACCCTGCGAGCCGAGCGTCCCGACGCCTGCTACATCGCGCTTCACGGCAAGTACGGCGAGGACGGGACGATCCAGGAGCTCCTGGAGTTCCTGCGCATCCCGTATACCGGCCCCGGCGTGACCGCGTCGGCGCTCGCCTGGGACAAGTCGGTCGCCAAGCGGCTGTTCGCCGAGGCGGGTATCCCGACTCCTGCCTGGATCACGCTGACGGCCGATGCGTTCAAGGAGATGGGGGCGGCGACCGCGCTGGACCTGGTGCCGCGGGCGGTCGGGGAGTTCCCGCTGGTCGTGAAGCCCTCCAAGCAGGGCTCAGCGCTCGGGCTGACCCGTGTCGACGAGGCCGACGGACTTGCCGAGGCGCTGCTCTCGGCGCTGTCCTTCGGGGAAGCGGCGATCGTGGAGAAGTGGATCGAAGGGCCAGAGCTGGCGGTCTCGGTGCTGGAAGACGATGAGGGAAGGCCCGTGGTGCTCCCGCCCGTCGAGATCGTCGCAAAGAGCGGGCTGTTCGACTTCTCCGCGATGTACACGGCGGGAGAGACCGACTACTACGTGCCTGCCCGCCTCGATGCCCACGTGATGGACGAGGTCGTCCGCCTTGCCAGGCGCGTACATGAGCTGCTCGGCTGTCGTGATGTGAGCCGGGTAGACATGGTTGTCTCCGCCGACGGTATGCCCCAGGTGTTGGAGTCGAACACCTCCCCGGGTATGACTGAGATATCCCTCCTTCCGATGGCGGCCACGGCTGCGGACATGACCTTCCAAGATGTGGTAGAAAGAGTAGTGCGGTCAGCACTCGCTCGCGGGTGCTGAGTGTGACCCCGGAATCGGGTACATACCAGTAAGCCCCACCGGGGCATTCTGAAGACAGGACCTCGACGACGGAGGTGTTTTCTGTGGGTTACGACAGGAATGGTGGCAGCGTTATCGGTGCGTTTTTGCTCGGCGGCGTCATCGGCGCGGTCCTGGGCCTGCTCTTCTCGCCGCGTTCCGGTAGGGAGAACCGCGAGATGATCGCCGACGCGGCGCAGCGCTACATGGACGAGGGCAAGGACCTTTACGAGACCGGGCGCACCCGCGTAAGCGAGGTCTACGAGAGCGGCCGCGATGTGGCCTCGGAGAAGGCCGAGGAGCTGCGGCTGAAGATCGACTCCGCGAGGGACCGCCTCAAGGAGCAGGTCGGCCACACCTCCGAGTCTGCTCGCGAGAAGGTCAGCGACTTCGTGCCGGTCGCCAAGGAGAAGGTCGTGCACGCGGGCGAGAGCGCCAAGAAAGGCATCGACACCGCACAGGGCAAGGCGGCGGGTGCACTGGATTCCCTCGGCGAGAAGGCGAAGAAGGCCGCCGACACGGTCGAGGAGGCCGCGACCGAGTCCTGATCTTCCCGTACTGAGATTCAAACGCACGGGCCGGCGTCGTTCGCGACGGCCGGCTCGTTGCTCATGTCAGGACGCGAGGGCGAGCAGGTAGGCGCATGCGTTTGACCGACTTTGATGAACTGGTCGTCGTCGACGCCCGGGGCAAGACCGTGGGCAGGATCGCGCGCGCGCTGTTCGACCCGGCAGACCCGGTCCTTGTGGGCTTCGAAGTCCGGATGAGACCGCTCGGGCATCTGCTGGAACGGCCCCGCCGCTACGTGCCGCGGTCCGATGTCACCATCGCATCGGGACAGGCGACGCTTGCCGAGAAGGCACGCCTGGAGCGGGCGGACCAGACCCGCTCGGACATCGACTGGGAGCAGGTCGTCATCTGGCTGGGAATGCCGGTCCGCACCGCCCCGGGGAAGCTCCTCGGCGAGGTCAAGGATGCCGAACTCGACACCGGAGGCCGCGTTTCCCGATTGGTTCTGACGCGCGGCGCCACGAGCGACGTGGCGATCGGCGTGAGAGAGGTGCCGGGCGAGTCTGTGCTCGGCTTTGTGGACGGAGCCGTGCGCATCGATGACGCCGTGGACGCGCCGGAGTTCAGCGGGGGCATGGCGGCCAGTGCCGGGAAGGGAGCCGCTGTCGCCAAGGTCGGCGCGGAGCGAGCGGCCGCAAGCGCAGTTTCGGCCGCGGTCGTCGCCGCACGCGCAGCGAAACGCAGCTCGCTGGCTAAGCGAGCATCCTCCTCGTGGAAGGGCTTCACCGAGGGCATCCGTAAAGGCATGGCCGAGGACGAGGAGGACTCCGGACGATGAGCCGGCGGCTCCGGGCACTGACGCTGGAGGGCATCGCGGGCATCGACCGCGAGTGCGCGGTATGCGCCTACTGGGAGTCGCCCGAGCTGTTGCCGATGCGGTGCGGCGCCGCATGCGACGAGGAGCTTCTGCGCTCGAACCTTTCTACAGTTCGCAGGGAGTGGGGCGAGTACGGCAGGATGGCACTCGAGGACAAGGTGGTCCTCGGCTTCATCAAGTGCGCGCCAACCAGGTACTTCCCGCAGGCGCGCCGGCTTCCAACGGGCGCGCCGGACGCCGATGCTCCTCTCATCACCTGCCTGCACGTGCTCGATGAGGCGCGATGCCGGGGACTGGACCGCGTACTGCTGCATGCGGTGCTGCGCGATCTCAACATGCAGGGGGTGCGCGCGGTCTACGCGTACGGGAGCGTGTCGGGCGATCGCGAGCGGATGCCCATGCCCGACCTCGAGTTCCTGCTCGAGCAGGGTTTCACCGTCGAGCGCCCTCACCTCGTCTACCCGCTGCTCCGTCTGGACCTGCGCACGCTTGCGGCGTGGACCGAGAACCTCGAGGCTGCCCTCGAGTCGCTGCTTCTGCCGCTGGGCAGGGGTCGCCATATGCCGACTCCGACCGTCGACTGAGAGGACTCGACCGATGACCGACCGCCCGAAGGCTGACGCACCGAAGCGCACGCGCTCCGCAGACCGCGTACGGGCTTACCTCGCCGAGCACGGCCTCGCCGATGAGATCGTGACCTTCGAGCAGTCGACCAAGACCGCCCAGATGGCTGCAGACGCGATGGGCTGTGAGCTCGGTCAGATCGTCAAGTCGCTTGTCTTCATCGCCGGAGGGACGCCGGTCCTCGCGCTGGTAGCGGGGGATCGCCGCGGGGATACGCAGGCCATCGCAGAGCTGTCGGGTGCAGCCGACGCACGCTTCGCC
>JAHYJI010000016.1 GCA_019429145.1 Coriobacteriia bacterium | reverse complement strand
TCTCGTGGTGGGGAGCCGATCGTTCGCGGACGTCGGGATCCCGGAACCGCCTTCTCAGAGACACGCGCACCGCACCGGCTTGCTCGAGTCGCTTGACTGTCGACGCGACACTGCCGAGTGCTGCAGTGAGCTCGCCCATGGTGACAGGGCCTGTGGTCAGAGCGTCCAGGACCGCGCGCTGGCGATGGGCGTTCGTGCCCGGTACGAAGTGATGGCCCTCGACCGCCTCGACCACCCGCTCCTCGGCTGCGGAGACGGGCGGGGGCTTGAGCACCCACCCGGAGTCGTTCTTGACCACTTCGGGCACGCTTCCGGGTGGAAGCAGCAGACGGATCGCGTCGGAAAGAGGGGCAACGTACTCCTGTGCGATCCAGCGTGCAAGGTCCGCGGCGACCTCGTCAAAGCGCGGAGGTGCGAGCACCGCGATCACCGGCTTACGATTGGCAACCTCGCTCGATCGGACAACTGCGACGATGTGACCAACCGCTCGGCGAGAGCCGAACTCGACAAGCACTGCGCTACCGACCAACACGTCGTCGCGAAGGGACACCGGCACGTCGTAATCGAATGCCGAGGAGAGCTCCTTGGACGGTATGTCGAGCACCACGCGTGCGACGGTCACGGCTCTTCCTTCATGTTGGTCCCGGGTGGCTGGAGACAGCATACAGAAGGCCACCGACACCGGGTGCCGGCGGCCTTCGTGCAATCGGACGAGTGATGCTACTCGGACAGACCGGCAGCCTCCGCGAGTGCAGCGGCTCTGTCCGTACGCTCCCACGTGAAGTCCTTGTCGGAGCGACCGAAGTGGCCGTATGCGGCGGTCTTGCGGTAGATCGGGCGACGAAGGTCGAGGTCGCGGATGATAGCGCCCGGGCGCAGATCGAAGACCTGGCCGATGGCGGCCTCGATAGCCTCGACAGACACCTTCTCCGTGCCGAACGTCTCGACCAGGACCGACAGCGGGTGGGCGACACCGATAGCGTAGGCGAGCTGGATCTCGCAGCGCTCTGCAAGACCGGCTGCGACGACGTTCTTGGCGACCCAGCGCGCGGCGTACGTGGCCGAGCGGTCGACCTTGGTGCAGTCCTTACCCGAGAACGCGCCGCCGCCGTGGCGGCCCATGCCGCCGTAGGTGTCGACGATGATCTTGCGACCGGTCAGGCCCGTGTCGCCCATGGGTCCGCCGATGACGAAGCGGCCGGTGGGGTTCACGTAGATGTCTGCGCCATCGTAGGAGATGCCCTCGACATCGAAGACCGGCTTGATGACGTGCTCGATGAGGTCCGGCTTCAGTAGGCCCTCGATGTCGACGCCGTCGGCGTGCTGTGTCGAGATGAGGATCTTCTCGACCGCGACGGGCTTGTCATCGACGTAACGCACGGAGACCTGGGTCTTCCCGTCCGGGCGCAGGTAGTCGAGCACGTCCGCCTTGCGAACAGCGGTCAGACGCTCGGCGAGCCGGTGAGCGAGGTAGATCGGCAGCGGCATCAGCTGAGATGTATCGGTACATGCGTATCCGAACATCATGCCCTGGTCGCCCGCGCCGATCAGGTCGATCGGGTCGCCGTTCATCCCGTGCTGGACCTCGAAGGACTCGTCCACACCCATGGCGATGTCCGAGCTCTGCTCGTGGATGCTGGTCACCACGCCACAGGTCTCGTAGTCGAAGCCGTACTTTGCGCGCGTGTAGCCGATCTCCTTGACCACATCGCGCACCACCGAGGGGATGTCCACGTACGCGTGGGTCCGGATCTCTCCGGAGACCACGACGAGCCCGGTGGTCACGAGGGTCTCGCAGGCGACGCGCACGTACTCGGGGTCGGCCTTCGTACCGGTTACCGCCACGAACCCGGCCTCGGCGAGCTCAGCCTCGCGTGCGACGATGGCATCAAGGATTGCGTCGGAGATCTGGTCGCACATCTTGTCAGGATGGCCCTCGGTCACCGACTCGGAAGTGAACAGGTACTCGCGCTCAGACATACGCTCTCCTTACGTCTGCGCCGTGCCCCGGCGCAACAGAAAGACCCTTGCCTGTCCGACAAGGGCCCTCACTCGCACCTACACGCCGAGGCGCGGCACGGTATGCCCTCATCTTCCAGGTTCTTACACCTGCCGAGATGTGGCACCGTGCGCTCGTTTCAGCGTCGGTTGCCGGGGCTTCGCGGGGCTCGGTCCCTCCACCCTCTGCGGCCGTCTCGCGGCCGCCTCTTGATGAGCAGCGCCACGGTATCACGAATGTGCGCGCTTGGGAAGGATTTCACGTCGCGAAGGGCGGAGATGTCACGATACTGGCGCACCATCCCAATACGGGTACCATAGAGGGTGCCCCGTTCTCATCCCGACAAGGAGTCCCCCGTGCCCGAGTCCGTCCGCGTTCGTTTCGCCCCGAGCCCCACGGGTCACCTTCACATCGGCGGTGCGCGTACCGCGATCTACAACTGGGCGTTCGCCCGGCGACATGGCGGAGCCTTTGTCCTGCGCATCGACGATACCGATCCCGAGCGATCGACCGAGGAGAACACGAGAGCGATACTGTCCGCACTACGCTGGCTCGGCATCGACTGGGACGAGGGGCCCGAGGTCGACGGAGCGTATGGACCCTACTTCCAGACGCAGCGCCGTGCCTCGTACGACGCGGCTCTGGCTCGTCTCAAGGAGTCGGGCGCCATCTATCCGTGCTTCTGTACTCCCGAAACGCTGGCGGCCAAGCGCGAGACATCCCGCCAGGCCGGTGGGTTCTCCGGCTACGATCGTACGTGTCTGGGTCTTGACGGGGCCACCGTTGCGGCACGGTTGGCCTCAGGCGAGCCCCACGCATGGCGGTTGCGCGTCCCGGATGACCACGGAGACATCGTCTTTGTGGACGCAGTCCGTGGTAAGACAACGTTCGGCATCGACGCGATGGACGACTTTGTCGTCGCGCGCAGCGACGGAAGCCCGACGTACAACTTCGCGACCGTCATCGACGACGTCGAGATGGCGATCACGCACGTTATCCGTGGCGATGACCACCTCTCAAACACGCCGCGTCAGATCCTGGTCTTCGAGGCGCTGGACGCGACCGTACCGGTCTTCGCGCACCTCTCGATGATATGGGGACCCGACGGCAAGCGCCTCTCCAAGCGGCACGGCGCCACCTCGGTGGAGGCCTACCGCGAGCTCGGCTACCTGCCCGAGGCCCTCGTCAACTATCTGGCACTGCTCGGCTGGTCTCTCGACGACAAGACGACGGTCATCGACCGGGCAACGCTTACCGGGAGTTTCTCCCTCGATCGAGTCTCGAAGAATCCTGCGGTCTTCGACGCCGAGAAGCTCGAGTGGCTCAACGGCGTCTACCTGCGTGAGCTACCTGCCGAGGATTTCGTCGACCGTATGGTTCCCTGGCTCGTCGATGCCGGTCTGCTCTCGGCTGATGAAGTTGCCGCTATGAGGTCCTGGCTCGTCGAGCTCGCTCCTCTCGTCTCCGAGCGCGTCAAGCGGCTGGACGAACTCGCCTCAAAGGTCGCGTTCTTCTTCGCGGACACTGTTGCCATCGAGGAATCGGCGCGCGCCAAGGTGCTCGAGACGGAGGGCGTCCGGGAGGCCCTGGATGCTGTGGCCGAGGTACTCGATGCACTCCCCGACTTCTCGCCCGCCGCGATAGAGCAGGCGCTGCGCGCCGTCCCGGAAACGACCGGGCTCAAGCCAAAGATCGTCTTCCAGGCGGTGCGCGTCGCGGTGAGCGGCTCGACTGTCAGTCCTCCGCTCTTCGAGTCGCTTGCACTGCTGGGTAAGGAACGCTCGCTCGATCGCATCCGCGCCGCAGTGAGCTCTCTCGCGCAGTAGACACTCTCGGCTTGTGAGGGTTGACAGGCCGAACGCGGCCCCCGTAATATTGCTATCCGCGCCCTGGCGTAGTAGGTGCGTGTTGGGGTGTGGTGTAACTGGCAACACGCCGGATTCTGGTTCCGGAGAGTCTAGGTTCGAGCCCTAGCACCCCAGCCAGTATGGCCCGTTGGTCTAGCGGTGAGGACGCCGCCCTCTCAAGGCGGAAATCACGGGTTCGAATCCCGTACGGGCTACCAACAGACAACGGAGGCCTCCTCTCATGTAGAGGGGGCCTCCTGCTGTTTCCTGTGCTATCCTCTGCCTCCATGGACACCAATCCCGCACCCGCACCCGAGCGCGCTGACTTCCTGCGCGAGATCGTCGCCGCTGACCTGCGTGAAGGCCGGCATGAGTCGGTCGTCACGCGATTCCCTCCGGAGCCCAACGGCTACCTGCACATCGGACATGCGAAGTCGATCTGCCTGAACTTCGGTATCGCCGAGGAGTTCGGTGGCCGCTGCCACCTGCGATTCGACGACACGAACCCGATCAAGGAAGAGCAGGAGTTCATCGATTCGATCGAGGAGGACGTCCGCTGGCTCGGTTTCGACTGGGGTGAACACCTCTACTTCGCCTCGGACTACTTCGAACAGCTCTACGCGTGGGCCGTCCACCTGATCCGGGACGGCAAGGCCTACGTCGACGACCTTTCCGCGGACGAGATCCGCGAGCACCGGGGCACCCTGACCGAGCCGGGCATCGAGAGTCCGTGGCGAAACCGCTCGGTCGACGAGAACCTCGACCTCTTCGAGAGGATGCGCGCCGGCGAGTTCCCCAACGGATCGCGAGTCCTGCGCGCGAAGATCGACATGGCCTCGCCCAACATCAACTTCCGCGACCCGGTGATGTACCGCATCCTGCACGCGCCACACCCTCGCACGGGTGACGCGTGGTGCATCTACCCGTCGTACGATTTCGCTCACGGGCAGTCCGATGCCATCGAGAACATCACGCACTCGATCTGCACGCTTGAGTTCCAGGACCACCGCCCGCTGTACGACTGGTTCGTCGAGAACCTGCCGGTGCCCTCCAGGCCGCGCCAGTACGAGTTCGCACGTTTGAACCTCACGCACACCGTGCTCTCCAAGCGAGTGCTTCTGCGTCTCGTGTCCGAGGGACACGTACGCGGATGGGACGATCCGCGAATGCCGACGATCTCCGGTCTGCGGCGGAGGGGCTTCCCTGCCGAGGGGATCCGCGACTTCGCCGCGATGATCGGGGTCGCCCGGGCGGACAGTGTTGTCGAGGTCGAGATGCTCCATCATGCGGTGCGCAACGTGCTGAACCGGACCGCCCTGCGCCGCTTCGCGGTTCTCAATCCCGTCAAGCTGGTCATCGAGAACTATCCGGAGGACCAGGTCGAGGAGCTCGACGTCGTCAACAATCCCGAGGACCCGGCGGCCGGGACGCGCACCGTGCCCTTCACCCGGGAGCTCTGGATCGAGCGCGACGACTTCATGGAGGACCCGCCCAAGAAGTTCTTCCGGCTCGCTCCCGGCCGCGAGGTCCGCCTGCGGTCCGCGTACTTCGTCACCTGCACCGACGTCGTCAAGGACGCGGATGGCACCATCACCGAGCTGCGCTGCACGTACGACCCCGACACGCGAGGCGGCAGCGCGCCAGACGGCCGCCGTCCCAAGGCCACCCTTCACTGGGTTTCCTGTGCTCACGCCGTTCCCGCCGAGGTGCGGCTCTACGACCACCTCTTCGGCGATCCATACCCCGGTAGCGACGGGCGCGACCTCTTCGAAGACTTGAACCTCGAGTCGGAGACGGTTCTGCCGACGTGCTTCGTCGAACCGGCGCTGGCAGACCCTGCCGTGGGCCAGACCGTTCAGTTCGAACGGCTCGGCTACTTCTGCGCGGACATCGAGTCGGCACCTGGCGCACCGGTGTTCAACCGGACACTCACGTTGCGGGACGCCTGGGCGAAGCTGCAGTCGCAGGGACGTCAGGACACCGCCTGAGCCCCGGCAGCGCCACCTCTGAACCTCACCTGGCGCGCCACCTGCTAGAATCATCACCGGAGTGGGCTGGATGATCGCGCGGGTCTTCACGACCCGTGAGGAAAGTCCGGACTCCACAGGGCAGGGTGCCTGCTAACGGCAGGGCGGAGCAATCCGACGGAAAGTGCCACAGAAAAGAAGACTCCCCCGCTTAGCGGCGGGGGAAAAGCTGAAACGGTGCGGTAAGAGCGCACCAGCGTCACGGCAACGTGGCGGCTTGGCAAACCCCACCCGGAGCAAGGGCGAATAGGAGCGGCTAAGGTCGGCCCGACCGACGCTCGGGTTAGCCCGCACGAGGTCACGAGCGATCGTGGTCCCAGATAGATGATCATCCCCGACAGAATCCGGCTTACAGGCCCACTCCGCCTGGAGAGCACCGGGGGCGGCCACATCGGCCGCCCCCGCCTTTCCGCTTCCTCACCCTGCTACCGCAGCGCTCAGACCGACTTCCACTGGAACGAGCCACAACTCGTGGGGTCGCTCTCCCCCTTCTTGGGGCAAGTGTTCAGGTAGATGCAGTCATCGCACGTGAGCGTGGTGATGTCGGAAGCGCCGGCTTCGTACGCCTTCGACGACTCCGGTTCGGCAGATGCCTCAGGGGTGGTTTCGGGTACAGCCGGGTCGGGTACTGCCGGTGAATCTGCCGACTCCTCCGGGGACTCCTGAGCCGGAGCCTCGGCACCGATCTCCTCGAGATCAGCCAGCAGCCCAGACACCTCATCGTCCGACTCACCAACGGGCGCGTCCTCGTCAGCGATCGGGGGCGCACTCGCCTCCTTCTCGGGCTCGTCTGTCACGTCTGCCACAGTTTCAACCGGCGAGCCGGGCGACTCGATGGGGACTGGCGCCGGTTCCCAGGGCCAAGTGCGCGCGGCAGGCTCCTCGTCCGCAGTGACAACGGGGGTGGCTGGCACTCCGGGTTCATCGAGGGGCTCGAAGACGTCCTCAACGGCAGGAGGCACCGCCTCCTGTTCCGGCTCCAAGGAATGATCCATCTCATCGGGCGGCGCATCGACCGGTTCGACAGGCAGCACTTCAGCGGCGGCGTCTTCGAGGTACTGATCCCGGGCATCGGCGATGATCGCCTCGGCGATAGCGTCCTCCACCTCGATCGTCGGGGGGAGCGGAGCGCTGGCGGCGGTCTCGACAGGCACTGCGGCCGTACCTGCCTCAGGTGCAGCCGAGTCCACGTCCTGTTCCGGCACGGCTTCCTCTTGCGCGGGCGGTGGAGTAACGATGAGCACGGGGGTCGATGCATCCAGATCGACCAGGACGACCTCATCGGCTGCCAAGTGACCAGCTGCGGAGACACGCGTGACCTCGTCGAGCGCTTCCCGACGGGTGGCGAAGATCATCGGTGTGATCAGCGTGACTTCACCATCGTCACGGCGAAGCAGGACGAAACCCATCGTGTGCACCTCGCATGGTCGTCGACGTTCGAAGCGTGCCTAGACGGGGTTCTATGCTAGAACCCATGGCGGCAGGCGGCAACCCACGCGCCCTACGGGAGAAGTTCGACACTTCGGGCGCCCGACTCGGTGACGCAGGTCACACTTGCTCTCCCCGCAATGCCTTGAGCCTGCGGATGTTCTCCAGGTCCTTCTCGGGAACCTCACCCGGCATCTCTGTCACGACGGACACGCCCTTCAGTTCCTGTCGAGAGAGCATCGACTCGAACGCTCCGATTCCCATTGTCCCCTCCCCGATCCAGGCGTGCCGGTCTCGATGGGATCCCAGATCGAACATGCAGTCGTTCGCGTGGATGAGCTTGATCGCACCGGCCCCGCACGCCGACTCCACCTCGTCGAGAAGGGAGTCCCACGCAGCGTTGGTGCCAAGGTCGATGCCGGCAGCGTGTGCGTGGCAGGTATCCAGACACACACCGAGGAGCGGCCGTGCTCCTTCACAGCGCTCGAGGACCGCGCCGATAGCGGCCACAGTACGCCCGTAGGTGGTTCCCCCGCCTGCCGTGTTCTCGAGTAGTAACCTCGTGGGCGAGTTCGGGTCGCCGTTTGCCCGGTCGAATGCGGCCCTGATGCCAGTCGCGATCCTCTCCGCCGCTTCGTCCGACTCCCCGGACGGGTGTGTGCCGAGGTGTGTCGCGACACCGTCCGCACGAAGCAGCCGCGCACGGGTGATCTCATCGGCCAGCGCGACCACCGAGCGCTGCCACAGCGCGTCATCAGGTGATGCGAGGTTGATGAGATAGGCGGTGTGAGTGAAAGCCGAGACGATCCCCGCATCATCTCGTGCCCGGGCGAACCGAACTCCAGCGTCGGCATCTGTCGGAGGCCCGTCCCAGCGGCGCGGGCTCTTGGCGAAGACCTGCATCGACTCGCAACCGACCGATTGCGCGTAGGTCACTGCCGAGGTCAGCCCCTTGGCGACGGACACGTGCGCACCGATGTACACGGCACTCCTCTCGACGACCGCTCGCACGATTCTAGCCGACCTCACCTCGTGACGGAGTCGCCAGGTACACTTGTGGTGTTATGGCCGAACACGATTCGACATCCGCGAGGAACTGGGCCGGGAGGGCCGTTCTCCACGTCGACATGGACGCCTTCTTCGCTGCCGTGGAACAGCTCGATCATCCGGGGTGGCGGGGCCGACCGGTCATCGTGGGCGGGGACCCCGCACGCCGCGGAGTGGTCTCCGCCGCATCGTACGAGGCCCGGCGGTTCGGTGTCCGTTCGGCGATGCCCTCCGCCCGGGCAGCCGCGCTCTGTCCCGATGCCGTGTGGGCTCGTCCGCGTGGCGAGCGCTACCGGGACGTGTCGCGTGCCGTGCGTGAGATCTTCCGCTCCGTAACCCCCCACGTGCAGCCCACATCGATCGACGAGGCCTACCTTGACGCTACCCCCGGTGCGCACTCCGGGGAGCACCCGCTCTCCATCGCCTCCCGCATCCGCGATGAGGTCGACCGCCTCGGCGTCTCGTGCTCGATCGGGATCGCGACCAACAAGACGGTAGCCAAGATCGCTTCGGACCGGGACAAGCCTCACGGGATCACGGTGGTCCCGCCCGGAGAGGAGGCGTCCTTTCTCTCCCCGTTGCCGGTGCGACTCATGCCCGGCATCGGCTCGGTAACCGCGAGCCGCCTCGAGCGGCTCGGCATCACCACGCTCGGTGACGTTGCCGCCCTCGACGAGTTGACCGCACGGGAAGTTCTCGGATCGTGGGGTCCGGAACTCGTCGACCGGTGTCGGGGTATCGACCTTCGTCCTGTGCGCGACAACCCGCCAGCCAAGTCCGTCTCCAACGAGCGGACCTTTGCCGAGGACGCCCACACCGCGGCCGACGTCCGTTCGGTGATAACCGCGCTTGCGGGCAAGGTCGCAGGCCGCCTCCGTGCGAAACACCTCTCGGGCAGGACCGTTACGCTGAAGGTCCGCTACGGTGACTTCTCGACCCGTACCGTACGACGCACGCTTCCCGCGCCCACTGACGCACGTGATCGAATCGTCGAAACGACCCTGGATCTCCTCGATGAGGTCTGGTCACCGGGTGTGGGCGTGCGCCTGATCGGGGTCGGGCTGAGCGGGTTCGAGGAACGCGCGATACAGATGGACCTGCTCGACGAGGCCCCCGTGTCCGATCCAGTACTCGATCGACTCGCCGAGAGCATCGACGAGGTGCACAGACGGTTTGGCTCGACAGCCCTGCGCCACGGTGCCCATCCTGCCCGGGACACCGGCACTCCCCCGCAGTCTCCCGGTGATCGGGAGGGAGACGAGCGCTCGTCATAGCTCCTCCTCGGCAGCACCGGCGCCGCCGAGTGAGGGTCCCATCGGCCCGCTCGGAACACCCCTGCGAAGCCGTACGGCCGTCCCTGAGGCGGTTCGAACCGTGTAAGGGGCCACTGACTCCGCAACGATCGCCAACCCCCGCTCGTGGTTGTTCTGCAGCGCGCCTTCCACGAGATAGCAGCGGTGTTTGACGATCGTCTCCCCCGCCCGCTGGAGCGCGTCCTCGAAGACGACGACGTCGAGCAGGCCGGTCGCGTCTTCGAGCGTGAGGAAGCACGTGCGCTTTCCCGAGCGGGTGCGCGGGGTCTGAGCCCGTTCGCGCACACCGCACACGCGCACCTTCGTACGGTCGGGCAGCGCTCGCAGGTCACGCGCGAACGTCACATCCCGCCCGCGCAGGTCCGGCTCGGCGAGTTCGAGCGGGTGACAGGTGAGCGAGAGTCCGCACAACTCGAGCTCGGCCGAGAGGCGGCGGGCCGGCGACCACCCGCTTACGTGCGAGGTGTCTTCGACCGGGCGTACCGGGCCCGGTGCGAGCAGGAGGACATCATCGCCGGCTACTCCCTCTCGGGCGATGGTCGCCTTGAGCTCGGGCAGGAGCGCCAGCATCTCGTCGCGGGTGGGAGGTCTGTCGGCCTCGCTTACGCCCAGCCCGTCGAGGGCACCGATGCGGATGAGGCTCTCGGCGGCCTGTGCCTCGGCACGGGTCCGGCGCAGGAAGTCGGCGAGATCGCGGAAGGGCCGCACCGTTCGCTCGCACTCGATGGCAGCCAGCAGGCGGGCAGTCATCTCGTGCACGTCGCGCAGTCCCACGCGGATGGCCCGGCCGGCATCGGCGACGGTGTAGCGTTCGCGTGATTCGTTGATGTGGGGAGCGAGCAGCGCGATGCCGTGACGCCGGGCGTCGTTGGCCACGAGGCGCGGCGTGTAGAAACCCATCGGCTCGTTGTTGAGGATCGCTGCGGCGAACTCGGCCGGAAAGTACGTCCGCAGCCACGCGCTCGCATACGAGACCACCGCGAAGCACGCGGCGTGCGCTTTGTTGAAGCCGTAGGCGGCGAACCCTTCGAGCTGCCGGAAGACCTCGGCCGCAACCTCCTCCTCGACCCCTCGCTCGAGCGCCCGCTCGATGAAGTGCCCGCGGATGCGCACCATCTCCGCGCGGCTGCGGCCCTTCGTCATCGCACGGCGCAGCGAGTCCGCCTCGGCCAGGTCGAACCCGGCAACCGCGCGTGCGACGAGCAGCACCTGCTCCTGGTAGACGATGACCCCGTAGGAATCCGCAAGCACGTCAGCCATCGCCGGGTGCGGAACGCTTACCTCCTCGATCCCGTGTCTGCGCCGGATGAACGGCGTGATCATCTCGGCCTCGAGCGGTCCGGGCCGGAAGAGCGAGATCGCGGCGATGACGTCTTCGAAGCGGCTTGCACGCAAACGGGTGTTGAGGTTGCGCTGCCCGCTGCTCTCGAGCTGGAAGACACCGACCGTGTCCGCGCTTGCGATGGTCTCGTAGACGCGCGGGTCGTCGTGGACGAGGTCGAAGGGCTCGGGCACGGCGTCGTCGCCCACGCGTGCGCGGGCGAGCGCGACCGTCTCGGTGATGGCCGAGTGCATGCGCAGGCCGAGGATGTCCATCTTCACGAGACCGAGCGCCTCGACGTCGTCCTTGTCGTACTGCGAGACCACCACGCCCTTGGCGGCCCACTGCAGCGGCGTCCAGGTGTCGATAGGCTCGCGCGTGATGATGAACCCCCCGAGGTGCGTACCGAGGTGCATCGGGCATGAATCGAGCTGCTCGGCAATCTCGAGCACCGGCTCGTAGCGGGACTCGCGCAGCGGGTGACCCCGGCACTCGGGATAGGTCGCGAGCACGTCACGCAGCCGGTGCGCCGAGACCCACGGCAGGTGGCGCGAGAGCGCGTTCACCTCGTCGATCCCGTGACCGAACGCGCGGGCCGCGGTACGCACGGCCGAGCGGGCGGTCATCGTGTTGACGGTCGCGACCATCGCGACGTGTTCGGAGCCGAATCTCCGGTAGATGAACTCGATGACCTCGTCGCGCCTCGCCGAGTCGAAATCGACGTCGATATCGGGCATCTGGCGGCGTGCGGGATTGAGAAACCGCTCGAAGAGCAGTTCGTACTCGATCGGGTCGGCCCCGGTGATACCCAGCACGTAGGCGACGATCGAGTCCCCGGCGCTGCCGCGCCCCGAGTAGCGGATGCCCTCCCGCCGGGCGAAGTCCACGATCTCCTTCACTACCAGGAAGTACTCGGGGAACCCTAGTTCCTCGATGATAGCGAGCTCATGCTGTAACCGGCCCACCGAAGCCGATGTCACGGGCCGGTAGCGTTCCTCCAGCCCGCGCCAGGCGGCCTTGGAAAGCACCGAGTAGGGAGTCTCGCCGTGCGGTACCTCGGCTGCCGGGAAATGGAACGACCCGAGGCCCAGGTCCAGGTCGCAGCGTTCGGCGATCTCCAGGGTCGCGTCGCATGCCTGAGGGTAGGCGGCGAACAGCCGACGCATCTCGGCGGGCGATTTCAGCCAGAGCTCGGCATTGGGGCGCTCGTAGGGTCCGGGCAGAGACATTCGCGCCGAGACGGCCGAGAGCACGTCGTGGAGACGGAACTCCGCGGCGTGCAGATAGTGAACGTTGTTGGTGGCGACCACCGGCAGTCCGCATGACTCCGCAAGGGCTGCCAGTGTGGCAACGTAGCGAGGCGCCTCGGGGGTGAGGTGATGCATGAGCTCGACGTAGAAGTCACCGGGCGCGAAACATCCGGCCAGGCGCACGAGCGCAACGCGCGCACGGGCGAGGTCACCGGCACGCACCGACGAGCCGGCCTCACCGCACGGGCAGCCGCTCAATGCGATGAGCCCCTCCGAGCAGCGCGCCAGGTCGGCAAGGGTGGCCACACTCGGCTCCATCGCCGACCGCACGTGGGTCCGGGCGAGGAGCCGGCAGAGATTGCGGTAGCCGCCGATGTCTTTCACGAGGAGCGTGAGGTGGAACCCTGAGCCTGCGGCACGTCCGAACCCGACCGGCGCGGGCAGTACGAGACGCTGCCCGGGAGGCAGGTCGCACTCCTCCCCGCTCGCCCCGGTGCTCTCGATAACCACCTCGGCCCCGATGATCGGACGGATGCCCGCCTCCTTCGCGGCCCGGTAGAAGCGCAGCGCCCCGTAGAGGCCCTGGTGGTCGGTAAGGCCGAGCGCGCCCATCCCGAACTCGCCCGCATGCGCGATCAGCTCGGCAAGACCGGCCGCACCGTCACCGAAGCTGAAGTGCGAGTGCACGTGCAGGTGGACGAAGGAGGTGTTGCGACCCACGGGAGACCTCTCGGACGGGGGTCTCCAGAGTATCGAACATATGTTCGGTCGACAAGGGGCCCGCTAGAGTGAGTTCATGCTCCCGTGCACGGATCATCCACCCAGTACGCGGATCAGGTCCTCGTACTGTTCTTTCGTGATCTCGCCGGCCGCAAGACGCTTCCTCGCGATCGCGACCGCCTCGTCAGAGCTCGTCTGCGGCGGGGCTGACTGAGACTCGTGCGAGCCGGTCTGCCCCGTCGACTGCCGCACCGCCCAGATCACGAGCAGCACGACGCCGGCGATGACCAACACGCTGAAGAGAAGCATCAACAGGCCGCCGAACCAGCCGCCGCCCATCATGTCGTATCCCCAACCGTACGGTCCCATCATGGCCATTCAACTCCTTCACGCCTGCACGGTTGCCGGATCACCGGCGCCCGTACCACTCCTCGTACCACCGTCTCATGTCCGCGATCTCCTGGCGCTGCGCCCGTTCGATCGAGCGCGTCAGCTCACGCAACTCCGGCCGTCTCGTGACGCTGCCGGCCATGCGGGACATCATGACCCCCATCTCGTGGTGCGGGACCATCGCCTCGAGGAAGACCTTGTCGAACTCGTCGGCCTCTTCCAGTGCCTCCAGGTCGACCGTGCCCTGCCACATCATGCCTGGCGAGCCACGACCCATCATGCCCGGCCGGCCGCCACTCTCGGGCACATCGGCGCCGTACCACTCGCGGTACCACGCGCGCATCTGATCGATCTCCGCACTCTGGGTCCGGATGACGTCCTCGGCGAGCTGCATGATCTCCGGGCGTTCGCTGCGCCCGAGCGCCATCTCAGCCATGTCGATCGCGTCTTGGTGATGCGGGACCATCTCCTCGATGAACATCGCATCCATGGCGTCAGGGGCTCTGCCCTGGAGCACGGGCGTCGACGAGCGCTGGAGCACGGTCGTGGCCGCTATGCCGAGTACTCCTACGACGAGGAGCGCGATCGCGATAATCGGGACCACGCGGCTGTTCACGACGCTCCCTCCGATCCGTTCCGTGGAGCGTTCCTTCACCTCCGGTAGATACCCGGAGTGCCCGCAACGTAGGCAGCAGCCCTCAGTCCTGCATGCCGAGGAGGACCCACGCGCCCGTGAGGCGTTCGAACGCGAGGTCGTACGTGCCACCGTCTCCAGCGAGCACCCGCCAGCAGCGCCGGCTCACCCGCTGCCCGGCGTCCCACCACGCGTGCTCGACCGCCCAGGTCTGCACGACCGAGGTGACGTCGTAGACCCGCCCGCGCCACGCGAACGCAACCGGCGAACGCCGGGCTGCGTCCCACGAGACCGCGACCGCCTCGCCGATCCTGCGACCGAGCCCGCTATCGCCCGGAAGCCGGAGCTCGGAGGCCCGCACGAGCCAGGGTGTGGCGAGCAGATCGAGCACGATCGGACGCCGGCCCTCGGCAGAGTCGAACAGGTCGAGCGGGAGCCCTTCAGGAAGCGCGCGATGCTCTTTGATTGCAGCGTTGTGGCCCACGGGAGACCTTCTTACGTCGAGGGGAACAGAGCATACCGAACATATGTTCGCTATACAAGGTAGCCAACCCCTCTGACAGGAACCTCTGAGAGACTACCCGAGCAGGTTCGTGACGATCGGTATGGCCCGCGCGAAGAAGGCCCCCACACCAAGCGCGGTCCCGACGGTGATGGCGACGACGAGCGCCGTCCGCCTCCGGCCGAGCACCTTCCCGAGTACCGCGATGGTCGAGATGCACGGGATCGCGAGCGTGTTCACGAGCGCGTAGACAAAGAGGTCGGTACTGCTCATGAACGCGGTGAGATCACGTGCCTCCTCCCCCATGCTTGCGATCGCCAGGGTGACGAGCAACTGCAGTGCGAACTCCTTGCGTAGCACACCGAAGAGCAGCGTCAGCCCGGCAACCGACGGCAGACCGAGCAGACCGACGACGAGCGGGTCGAGCGGGGTCGTCAGACTCCACAGCCATCCGCTCTCGTACAACCCGCCGAGCACGATGCTCCCTACGACCACCAGCGGGATGACGACCACGAGGAACTCGACGAACTGCCCCCACGCCTTCCGGGCCACGATCGCGACCTTCGGGCGTCGGAAGGCGAACATCTCCATCACGAGTCCCCGCGTCTGCCCCGGGACCACGCGGGCCATCACCGCGCCTACCGTGATCGTCACGACTACCGTGACCGCGTAGACCCCGAGGGCAGGCCCGATACCGATGTAGTGTCCCACCGCGCCGAGTATGACCGCCGTGCGCGCGCTACACGGCACGAAGGACACGAGCGTGGCCGCGATGAACCGCTCACGGTCGGAGGAGAGTACCCGCGTTGAGAGCACGGCAGGCACGCTGCACCCCGCACCGGCGACGAGCGGGATGATCGCCCGCCCGTGAAGTCCGAGCCGGTGCATCATGTTGTCGGACAGGAACGCCACCGCGTTGAGGTATCCGCTGTCCTCGAGGATAGCGAGCAGGAAGTAGAAGGTGAGGATGTAGGGCAACCCGATACCGAGCGCAGCCTCGATACCGGAGTCGAGCCCCCAGAGCAGCGTGCTTCCGATGACTCCGTCACCGGCGATCGCCCCGACCAGCGCCTGGATGTGCGGTGAGACGAACGCGGCCCAGCCCGAGGAGAAGAGGCCCGCGAGGAACTCGCCCACGAAGAAGAGCAACAGGAAGATGGAGGCGAGCGCGGCGATGAGCATCGGGATGCCGGTGAGGGGCGCGGTAGCCAGCTTCTCCCAGGGGATCTGCCGGCGAACCTTCCGTTGCGATATGCACTCGTCGGCCACCTGCTTCGCCAGCGTATGCCGCTCGCGGTGCAGCACGAACGATGGGCGTCCGCCCGAGAGGTGTTCGACGGCGACCCGGGTCTCCGCGGCAACACGGATCAGGCCCGTGTCACCCTGCTCCTCGAGTGCCTCGATCACGTCCGTCCTGCCCTCGAGAAGCTGCAGCGCAAGCGGACGCCCCTCCAGACACAGCGCACTGCTACCGCGGCTTTTCACCGTGGCGATCAGCGGGGCCACTGACGTTTCCACGTCTATCGTGTACCGGTGAAGCGGTGTCGGAAGGGGGCGTGGCTCCTCGGCGACCTCAAGCGCCGCGGTCATCAGGTCGCTGATACCCTCACCGGTCACCGCGACGGTCTCGATGACTCGTGCACCCGTTGCCGCAGCAAGTCGCGCTGCGTCGACCTCAGTCCCGGCACGCCGGGCCACGTCGGCGATGTTCGCGGCGAGAACCACCGGCAGACCCAAGTCGAGGACTTCGAACGCAAGCGCGAGGTTGTGCGTAAGGTTCGACGCATCGAGCACGACGATCGTCGCGTCTGGCCTCAGGTCGAGCAGGGCGCGGCGCGTGGTCAGCGATACCTCGGAAGCATCGTCCAGGCCGTACGTCCCGGGCAGGTCGATGACGTTCGCGATCTCCTCGCCGATGACCGTATGACCGACGTTGACGTCGACCGTCTTGCCGGCGTAATGCGCCGTGATGACGTCTTGGCCGGTCACGCTGTTAAAAAGCGTCGACTTGCCGACGTTGGGGTTTCCGGCGAAGGCGATGAGGCGTTCCGGACGCCCTTCGGGGAAGAGCTCTGACGGTACTGGGCCGTGACACGCGGGCATAGAAAGTGCCCCGTCAGCCGAGGTCGGCGCTGACGAGTATGCGCTCGGCCACGTCCCGACCCAGTGCATAGGTCGTGCCGTTCACCTCGATCAACAGTGGCCCTTTGAACGGTGCGACCTCACACACGCGCACGGGCGTACCGGGGTACATGCCAAGCGAACCGAGATAGGTCAGCATGGCCTCGTCGTCCTCGGAGACCTGGAGGATCTCGGAGGTACGGCCACTATCGACGTCGCAGAGCGGGACCCCCTTCACGGGTACGATCTCGCCCTCTGCACTCGGTATCGGATGCCCGTGCGGACACACCTCGGGGTTGTCGAGATACTCCTCGAGCGCCTCCATCACACGCGGCGAGAGTGCGTGCTCCAGGCGACACGCGTCCTCGTGGGCTTCCTCCCAGGGCAACCGGAGCACATCGACCAGAAAGCGTTCGGCGAGGCGGTGCCGTCTGATGATATCGATTGCGAGCGTCTTGCCGGTGTCCGTGAGAACGACGTCGCCATCGCTGCGAGTGATCAACTCGCGTGATTCCAGACGCTTGAGCGTGGCTGTCACAGTCGGGCCCGACACTCCCAGCGCCTCGGCGATAGGAGTAGGGCGCACCGCGCCTCGTTCGGCGAGTTTGTAGATCGTTTCGAGGTACTCCTCGAGAGTCTCGGTGGGCATCGGGACACCTCCACAAGAGCAGGGAGACCGGGAGTTCAACCGGAATTAGTCTACCCTAACACTGCTCGTGTCTCAAGGCGATGGGGGTCCCTGTGCCTCGGTGATGCACAGATTCGCCGCTGTTCCGTTCGTACGCCGATAGTGACCGGTAAGCCCCAGATAGATTCCGTTCAGCAGTTAACTGGCATTTCTGCGAAAAGGTGCTTGACGCCCTCGAGCAGTGCCTGTAACGTAGCAGTTGTCCCGAGAAGTCGGACCTGGCGAGTACCGAAAGGTTGCGTACCAGTAGCCGCCGGCGGGGGAACGTGAGAGTGGGCATAACGCGAGTTGGCCTAGTCGAGCGGGACTCCAATGGAGGGAAATGGGAAGCAGCGGAGTAGGCACCACGCGGACGAGGTTTCTCGGGACACTTCTATGTCCGCTCCCCTTTCGCGGCCTGCCCCGCGGCCGGGCGGACTACCCCCGGTAGACGATCCTCGCTATCGGCGACTCCCACACCGCGACCTCGGCGACAGTGACCTCATCGCCGACGACTCCGTCGAGTTCCTCGAACACGATGCGTGCGAGATTCTCTGCCGTCGGGTTGAGCGTGTCGAACGGTGGAACCTCGTTGAGGAAGGCGTGATCGTACCTCCCGAGGACCGCTCCGAGATCCTCCTTCAGGCGCTTGAAGTCGTAGACGATCCCGATGTCGTCGAGGTGCTCGCCGCGAACCGTCACCTCGACGTCCCAGGTGTGACCGTGCAGTTCGCGACACTCACCGGGATACCCGTGCAGCGCGTGAGCGGCGTCGAAGTGCCCTTTGACCGTCAACTCGTACACAGGCGACCTCCTCAGAAGAGCATGCCCTGCGTGTCGTCGTCCCGACAGGGCTCGGGGGGATCCCCAACGGGACCTCTCGCGTCCATCGCCTCGTTGGCGAGCCGGTCGGCCTCGGTGTTCTCGGCACGCCGTACGTGTACAAAGCGCACATCACCGACACGACTCGCGAGCGCCCGGGCGCGCGCGAACGGTTCCTTCAGACCCTCGTTCTTCACGCGGTAGCGACCGGTCATCTGCCGGACGATCAGCTCGCTGTCCATCCGGACCTCCAGCGCCCGACATTCCCGCGACAGCGCCGCCTCGAGCCCCCGGATGAGACCGTCGTACTCGGCGCGGTTGTTGGTCGCCTCGCCGAGGAAGTGACCTGCAGCGCACATGACGGCGCCCGAGGGATCGAGCAGGACGAACCCGGAGCCCGCCGGACCGGGGTTCCCGCGGGAACCGCCGTCTGTGTAGAGCACGCAGGGCGTCTTGCTACTCGGACGCATCGTCCCCCCGGACAACGAGCAGGCGCCGGCAGTTGGGGCACACGCCGACGTCAGGACCTTCGCGCAATTCTCGCAGCCGCTCGGACGGGAGCTCGACCCGGCATGCTGAACACGCCACCTCGAGAAGTCTCGCAGCCCCGATGCCGCCCTTGGCCGCAGCGGCGGCCTCGTAGCGCGCGAGCAACTCATCGCCGACCGCTGCCGCTAGTTCGGCGCGTTGCTGTTTGTGCGCCTCCAGGTCGCTTTGGACCTCTCCGCCCTTGAGGCGATACGCGGCGATAAGTTCGCTCTCACGGGTCGAAAGGCGTTGTAGCGCGGTATCCACCTTGGCGACCTGTTCCCGGGCCTTCTCGAGCCGCTCCATGAGCGAGAGCGTGTCGTTGTCCAGCTTGTCCTCGCGCCGCTTGAGCGCATCCATCTCGCGCGACAGGTTGTGGACCTCCTTGGGGTTGGTCACCTGTCCGCCGTCGAGGGTCTTCTGGACACCGGCGATCTTCTCGTCGAGCGCGGCGACTTCATCGGTGTTCGCGGCGATGGCTCTTTCCAGCCGGTGAACGAGCTCCTCGGCCTTGCCTTTGAGCTGACGGACCTCCTCGGACTTGTGGCGGGTCTCGAGGATCGAACGCTTCTCCGGAAGCTCATCGAGGAGCTTTGCCGCCCGGCGGATCTCCAGGTCGCACGTCTGCAGGGCGATCAGTGCCGTGGGCACATCCATCAGCGACTCCTCTACGGGGTCCACCAGCCGGCGGCGGGCGGGTCGACGAGTACAGTTACCGCGCTCAGGTCCGGAGCACCGGAGAGTGCGGACGCAAGAACCGGCACCAGCGGCCACTCCGACACGTCGTGACCGATCTCCACGACGCACAGGCCCGCAGCGGCTGCTGTCTGGGCGTCATGATAGCGCACCTCACCGGCCACCAGGACATCGACGGCAGCCTCGAGGGCCGCAGGAACCAGCGAGCCGGCCGAACCCGTGGCGGTAGCGACAGACGCCAGCCGGGCACCAGGATCACCCCAGACCCTCGGGGTGATGCGGAAGACGTCCGAGACGTGGTCGACGAAGGTCGCCAGTGATGTCGGTTCACGAAGCGCGGAGATGCGACCCATGCGGGCGTTACCGCGGGCGATAGTGACCGGCGTGACTGTGATGAGCGGCTCTTCGTAGGGGTGTGCATCGCGCGCGGCGCGGACGACCGCGCCAGCGCAGGCCGGTGGGGCGACCATCTCCAGGCGCAGCTCCCGGGCCGAACTTGCTTCGCCGGGCGCGCCTGAATGGGGAGAGGCGTCATCGGCAGGGGTGAAGGCCCCCGTCCCGGAAGCTGCGAACGAGCAGCCGCGATACTCCCCTATCCTGCCTGCACCAGCCAGGGCCATCGCTTCGGTGACGGCGTGTTCCGCCTCCCCGGGAACGAAGACGGTGATCATGGACATGGGGAGGTGCGCGTCTTCAAGAGGGCGTCCGGGGTCGAGGCCGAGAAGATGCGGCAGCGCCGCGGCTGCGCGCGGTGCCCGGTCGAGATTGGTGTGCGCCGCGATCAGCGCGATCCCCGCCTCAAGGGCGGCGAAGGCGACTCCCGCGCCGCGTGGTGTGAGAGTGGCAGGCGGTTCCAGGAACGCCGGGTGATGGGTCACGAGGGCCCGAGCGCCCGCCTGTCGGGCGCGCTCGAGAGCGGCAGGCGTCGGATCGAGCGAGACGAGCACCTTCGAGACCTCTGCCGCGGAATCGCCCGCCAGAAGCCCGACGCGGTCCCAGGACTCTGCCCACTCCGCAGGAAACGCATCATGGATCGCGTCCACGACATCGGCCACCCGGACGCTCACAGCGCCACCTCCCGCATCTCCCGTGCCTCGAAGTACGCGATCTTGGTGTACCCCGCGCGTGCGACGGCATCTCTCACCTCAGTGAGGCCTCTGCCGACCTCCCGGGGCGAGTGCGCGTCCGATGCGGTGGTCACCGGCACGCCCGCCCGGCAGAACGCCGAGAGCAGGTCGTCCGACGGGTAGATCTCACGGCACGGCTTGCGCAGTCCGGCCGAGGACACCTCGATGGCCACCCCGGCATCCGCGATCGCAGCGGCCACCTCCTCGTAGAGCGCGCTCAGATCGCCCGGCGGAACATATCCGAACTTCTTCACGAGGTCAGGGTGGGCCATCACGTCGAACAGCCCGCTCGATGCAGCCTGCGTGAGCGTCTCGAAGTAGTGCGTCCACGCGTCCCTGACGTCCCTGCGCGACCACTCGTCGATGAGGCGGGGGTCATCGAACACCCAATCGTCGAGGAAGTGAACTGAGCCGAGAACGATGTCGAAGGCGTGTGAGGCGATGCGGCCGGCCGTGTAAGCCCGGTGTTGCGGAATCCAATCCGCCTCGATGCCGAGCAGCACCCGGGGCGCAGCGCCCGATGAGTGGGCCACCTCGCGGACCTCGGCGACGTACTCGCCGAGTTCGGCGGGACGCATCGCGTACTCCTCGTCGGGATCGTAGCCGTCAGGAAGCGGGAGATGGTCGGTGAACGCGACGATCTCAAGCCCCGCACGCCGCGCCTCGGCAAGGTACTCGGACGGCCGTCCCGCAGCGTGGCCGCACCGCTCGGTGTGGATGTGCAGGTCCATCATCATCGCGTCGCTCTCACCACTCCTCCGCCCACTACCCGGTCACCCGTGTAGCATACGACAGCCTGACCGGGAGCGACCCCCGCAACGGGCAGATCGAGTTCGACGAGAACGCCGTCAGCGGTCGGCGTGATCGACGCAGGGATAGGGTCCGAGCGGTATCTCACGACCGCAGCGACCCGGGCGCAGGCCGCATCACGCCAGACCACGTCCTCGAGTGCGATCGAGGTAACGACAGCGGGGGCCCCGTGGGCGACCACGACCGCGTTCTCGGCGGCCCTGATCTCCGACACGAACCAGGGGCCTCCGGCGATCCCCAGACCCTTGCGCTGTCCTATCGTATAACGGCCGATACCTGTGTGGGTGCCGACCCGCTCGCCGTGCTCATCGAGGATAGGACCCGGCGATCCCGCGGAAGGCACCCGTGCCGCCACGAACGAGCCCGCATCCTGCGGCACGAAGCAGACCTCCTGGCTCTCCGGACGTTCCGCGGTGGGCAGGCCCAGGCTGCGCGCCTCGGCGCGTACCTCGGCCTTGGTGGTGTCGCCCAGCGGGAACCACACGCTCTCGATCGCGGGCTCGGTGAGCCGGTAGAGAAAGTAGGACTGGTCCTTCGCAGGATCACGGGCGCGATGAAGCCAGAACCTGCCAACCTCATCGCTTACGATGCGCGCGTAGTGGCCGGTGGCGAGCGCCTCGGCCCCGTGGGTACGCGCGCGAGCGAGCAGCAGCGCGAACTTCAGCCGATCGTTGCAGGCGATGCAGGGGTTCGGGGTGAGACCCGAGGCGTACGCCCTCACGAAAGGCTCGATGACGTGCGCCTCGAAGACGTCGCGCATGTTGAGTGTGTAGTGCTCGATGCCGAGCAGGTCGCAGACTCGCCGGGCTGCGTGGACCGCATCGACAGAGCAGCACCTGCCGGGTTCGTCGCCCTCGGGCAGCAGCTGCATCGTCACTCCGGTGACCCGGTGACCCTCTCTTACGAGACGCGCGGCGGCGACCGAAGAGTCAACGCCACCGCTCATCGCAACCCATACAGAGGCCACCGGCGCGCGCTACTCCTCGGTGACCTCACACGCGTCGTCGTGCTCCTCGGCGTGTGGATCGAACTCAGGGTCGTCGTGGGCGATCGTGCCGACCGCGATGGGGTCCCGACCGTGCGTCACGAGATAGTCGTCAACCGCCTTCTTGAGGCCGTCAGTTGCGAGCACGCTGCAGTGCATCTTCGCGGGCGGAAGACCGCCGAGTTCCTCGGCAACCTGCTTCTTGGTGATGGCGACCGCCTGCTCAAGAGACATACCACGCGCCATCTCAGTCACGATCGAACTGGTAGCGATGGCAGCACCGCACCCGAGGGTCTGGAAGCGGATGTCGTCGATCTTGTCGTCGGCCACCTTGATGGAGATCTTCATGACGTCACCGCACACCGGGTTGCCGACTTCGCCGATGCCATCAGCATCATCGAGGACACCAACGTTACGCGGGTTGTTGAAGTGGTCCATGACCTTGTCGCTATAGAGCACGGGAGTCCCTTCCTCGCATCCGGGCGCACGGCCCTGCCGACGTCGTACTACGTAGTTGCCGAGCCGTACATCTTCGCGTAGAGCGGCGACATCACTCTGAGCCGTTCGACGATGGGCGGAAACACCTCGAGGAAGTACTCGACATCCTCGGTGGACGTGAACCTGCCGACCGACACACGCACCGAACCGTGCGCCAACTCGGGCGGGCATCCGATCGAGAGCAGGACGTGGCTGGGCTCAAGGCTACCCGAGGAGCACGCGGAGCCGGTGGACACTGCGACGCCCTTGGCGTCGAGCTGCAGCAGCATCGCCTCGCCCTCGACTCCCTTGATGATCATGTGAGCGATGTTAGGCAGGCGCTCGGGATAGGTCGCGCTCTCGATCGTGTTCTCGATCGTTGACGTCACTCCGCTCACGATCCGCTCTCTGAGCGATGCGAGCCGCGCCGCCTCGTCGGGCAGCTCGGCCAGGACCAGATCGAGCGCGGTAGCAAACCCGACGACACCCGCCACGTTCTGCGTCCCGGAGCGCTTCTTGAACTCCTGACCGCCGCCGCGGACCATCGGGGCAAACGGGGTCCCACGCTTCAGGTACAGCGCGCCAACACCCTTGGGGCCGTAGATCTTGTGGCCCGAGAATGACGCCGCATCCACACCGAGATCGGCGACGTTGACGGGCACCTTGCCGAGGGTCTGTGCAGCGTCCGTGTGAAACAGCGCGCCACGTTCGTGCGCCACCCCGGCCAGCTCGCTGATCGGTTGGAGCGTGCCGATCTCGTTGTTGCCGTGCATCACCGAGACGAGCACGGTGTCGTCGCGCAGGGCGTTGCGCAGATCCTCGGGGTCGATGTAGCCCTCCGGGCGCGGAGCAAGGTACGTGACCTCGTATCCGGACTTCTCGAGGAAGTGCGCGGGCTCGAGGACGGCGTGGTGCTCGAACGCGGAGACGATCAGGTGGCCACCGTCAGGGCGCGCCCGCATCGTGATGCCGATCAGTGCGGTGTTATCTGCCTCGGTGCCTCCGGCGGTGAAGATGACCTCGTTCGGGTGGGTCGCACCGATCGCTCCGACGACCCGTTCGCGCGCCGCCTCCAGTGCGGTGTACGCCTCGCGCCCTCGGCGATAGAGACTGTTCGGGTTGCCCCACACTTCCGTGTAGTACGGCAGCATGGCTTCGACGACCCGCTCGTCGACCGGTGTGGTTGCAGCGTAGTCGAGATATGCGTCGCGGGCTTCCATCACGCTCTCCTACCTCTCAACAGGACCTCGGGCAGCGCCCGACTCGTCAAGGACTTCCTGGGCGCGCGCGAGCGAAGCCAGCGTGGTGGAGTCCAGCACCTCGCGTACAGCACTGGTGGCCCGGTCCCATACACCGGCAGCGGCACACGCGTCGCCACGCCCGCACACAGCGGCTCGATCCCCATCGCAGACCGTCGGACGCAGCGAACCCTCGAGCGCCTCGACGACATCGAGGACCGTGATATCGGTGGCCGGACGCTCGAGAGCGAAACCACCGTGAGCGCCGCGCACCGCTCCGACGAGACCCGCCTTACGCAGGCCCACGAAGAGCTGTTCGAGGTACTTGGCGGGTATGCCCTGACGGTCGGAGATCTCACGGGCGCTGACCGGACCCTGATCGATCCGGCACGCAAGATCGATCATGGCGAGCAATCCGTACTCGCTCTTAGCGGTCAGACGCATCCGGTCTCGGCTCCTCGGCTGGAATCCTTACCAAAACAGTATGATTTCAGAACGATAGTCCCCGGGTGCGAGGGTGTCAAGCCATCCGGAACCGCGACGCGCCAGTCCCTACGGTTGACCTGACGAGCCCTGACACATCTGAGCGATGGCGGGGCCGATATCAACCGCCGCCTGGGGAGAGAGGAGGGCGATGAAGGTGGCGTGATCCGCGCGGGCGCTGTCCGACATCGCGCCGAGCACCTCGAGGTCCTCGACGCTCACGACCCGGAAGGCGGCGTGTGCCTGGCGGTCCCGGATGACGCCGATGAACGTAGCAGCAGCCTGCCGGTCGTGTGTGATCAGCACAACGGACTCCCCGGCAGGGCGATCCTTCATGAGCCCTACGAGCTTAGCCACTGTATCGGCAGCCGCCGCCGCGGAGACGGCTCTCGAGACGATCCGTGCATGCAGTGTCTGACCCGATGGCGAGTGCCACTTGCCGCCGGCGGCCACCGTGAAGCCGAGGGACGCGGCGATAGCCTCGACGTGATGCCGAAGCTCCGTACGACGCTGGGCTTCGGCCGCATCGTCCGGACCGGGTGCCGCCACCACGGCAAAGGGAGCTGCTTCGTTGACCACGTGGGTTTCGAGATCGTGGTCTTGGACCTTGGGAGACTTGCCTTCGAAACCGAGCGCCTCGGCCGCGTCCATGGAGAGTATCTCTGCAAGCCTGCGGTTCTTGACCGAGAGCTTGACGCCGAACACCTCGACGACCGTGCTCCGCCCGTCAGTGACCGGCTCATCAGATGTGCCGCCGACACCCATGGTAACTCCTCCGTGTCTGGTCGCGAGCGTGGTCTGAACCCATTCTATCGGACCGAACGGGCTACGCACATCGCCACTCAGCGCTCAGTGGCCGCCGCTCGTCGAATCGAACGTACCTTCTCTTGTTGGTGACGGTTCTGTCTGATACTGTGTGACACCCGTCTTCCGAGGCGGCAAGGGAACCAACGGTCCACGGCTGATAGCCACAGGGTGGCGAGAGCCCACTGGACGCAGAGGAAGCCCCGACCATCTGGCCGGGGCTTCCTGGTTTTCCGATCCGCTCCTGCGTCTAGCCCAACGACTTGGCCAGATTCGCCATTTCGATCGCCCCGAGAGCTGCGTCCCAGCCCTTGTTCCCGGCCTTGGTGCCCGCCCGTTCGACGGCCTGCTCGATGGTGTCGGCGGTGATGACACCGAACATGACGGGAACTCCTGACTCGAACGAGGCATGGGCTACGCCCTTCGCAACCTCAGATGCAACGTACTCGAAGTGCGGTGTCCCGCCGCGGATGACGACTCCGAGCGCCAGAATCGCGTCGTAGCGACCGGACGAGGCCATCCGCTTGGCCACTAGCGGGATCTCGAACCCACCGGGTACCCAGGCGACATCCACGTCGTCCACGGAGACCCCGTGACGCGCCAGCCCGTCCTGTGCTCCTGCGAGCAAGCGCCCGGAGAGGAGCTCGTTGAACCTACTCACGACGATCCCGATCTTCAACCCGGTCCCGATAAGGTTGCCCTCGAACGTACTCATTACTCTTCCTCCCTTTCGGTGGTCACACCATCATCGAGCAGGAGCGTGTGCGCCATCTTCTCCCGCTTGGTCGTTAGGTATGCACGGTTGTCGTCACACGCCGGGACCTCGAGAGAGACCTGCTCGGTCACGTGCAGTCCGTATCCCTCGAGCCCGACGATCTTGGTGGGGTTGTTCGTCAGAAGCCGCATCGACGTGAGTCCGAGGTCAGCGAGGATCTGTGCACCGATACCATAGTCCCGCAGGTCCGGCGCGAACCCGAGTGCCTCGTTAGCCTCCACCGTGTCCGCACCAGCCTCCTGGAGTTCATAGGCTTTCAGTTTGTTGGCGAGCCCGATGCCGCGGCCCTCGTGGCCGACGATGTAGAGGATGACTCCCCTTCCCTCGGCCTGAACGAGACGCATGGCCTCTTCAAGTTGAGCCCCGCAATCGCACCTGAGACTGTGGAAGACGTCCCCGGTCAGGCACTCGGAGTGGACGCGGACGAGCACATCGTGCGCGCCTGCAACATCACCGACCACGAGCGCGACATGCGTCGAAGCGTCGATTCGCGAGGTGTAGCCGTGCGCGACGAACTGTCCGTGCCGGGTCGGCAGATTGACCGTCGAGGTGCGCTCGACGAGCCGCTCAGTGCGCCTGCGGAACCTGATGATGTCGGCGACGGTGACCATGATGAGCCCGTGCTCTGCAGCGAAGCGCTCGAGTTGTGGTCGGCGCGCCATCGTTCCGTCAGAGTTCATGATCTCGCAGATGACTCCGGCCGGATGCAGCCCCGCAAGGCGTGCCAGATCGACAGCGGTCTCGGTGTGGCCTGCGCGCTCGAGAACGCCCCCGGGCTTGGCCCGCAGGGGAAAGACGTGTCCGGGCATCGATATGTCATCGGCAGTCGTCGTCGGATCGATAGCTGCGAGCACCGTTGCGGCACGATCGGCGGCAGAGATTCCCGTAGTGATGCGACCCTTGGCACCGATCGACACGTGGAACGCGGTGCCCTGCTCCGACGTGTTCGTCTGGGTCATCGGGGGGATTCGCAGCTCGTCGAGTCGCTCTCCCGTCAGCGGGAGACAGATCAGTCCCCGACCGTGGGTCGCCATGAAGTTGACGGCTTGTGGCGTGACCTTCTCGGCTGCCATGACCAGGTCGCCCTCGTTCTCACGCGACTCGTCGTCGACGACGATCACCATCCGCCCGGAAGCGATCTCGGCGATTGCATCCTCGACCGTGCTGAAGAGAGGGCTGTCAGCGGTGTTCGTCATCATCGGCCATCAGCCATCTCGCGGAGCATGTCGCCAAGTCCCCGCCTGATCGGAGGTGATGCATCGTCGTCGATACCGGCATAGAGCTCGACGAAGCGCTTGACGTACTTGGCCATCATGTCGACCTCGATGTTCACCTTGGCACCGGTGGGTTTCGCTCCGAGCGTCGTCGCTGACTCGGTATGGGGCACGACGGCAGCGGCGAACCCGTCCCCGCGTGTCTGCGCGATCGTCAGCGATATGCCGTCAACTGCGACAGAGCCCTTAGGCACGATGTACTCCATGAGCGACCGCGCCACTGCGAACTGGTAGATGGTCGAGTTGCCTGCGGGATGCCGCATGACGAGTGTTCCCACGTCGTCGATGTGTCCGGTCACGATGTGGCCCCCCAGACGGTCCGACAGACGCAGCGCCCGCTCCAGGTTCACCTTGGCGCCCTGCCGGAGCCCACCCAGTGTGGTTCGCGAGAGCGTCTCGGAGCTCACATCGGCGATAAACGCACCCCGGATGAACTGGACGACCGTCAGGCACGATCCGTCGACGGCGATCGAGTCACCGATGGCCATGTCGCGCCCGAACTCGGGCGCGTAGACCTCGACCCGCATGCCGTCGGCAACACGCTCGGTACGCGTGATGATCCCTTCAGACTCGATGAGTCCCGTGAACATGTGCTGTCCTTCCTCTCCCGTGCGAACGCGCTACTCCTGCGTCTTTCTCGTCCAAACCGTGATCGCGTCATCGCCGACGACTGCCGCCTCCAGCGCCCTCATACTCGTGTCGAGTTCGAGCGCGGCGGCGCCACCGGACCCGGTGTAGCTGCCCGTCCACCCCGGTCCACCGACCCCACCGGCATGGATGAGCACCAACTCATCGAGCAGGCCTTCGTCCCAGAGGGCCGTGAACAGCGTCTGGCCGGGTTCGACCAGCACGTGTGCGATACCCTCGGCAGCAAGCGCACGCATAGCATCGGTAACACCCCCGGCCGAGTCGTACGCGATCGCCTGTGTACCCTCAGGAGCCTTGATCCCGCATCCGGCAGGCATCAGCACCGCCGTCTTCCCGTGGACATCGCCGAGAAACGAGCATCCAGCCGGATCGGTCTGCCGCGTCAGAACCACGCGCAGCGGCTGGTGCGATGCGGGTGTACCATCCGGGTCGCGCACCGTGAGCGCGGGGTTGTCGGCGATCGCAGTCCGCGCGCCGACCACCACCGCATCGGACGCGGCGCGTAGCCGCATCGTGACGGCGTGCGCCTCGGGACCCGAGATCCGGGTCCGAACACCCGGGGCTGCCGCGATCCTTGCGTCCAGCGTGAGCGCGAGCTTGACGGTGATGAACGGTCGCGCCTCCCGCACGAGCATCAGCCATCCGGGATTGAGCGCGGCGAACGGCGTCGGGTCTTCGGCAAAGATGACGTCGACGCCGGCCGCACGGAGGCGCTCTGCGCCTCCTGATGCCACGTGGCTCGGATCGGGCATTCCGATGTAGACCCGGGCTACACCTGCCTCCACGAGCGCATCGGCGCACGGTGGCGTCCGGCCGTGGTGAGCGCAGGGCTCGAGCGTTACGTAGACCGTCGCACCCGCGGCCGCGGAGCCGGCTTCACGCAGGGCGACGACCTCGGCGTGAGGGCCGCCGGCATGTGAGTGCCACCCCTCCCCCACGATCTCCGTGCCCTGCACCAGGACGCAGCCGACCATCGGGTTCGGAGAGGTCGTGCCAAGGCCGTTGCGCGCGAGTATCCAGGCGCGCCTCAAGAACGGGTCGGCAATCGATGAGGAATCGTCGGTGAACAGACGCATGCTGGTGCGCGGTCCTTCCTTCTCCCATCCAGACTCTCACTGTCGGCCCCGGGAATCCTCCGGGTCAGCCCT
>JAHYJI010000015.1 GCA_019429145.1 Coriobacteriia bacterium | reverse complement strand
CTCGTACTCGACGTGCGCGATGGCGATGGTGATGCCGCGCTCGCGCTCCTCGGGGGCCTTGTCGATCTGGTCGAACGGCGTGAAGTCCGCCAGCCCCTTCGATGCGAGGCACGAGGTGATGGCGGCCGTCAGCGTCGTCTTGCCGTGATCGACGTGACCGATGGTGCCGATGTTGACGTGCGGCTTGTTCCGCTCGAACTTCTTCTTTGCCATGAGTCTCTCCCCTACCGAACCTCGCCGCCGACTTTGGCGACGATCTCATCGGCGACGGACTTCGGCACGGGCTCGTACGCGTGGAACTGCATCGAGTAGACCGCGCGGCCCTGGGTACGGCTGCGCAGGTCGGTGGAGTACCCGAACATCTCGGAGAGCGGCACCTTGGAGCGGATGACCTGCGCGTTACCGCGGGCCTCCATGCCCTCGATGTGACCGCGGCGGCTCGAAAGGTCGCCCATCACGTCACCCATGAACTCGTCGGGCGTGACGACCTCGACGGCCATCATCGGCTCGAGGAGCTTCGGGGTGGCCTTGCGCAGCCCCTCCTTGATCGCCATGGAGCCGGCGACCTTGAAGGCCATCTCCGAGGAGTCGACCTCGTGGTAGGATCCGTCGACGAGCTCGACTTTGATGTCGACGACCGGGTACCCGGCGAGCACGCCGGACTCCAGCGCCTCCTTGATACCCTTGTCGACAGCGGGGATGTACTCCTTGGGGATGGCTCCTCCGACGATCTTGTTGTCGAACTCGTAGCCATCGCCCGGGGCCTGCGGCACGACGTTGATGACGACGTGCCCGTACTGGCCACGACCACCGGTCTGGCGGGCGAACTTCATGTCGACGTTGTCGATCTGCTTGCCCGCGGTCTCGCGGTAGGCGACCTGGGGCTTGCCCACGCTCGCGTCGACCTTGAACTCGCGCAGAAGCCGGTCGACGATGACTTCGAGGTGCAGCTCGCCCATGCCGGCGATGATCGTCTGGCCCGTCTCGGTGTCGGTGCGCACGCGGAAGGTCGGGTCCTCCTCGGCAAGCTTGGCGAGCGAGGCCCCGAGCTTCTCCTGCTCGGCCTTGGTCTTGGGCTCGATCGCGATGTCGATGACCGGGTCCGGGAAGACCATGGACTCCAGAAGCACCGGCGCATCATCGGCACAGAGCGTATCGCCGGTGGTCGTGTTCTTCAGGCCGACGGCCGCAACGATATCGCCCGCGGCTACGCTCTGGACGTCCTCACGGCTATTGGCGTGCATCTCTAGCAGGCGGCCGATGCGCTCCTTGTGGCCCTTGGTGGAGTTCATGACGTAGGAGCCGGCGTCCATCTTGCCCGAGTAGACGCGGAAGTAGGTGAGCTTGCCCACATACGGGTCGGTCATGACCTTGAACGCGAGGGCGGCAAACGGCGCCTTCGGGTCGGCCGGGCGCTCGATCTCCTCGCCGGTCTTGATGTCGTGACCCGTGATGGCCGCGATGTCGAGCGGCGAGGGCAGGTAGTCGAGGATGGCATCGAGCAGCGGCTGGACGCCCTTGTTCTTGAAGGACGCGCCGCACACCACCGGCGTGACCGTGGTGTCGATGCATGCCTTGCGCAGTGCGGCCTTGATCTCGGGAACCGTGATCTCCTCGTCGCCGAGGAACTTCTCGAGCAGCGCGTCGTCGTACTCGGCCGCAGCCTCGACGAGCTCCTGGCGGTACATCTCGGCATCGTCGGCGTACTCGGCCGGGATCTCCTCGATGGTCGGGTTGATGCCGTTGTCGTCCTCGTTGAAGTGCACGGCGTGCATCTCGACCAGATCGATAAGCCCGGTGAACTGGTCCTCGGCCCCGATGGGGAGCTGCAGGAGCACCGGGCGCGCGTTGAGGCGGTCCTTCATCATCTGCACGACGTTGAAGAAGTCCGCGCCGATGCGGTCCATCTTGTTGATGTAGGCCATGCGCGGGACGCCGTAGGTGTCGGCCTGGCGCCACACCGTCTCGGACTGCGGCTCGACACCGCCGACCGCACAGAAGACCGCACAGGCGCCGTCAAGCACGCGAAGCGAGCGCTCGACCTCGACGGTGAAGTCCACGTGACCGGGCGTATCGATAATCTGGATACGATGGTCCTTCCAGAAGCACGTGGTAGCGGCAGACGTGATCGTGATGCCGCGCTCCTGCTCCTGGACCATCCAGTCCATCGTGGCAGCGCCGTCGTGGACCTCGCCCATCTTGTGCGACTTTCCCGTGTAGAACAGGATGCGCTCGGTGGTCGTGGTCTTGCCGGCGTCGATGTGGGCCATGATCCCGATGTTGCGGGTCTTGGCGAGGGGGTACGTCTTGGAAGCCATAACTGAGGTTCGTCCTCACATCTCTCAGTGTCGGTCAGTCGTCAGGTTGGTGATCTACCAGCGGTAGTGGCTGAACGCGCGGTTCGACTCGGCCATCTTGAAGAGGTCCTCGCGCTTCTTGACCGAGGCGCCCGTGCCGTTGGCGGCATCCATGATCTCGCCGGCAAGGCGCTCGGCCATCTTCTTCTCACGACGTCCCCGTGAGTAGCCGACGATCCAGCGGATAGCAAGCGTGGTGGAGCGGCGCGAGTTGACCTCGACCGGCACCTGATAGGTGGCGCCACCGACACGCTTCGGCTTGACCTCGAGGGTCGGGCGCACGTTGTCCATGGCCTTCTTGAAGGTCGCGAGCGGATCGCCGCCGCTCTTCTGCTCGACGAGATCGAACGCGTCGTAGACGATGCGCTCGGCCGTCGACTTCTTGCCGTCCCACAGGATCTTGTTGATCAGCTGGGTGACGAGCCGGTTGTTGTACACGGCATCGGGTGTTACTTCCCGACGGGTTGCTGGGGCGCGCCTGGGCATGCTCGGTCTCCTCCGGTCTTCTTTCACTCGAAGACCCGCCGCTCCGTGCGGCGGGCCCGCAGATCAGCTAGTGCTAGGCGTTCTTCTTGACGCCGTAACGCGAACGAGCCTGGTTGCGGTTGCTCACTCCCGCACAGTCGAGAGCCGCACGGATGACCTTGTAGCGGACACCCGGCAGGTCCTTCACGCGACCGCCACGAACGAGCACGATCGAGTGCTCCTGCAGGTTGTGGCCGATGCCCGGGATGTAGGCCGTGACCTCCATGCCGTGCACGAGACGGACACGCGCTACCTTGCGCAGTGCCGAGTTCGGCTTCTTGGGGGTGGTGGTGTACACGCGGGTGCACACGCCACGCTTCTGGGGGCTCCCCTTCAGCGCAGGCGTCGCGTTCTTGGTCACCTTGGCCTGACGGCCCTTGCGGACCAGCTGGTTGATCGTGGGCAACGTGCTCTCCTTCTCTCAAGAACCTTGATCGTCGTCTGTCACACGGCAGCGGGCAGGCGCACGCCACCGCGCGTGAAGTCGCAAGGTCGAACTCTACCAATCCGCCAGGTGCTTGTCAAACGCCACGCACCCGGGCGTATCTATCCTCTCCGGGACGGGCGACACGTGGCGCGGAGTGAGGCGGGGCACCCCTCGGGATGCCCCGCCGATCAGCCGTCAGAAAGGGTGGATCAGACGCTGAGTGTCGCTCCGTGCAGGGCCAGGAGCTCCTCGAGTTCCTGAACTGCCTTCTCCCCTATCCCGGGAACGTCGAGCAGTTCGGAACGCGAGCGCGAAACGGCCTCGGCGACGGTGGTGACACCGGCCTCGGCGAACTTCGTCACCCAGCGGGTGTTCAGCCCGAGCTCGCCCAGTGGCATGGAGCCCACGTCTCCCGGGACCGCGGCGTTTGGAACCGCCTCGTCAAAAGAGATGCCGGAGCCGTCTTCGGCCTTGGCGGTCCCCGGCTCGAACACGGTGCCGTCGAATCGCGTCACATCGATGCCCGCGTCCGCCTCGCCCGACTCGAGATCGCGGAAGAACGCCTCGGCGTCGTCTGAGGTCATGCCGTCATCAACGGTCGGTCCGGGTAGCAGCGACTCGAGCTCCTTGAGCTCCTCGGGTGCGAACTCGGGCAGCGGGCCTTCCTCGACGCCTGCCCACTCGGCGGACTGACCCTTGTAAGTGAGCTTGACCGAGCGGTAGCGCTTCATGCCGGTCGCAGCCGGGATCAGCTTGCCGATGATGACGTTCTCCTTCAGACCGAGGAGCTGGTCCTCCTTGCCGGCTATGGCCGCGTCGGTGAGCACGCGGGTGGTCTCCTGGAAGGAGGCCGCCGAGAGGTAGCTGTCGGTCGCAAGCGAGGCCTTGGTGATGCCGAGCAGGACCGGCGCGCCGACACCCGACTCCGCACCATCGGCCATGAGATGCTCGTTCGTCTGCTCGAACGCGAGACGCTCCACGAGCTGGCCGGGCAGGTACTCGGTGTCACCGGGCTCGAGCACGGTCACCTTGCGAAGCATCTGGCGCGAAATGACCTCGATGTGCTTGTCGTTGATATCGACTCCCTGGCTGCGGTACACGTCCTGGACCTGCGCGACGATGTAGAGCAGCACGTCGCTCGGACCCTTGAGGTGCAGCAGGTCGTGCGGGTTGACAGAACCCTCGGTGAGCTGCTGGCCGAGCGCAACCTCCATGCCGTCGACCACGCCGGGACGCAGGCGCGCGCGGCGTGAGACCTGATAGGACTTCTCCTGGCCCTCCTCGTCGGTGACGATGAGGTGGCGCGTCTTGTCGGTGTCATCGATCTTGAGCGTACCGGATATCTCGGCAAGGATGGCCTGGCCCTTGGGCTTGCGAGCCTCGAAGAGCTCGGTGACACGCGGCAGGCCGTGCGTGATGTCCTCGCCTGCGACACCACCGGTGTGGAAGGTACGCATCGTGAGCTGGGTGCCCGGCTCACCGATGGACTGAGCAGCGATGATGCCGACCGCGGTGCCGATGTCGACCGGTAGACGGGACGCCAGGTCCCAGCCGTAGCAGGCCTGGCAGATGCCGTGGCGCGCGTGGCACGTCATGACGGTGCGGACCACGACCGACTCCACGCCCGCCTCGAGCAGCGCGAGAAGGTCGGCCTCGTCGACGAGGTACTCCCCTGCCTTCTTGATGGCCTTGCCGGTCTTGGGATGCTTGACCGGCTCGAGCAGGCAGCGTCCCACGAGGTTCTGGTCCACCGGGGCCGGACTGTTCTCCGGCTTGATCGGGAAGGCCGCACCCTCGTCTGTGCCACAGTCGCTTTCGCGGACGATGACGTCCTGGGCCACGTCGACGAGGCGGCGGGTAAGATACCCCGAGTCGGCGGTACGCAGCGCCGTGTCGGCCAGACCCTTACGGGCACCGTGCGTCGAGACAAAGTACTCGAGCACCGAGAGCCCCTCGCGGAAGTTGGCCTTGATCGGCCTGTCGAGGATGTCACCCTTCGGGTTGGCCATCAGGCCACGCATGCCGGCGAGCTGGCGGATCTGCTTGATGTTACCGCGGGCTCCGGAGTTCGCCATCATGTAGATGGGGTTGAACTTATCGAAGTTGGCCGCCATCGCCTCGCCGACGTCGTCGGTCGCACGCGTCCACACGTCGACGATCTGGCGGTGCCGCTCATCTCCGGTGATCAGTCCGCGGTCGTACTGCTGCTCGATGGTGTCGACGGTACCCTGGGCGCTATCGAGGATCCCGTCTTTCGCTTCCGGGATCACCGCGTCGTAGACAGAGACGGTGAGCCCGGCGCGCGTTGCGTAGTGGAAGCCCAGGCGCTTGAGTTCATCGAGTGTCGCGGTCATCTCGTTGGTGGTGTAGCGCTTCGCGCACTCCTCGACGATGCGGGAGATGCCCTTCTTGTCGATCTCGTGGTTGACGAAAGGGTAGTCCGGCGGCAGCGACCGGTTGAACGTGATGCGGCCGACGGTGGTTTCGATCCGCGAGCCTGCCGGCGCGTCCTCGAAGACATCCGGAGCGGTCTCGATGCGCAGGTCTTCGGCGATGCGCACGGCGATCCTCGCCTGCAGGTCTACGCCCGAACGACTGTCGTAGGCGAGCATGGCCTCGTCGAAGCTGAAGAAGACCTGGCCCTCGCCGGGCATACCCTCGCGCTCGGCGGTGAGGTAGTACAGGCCGATGACCATGTCCTGGGTCGGCGTGGTGAGCGGTCGGCCGTGTGCAGGCGACTTGATGTTATTAGTGGACAGCATCAGGATGCGTGCCTCGGCCTGCGCCTCGGTAGAGAGCGGCACGTGCACCGCCATCTGGTCGCCGTCGAAGTCGGCGTTGAACGCCGTGCAGACGAGCGGGTGAATGCGGATCGCCTTGCCTTCCACCAGCACCGGCTCGAACGCCTGGATCCCGAGACGGTGAAGGGTGGGCGCCCGGTTGAGCAGCACGGGGTGCTCGGTGATGACCTCTTCGAGCACGTCCCAGACCACGCCCTTGCCGCGGTCGACCATGCGCTTGGCGCTCTTGATGTTCTGCGCGTGGTCCAGATCGACCAGGCGCTTCATGACAAACGGCTTGAAGAGCTCGAGCGCCATCGTCTTGGGCAAGCCACACTGGTGGAGCTTGAGCTCCGGCCCGACGACGATGACCGAGCGACCCGAGTAGTCGACACGCTTTCCGAGCAGGTTCTGGCGGAAGCGCCCCTGCTTGCCCTTGAGCATGTCGGAAAGTGACTTGAGTGGGCGGTTACCCGGGCCCGTCACGGGACGTCCGCGACGTCCGTTGTCGAAGAGCGCGTCGACGGCCTCCTGAAGCATACGCTTCTCATTATTGACGATGATCTCGGGCGCGCCGAGATCGAGCAGGCGCTTGAGACGGTTGTTGCGGTTGATGACCCTGCGGTACAGGTCGTTCAGATCGGAGGTCGCGAAGCGGCCGCCGTCGAGCTGCACCATCGGGCGGATGTCCGGCGGGATCACGGGAATCGCGTCCAGTATCATCCACGCCGGATCGTTCTTCGAGCCGCGGAACGCCGCGACGACCTTGAGTCGCTTGATGGCCTTGGCGCGTTTCTGCCCCTTACCCTCGCGGATCTGGGTGCGAAGCTCCTCGGCCAGCTCCTCGAGGTCGACCTGCTGAAGCAGGTCCTTGACCGCCTCGGCCCCCATGCCGCCGCGGAAGTAGGTGCCGAAGCGCACCTTCATCTCACGGTAGAGGGTCTCGTCGTTGATGAGCATCTTGGGAACGAGCTTCTGGAAGGTGTCGAACGCCTCGGAGAGCACCTGCTTGCGCTCGGCGTACTCCTCCTCCAGATCGGACAGGTCGCGGGTGGCTTCCTTCTCGATCTTCTTGACGCGATCGGCCACGGGCGTCTCGTCGTCGAGGACGTCGCCCTCCTCCGGCTCGAGCTCGCCCTTGGCGATGGCGATGAGGCGGTCGCGCTCCTCGGAGATGGCGGCAAGCTCCTCGGCCTTCTCGGCCTCGAGCCCGTCGAGATCGGCCGCAAGCTCCTCCTTGAGCATCGCAATGTCGGCCTCGCGGTCCTCGTCGTTGACCGACGTGATGATCGACGACGCGAAGTAGAGTACCTTCTCGAGGTCCTTCGGTGCGATGTCGAGCAGGTAACCGAGCCGGCTCGGCACACCCTTGAAGTACCAGATGTGGCTGACCGGCGCGGCAAGCTCGATATGGCCCATACGGTCACGGCGCACCTTGGCACGCGTGACCTCGACACCACAGCGCTCGCACACGATGCCCTTGAAGCGGACACGCTTGTACTTGCCGCAGTAGCACTCCCAGTCCTTGGTAGGCCCGAAGATCTTCTCGCAGAACAGGCCGTCCTTCTCGGGCTTGAGCGTGCGGTAGTTGATGGTCTCGGGCTTCTTGACCTCGCCGCGGGACCACTGGCGAATCTGCTCGGATGACGCGAGGCCTATCCGGAGCCTATCAAAGTTGTTCACATCGACGTCGAGCAAGGCTACTCCTCCTCGTCCGTGCTGTCGGAACCAGGGTCGTCGCCGAGATCCAGCGCGGAGATATCACTCTCGATCAGTTCCTCGAGCATGTCGGTGCTCTTCTCGTCGTCAGACGAGTCCGAGCCACCGAGATCCAGGCCGAGCTCCTCGGCCGTCTTGAAGATGTCCTCGTCCTCTTCCTTCAGCTCGATCTCGCCACCGTCCTCGGTGAGGATCTCGACGTCGAGGCAGAGTGACTGCATCTCCTTTACGAGCACCTTGAACGACTCGGGGATGCCCGGCTCGGGGATGTTCTCACCCTTGACGATCGCCTCGTAGGCCTTCACCCGGCCGAGCACGTCGTCGGACTTGGCGGTCAGGATCTCCTGGAGCACGTAGGCGGCGCCGTAGGCGTAGAGCGCCCAGACTTCCATCTCTCCGAAGCGCTGGCCACCGAATTGCGCCTTACCACCGAGCGGCTGCTGGGTGATGAGCGAGTACGGGCCGGTCGAGCGGGCGTGGATCTTGTCGTCGACCAGATGGAGCAGCTTCAGGATGTAGATCTGCCCGACGGTGACCGGCTCGCGGAACGGTTCGCCGGTGCGGCCGTCAAACAGCGCGGTCTTGCCCTGGCGCGAGACGTTCGGCACGAGATCGGGACGGGCCTTCTTGCCAAACCGTGTCTCCGCCTTGAGCACCATGTTCTTGTTGGCTCGCTCGATGACGTCTGAGATCTCGTGCTCGCTCGCGCCGTCGAACACCGGCGTGGCCACGTGGATCGGGCCGTCGACCGGCTCGGTCTGCTTGTCCTCGTCGCTCCATCCGGTCATGGCTGCCCAGCCGAGGTGGGTCTCGAGCAGCTGACCGACGTTCATACGGCTCGGTACGCCGAGCGGGTTGAGGATGATGTCGACCGGCGTGCCGTCGGCCATGAAGGGCATGTCCTCGACCGGGAGGATCCTGGCGATGACGCCCTTGTTGCCGTGGCGACCGGCGAGCTTGTCACCCTCGGAGATCTTGCGCTTCTGGGCGACGTAGACCCGCACGAGCTCGTTGACACCCGGCGACAGGTCGTCACCGGCGTCACGGGAAAACGTGCGGACCGACATGACGCGCCCGGTCTCGCCGTGCGGGACCTTGAGCGAGGTGTCGCGCACCTCGCGGGCCTTCTCGCCGAAGATCGCGCGCAGGAGCCGCTCCTCGGCCGTAAGCTCGGTCTCTCCCTTCGGGGTGACCTTGCCCACCAGCACGTCGCCGGGGAACACCTCGGCGCCGATGCGGATGATGCCGTTCTCGTCGAGGTTGGCAAGCACGTCCTCGCCGACGTTGGGGATCTCACGGGTGATCTCTTCCGGACCGAGCTTCGTGTCGCGCGCCTCGACCTCGTACTCCTCGATGTGGATCGAGGTGAGCACGTCTTCTTTGACGAGCCGCTCGGACAGGATGATGGCGTCCTCGTAGTTGTAGCCCTCCCACGGCATGAACGCGACGAGGAGGTTCTGGCCCAGGCCGAGCTCGCCCATCTCCGAGGAGGGGCCGTCGGCCAGCACGTCGCCGACCTTGACCTTGTCACCCTCGGCGACGATCGGCTTATGGTTCATGCATGTGCCCTGGTTGGAGCGCATGAACTTCGGCATGAAGTACTCATCGATACTGCCGTCGGCGGCGCGGACCACGATCTTCACGCTGTCGACGTACTCGACGACACCCTCGCGCCTGGCGAGCAGGATCTCACCCGTGTCGATCGATGCGCGGTACTCCATGCCGGTCCCCACGAGCGGGGCAGAAGGACGGAGCAGCGGAACCGCCTGGCGCTGCATGTTCGAGCCCATCAGCGCGCGGTTCGCATCGTCGTGCTCGAGGAACGGGATGAGCGCGGTGGCGACCGAGACGATCTGGCGCGGGCTCACGTCCATGTAATCCACGGCCGTAGGCTCGACGTCGATCGGCACGCCGCCCTTCTTGATACAGGCGACGCGGTCGTTGACGAACTTCTTGGTCTTCGGATCGATCGGCTCCGTGGCCTGCGCGATGATGAATCGCTCGTCCACATCGGCCGTCAGGTACTCGATCTCATCGGTGACCTTGCCCTTGACCACCTTGCGGTAGGGCGTCTCGATGAAGCCGTAGCGGTTGATGCGCGCGAACGTCGCGAGCGAGCCGATCAGTCCGATGTTCGGACCTTCAGGCGTCTCGATGGGGCACATCCGGCCGTAGTGGCTCGGGTGCACGTCGCGGACCTCGAATCCTGCGCGCTCGCGGGACAGGCCGCCCGGGCCCAGCGCCGACAGGCGACGCTTGTGGGTCAGTCCGGCAACCGGGTTGGTCTGGTCCATGAACTGCGAGAGCTGGCTCGAGCCGAAGAACTCCTTGATGGACGCCACGATGGGGCGGATGTTGATGAGCGACTGCGGCGTGATCTCGTCGACGTCCTGGGTCGTCATGCGCTCGCGCACGACGCGCTCCATGCGCGCGAGTCCGATTCGGAACTGGTTCTGGATGAGCTCGCCCACCGAGCGGATACGGCGGTTGCCGAAGTGGTCGATGTCGTCGATCTCGTAGCCGTCGGCGCTCTCCCAGAGCTTCACGAGGTAGCGCACGGCCGCGAGGATGTCTTCGTTGGTCAGCGTCGACTGCTCGTCGGGAAGATCGAGTTCGAGCTTCTTGTTGACCTTGTAGCGACCGACCTTTGCCAGATCGTAGCGCTGCGGGTTGAAGAACAGCCCCTCGAGCAGCGTGCGCGCCGACTCGACGGTCGGCGGCTCGCCCGGGCGCAGGCGCTTGTAGATCTCGATGAGCGCTTCTTCGCGCGTCTCGGTGAAGTCGCGCTCGAGCGTACGCTCGATACACTCCGAGTTGCCGAACAACTCGAGGATCTCCTCGCGGGTCTCGGCGATACCGAGCGCCTTGAGGAGCACGGTGACCGGCTGCTTGCGCTTGCGGTCTACACGCACGCTCACGATGTCGCGGCGGTCCGTCTCGAGCTCGAGCCAGGCGCCGCGCGCGGGGATGACCTTGGTGGTGTAGATCGCCTTGTCGGTAGTCTTGTCGATCTCCTCGGCGTAGTAGACACCCGGGGAGCGCACGAGTTGCGAGACCACGACGCGTTCCGTGCCGTTGATGACGAAGGTGCCGCGGTCGGTCATGAGCGGGAAGTCGCCCATGAAGACCTGCTGCTCCTTCATCTCGCCGGTCTCCTTGTTGACGAACGTGATCTCAACGAAGAGCGGTGCCTGGTAGGACATGTCCTTCTCTTTGCACTCCTCGACGGAGTACTTCGGGTCACCGAACTCGTGACCGCCGAACTCGACGGCCAGGTTGCCGGTGAAGTCCTCGATCGGCGACATGTCCGAGAACGTCTCGTTGAGCCCTTCGGTGAGGAACCACCTGAAGGACTCTCTCTGGATGTCTATGAGATTCGGAACTTCGAGTATCTCGGGGATCTTTGCGAACGTGCGGCGCTGGCGGATACCTGCGCTTACGGCGGGGGAACCTTGTCCACGGGGCACCAGGCGATTCCTCCTTCATGCGTAGAAGCGGGGTAGTATAGTCGCAAAGAAACAGGATACCCAGAACGCCACTCAAGGTCAATCCTTGAAAACTTTGCGATGTGGCGCAGAAGGCCGGGCCGCCTCATGCGGTCCCGGCCATCCTGCGCCAGAGGGCGGGGCATCTGAAGCCCCGTCCGCAAACGGTGTGTCGTCTCGCTACTTGAGCTCGACGGCTGCACCGGCCTCCTCGAGCTTGGTCTTGGCCTCCTCGGCCTTCTCCTTGGTGGCACCCTCGACGACCGGCTTGGGAGCGCCGTCGACCAGGTCCTTGGCCTCCTTGAGACCCAGCGAGGTCAGCTCACGCACGACCTTGATGACCTGGATCTTCTTGTCGCCGGCGCCTACGAGCACCACGTCGAAGGAGTCCTTCTCCTCCTCAACGGCCTCGGCAGCGGCACCCGGGGCGGCAGCAGCCACGGCCACGGGGGCGGCGGCGGACACGCCGAAGACCTCTTCGAGCTCCTTGACGAGCTCGGCGAGCTCGAGCGCGGGAGCCTGCTTGATGTACTCCAGAACCTCATCCTTGCTGATAGCCATCTCTCTCTGTTCTCCTTCTCAGGTATGCGCCGGGTCTCGTCCCGGTCGCGTTCCGGACGTGTGCAGCCTTCTGCCCGCTCTACGCGGCGGCCGCCTCCTTCTGCTGTGCGACGGCGTTGATAGCCCGTGCGAGTGCGCCAACGGGCGCATTGAGGATCCGCACGGTGTTCGCCATGGGGTTGAGCATGGTACCGAGCAGCTTTGCGATGAGTTCATCGCGTGACGGCAGCGCGGCGATCGCCTTGACCGCAGCGGCGTCGACGACCGCGTTCTGAACGTAGCCGCCCTTGACCTCGAGCGCCTTGTGCTCCTTGGCGAAGCCCATGACGGCCTTGGCCGGTGCGACCGGGTCCTCGCCCGCGAAGATGAAGGCGGTCGGACCGTTGAGGAACTCGTCCATGCTCGGCAGGGCGAGTTCACGCACGGCGATCTCGGTCAGCGTGTTCTTGTAGACCTTGACCTCGCCGCCGGATTCGCGGACCTTCGACCGCAACTCCTGCATCTCGCGCACGGACAGGCCACGGTAGTCCGCCATGATGACGCCGGCGCTTCCCGTGAGCTTACCTTTGATCTCGGCGACCTTATCGGTCTTTGCATTAGTCGGCATTCGCTTCCCTCCCTTCCTCCAGCACGGCCCGATCGCACTGAGGGCTTGTGCCCCCTTCGCGCGGGCCACCCGGTACGTCTGTGCCGGAACAAACGTGGCCCCCGCCGGATTGTCGGCGGAGGCCACGAGCGATTCTCACTCGGTGGTCGGATCGCCCTCGGGCGGTCTGACCGGCTTCCACCTCGGCTGGCGGGCCTGCATCACTTCTGGCCCATCAAGCCCGGATGCCCGGGCGCCTGCTGTCTTCGGCAGCGATCGTAGGTGCTGTGTGTTTGTCAGGTGCGCACGTCAGTATGCACGTGCCGCGGGGCGTGCGCAACCCCGGACGCGGGTAGCGGGTGCCTTACGCCTCTTCGAGCAGGTCCCTCGTCTTGGTCGAGTCGATCTTGATGCCGGGGCCCATCGTCGTCGCGAGGGTGATCGACTTGATGTAGCGGCCCTTGGCTCCTGCCGGCTTGGCGCGCAGGATCTCGTCGAGCACGGTGGCGTAGTTCTCGACGAGCGCCTTCTCGTCGAAGCTGACGCGGCCGATACCGACGTGCGCGATGCCGAACTTGTCGGCACGGTACTCGACGCGACCGGCCTTCAACTCTCCGATGACCCGGCCCACATCCATGGTGACGGTGCCGAGCTTGGGGTTCGGCATGAGGCCGCGAGTGCCGAGGATCTTACCGAGGCGGCCGACCTTGCTCATCTGGTCGGGGGTTGCCACGGTGGCGTCGAAGTCGAGGAAGCCCTTCTGGATCTGCTCGACCAGGTCGTCGGAGCCGACCACGTCTGCGCCGGCGGCTTCGGCCTCGCGGGCCTTGTCGCCCTCGGCGAAGACCGCGACTCGCACTGTCTTACCGGTGCCGTGGGGCAGCGAGACGCTGCCTCGGACCTGTTGATCCGCCTGGCGGGTGTCGATGCCGAGACGGAAGTGCACCTCGACGGTCTCATCGAACTTGGCCACGGTGGCCTGCTGGGCCACACGAACCGCCTCGAGCGGGGTGTAGAGGCGCGTGCGATCGACCTTCGATGCAGCGTCCAGGTACCTCTTGCCCTTCTTCATTGCTCTTCCTCCTTGTGGTCAGCGGACGCCTCGGCGCCCTCCCACGTAAAGCGCGCGTGCGCGCTACTCTTCGATCTCGATACCCATCGAGCGCGCGGTACCGGCGATGATCTTCATCGCGGCATCGACGTCGTTCGCGTTCAGATCGGGCATCTTGGTCTCCGCAATCTGCTGGAGCTGTGCCTTGGTCACCGTGGCCACCTTGGTGCGGTTCGGGGTACCCGAACCGGACTCGATGCCTGCGGCCTGCTTGAGCAGGACGGCGGCGGGAGGCGTCTTGGTGATGAAGGTGAACGAGCGGTCCTCGTACACCGTGATCTCGACCGGGATGATCGTGCCCATCGTGTCCTGCGTGGCGGCGTTGAACGCCTGGCAGAACTGCATGATGTTCACCTGATGCTGGCCGAGCGCAGGACCGACCGGCGGAGCGGGGTTTGCCTGCCCGCCGGGGATCTGCAACTTGATGAATCCTACGACCTTCTTGGCCATGATTGCCCTTCACGTCCTCTGTCAGTGGCGCCCGGTGTGACGCCGCGCCTGCTATCCATGCATCTGCGATCCGTGCCGAGAGAAGCCGCGCCGGGTGCATCCGCCCGCCGCGCTCGGCACCGCAGCCGCTATATCCTCGTGACCTGGTCGAACCCGAGTTCGACCGGGGTCTCGCGTCCGAAGATCGAAACCATGACCTTGACCTTGGCCTGGTCGAGGTTGACTTCCGAGATCACGCCGTCGAAGTCGGCGAGCGGACCATGGGTCACCTTGACCGCCATGCCCTCGGCGAAGTCGGTGGTCGTTGTCTTCTGCTTGGGCCCGACAGCCGTACGCTGCGCGATGCGGTCGAACTCGGCACGCGACAGCGGCACCGGCTTGCCCTGCGAACCGACGAAACCGGTCACGCCCGGCGTGTTGCGCACCACGTACCAGGAGTCGTCATCGAGCTCCATCTGAACGAGGATGTAGCCCGGGAACACCTTCTTCTCGGAGGTGACCCGTTTCCCGCCCGCCTTGAAGTCGGTGACGCTCTCCTTGGGGATGAGCACGTCGAAGATCTTGTCGCCCATGCCCATCGAGGCGGTCCGGTGCTCGAGATTGGTCTTGACCTTGTTCTCGTAGCCCGAGTAGGTGTGGATCACGTACCAGCGCTTCGCCATGGTGCTAACCGCCGATCCGGCCGATGAGGGTGATCACGTAGACCGAGATCGAGTCGATGACAAAGGTGAACAGCACGAAGAACGCGAGCGTCACGATCACGACGAGGCTCGAGTTGATGACCTCGGTGCGGCTCGGCCAGACCACGCGCTTGAGCTCCTTGCGCACGTCACCCAGGTAGCCGACGAAGCGCATGATGATGTTCGGCTTCGGTGCTGCAGTCGCCTTCGCCATTTCCTTCTTCCATCCGTCCTGGCCATCGGTCGTGGCCGCTCATTCGAACCGCCGCGGTTGTCTGCCCGCGGCGGCGGATCGTCCTGGCAGGCCAGGAGGGATTCGAACCCCCAACATCCGGTTTTGGAGACCGGCGCTCTACCGTTGGAGCTACTGGCCTGTGTCAACCCGAGTACGTCGGGTGCATCAGGAGTCTAGCGCGTCTCCTTGTGCACGGTATGCGTGCCGCACCACTTGCAGTACTTCTTGAACTCGATGCGCTCGGGGTTGTTCTGCTTGTTCTTATTGGTGGTGTAGTTCCGGCGCTTGCACTCGCTGCACGCCAGCGTGACCAACGTTCTCATGAGTCCTCCTGCCCAGCGCGCGGCGAGGCCCCGGGGGCTTCGTGCGCGGTAGGGTACTCTAGCACCCTGTTTTCAGCACTGTCAAACCGCCGACGGCCCATGACCGAGGGCGAAACGAGGCCCGGCATGGAGCCGGGCCCCGGTCGTTACCACGAGTAGCGACGCGCTACTTGAGGATCTTCGTCACGCGGCCCGAACCGACGGTGCGGCCGCCCTCGCGGATAGCGAAGCGCAGGCCGTCCTCCATCGCGATCGGGGCGATGAGCTCGCCACGCAGCTCGACGTTGTCGCCGGGCATGACCATCTCGGTGCCCTCGGGCAGGTGCGCCACGCCGGTCACGTCGGTGGTGCGGAAGTAGAACTGGGGACGGTAGCCGTCGAAGAACGGGGTGTGACGGCCACCCTCCTCCTTGGTCAGCACGTAGACCTGGCCCATGAACTCTGTGTGAGGCGTGATGGAGCCGGGCTTGCACAGCACCTGGCCGCGCTCGATGTCGGTGCGCGACACGCCGCGCAGCAGCACGCCGACGTTGTCGCCGGCCTGGGCCTGGTCGAGCAGCTTGCGGAACATCTCGACACCGGTGACCACGGTCTTGTGGGTGTCGCGGATACCGACGATCTCGACCTCGTCGCCGACTTTGACGACCCCGCGCTCCACACGGCCGGTGGCAACGGTGCCACGCCCGGTGATGGTGAAGACGTCTTCGATGGCCATCAGGAACGGCTTTTCGGTGTCGCGCTCCGGCTCGGGGATGTAGGAGTCGACGGCTTCCATGAGCTCCCAGATGCTCGCCTTGGCATCCTCTTGACCCTCGAGGGCCTGGAGCGCAGAACCCTTGATGACCGGCGTGTCGTCACCGGGGAAGTCGTACTCGGAGAGCAGCTCGCGGACCTCGAGCTCGACGAGCTCGAGCAGCTCGGGGTCGTCGACCATGTCGACCTTGTTCAGGTAGACCACGATGTAGGGCACGCCGACCTGACGGGCGAGCAGGATGTGCTCGCGGGTCTGGGGCATGGGGCCGTCGGCGGCAGACACCACGAGGATCGCGCCGTCCATCTGGGCCGCACCCGTGATCATGTTCTTGACGTAGTCGGCGTGGCCCGGGCAGTCGACGTGCGCGTAGTGGCGGTTGTCGGTCTCGTACTCGACGTGCGCGATGGCGATGGTGATGCCGCGCTCGCGCTCCTCGGGGGCCTTGTCGATCTGGTCGAACGGCGTGAAGTCCGCGTAGCCCTTCTCGGCAAGCGTCTTTGTGATGGCGGCCGTCAGCGTCGTCTTACCGTGATCGACGTGACCGATGGTGCCGATGTTGACGTGCGGCTTGGTGCGCTCGAACTTCTTCTTGGCCATGAGTCTCCTCCTCACGAGACCTTTCCGACGGTACCGGCCACTCCGGCCGATTGGGTTCCGCCCAAAGATAGTCTCATACTTACTGTCCGTTATGTCCGTACTCGAAACGCTCGGGCCACACGACCCCAGCGTGTGTGACCTGGTAGCGGTGACTGGATTCGAACCAGTGACTCCACGGGTATGAACCGTGTGCTCTAACCGCTGAGCTACACCGCCAGATCAGCCGGCGCACCCGTTTTCAGGGAGCACGGCCGGCCGGGATGACCTGGAGCCCACAACCGGACTTGAACCGGTGACCTCTTCCTTACCAAGGAAGTGCTCTGCCGACTGAGCTATGTGGGCATCACACGACGGGAGCCATACGCGTTCGCTCTCCCGCGTGGTTGTTCGCTGGTGGGGGCGCCAGGATTCGAACCTGGGTAGGCATAGCCAACGGGTTTACAGCCCGTCCCCTTTAGCCACTCGGGCACACCCCCACAAAAAAAAGACGCTCTCTTCAGCTTATCAAGTTGCATGCCGAGATAGGCTCGGCCGAAAGCATACGGATAGTACTCCATCGATTCTTGGAGTGTCAACGACGACAACGCCACCGGGCGTGGCCACATGAGTCGCTCGCAGCCAGGTGCACAGGCCCCGACTGCGGGCACGAACCACGATCACCGTTCACGCCGCTCGTCGGTGGCTCTCAGCCGCTGGGTGAGGACCTCGAGCAGCTTCACGGCGACCGACGGATGCTGCTCGAGAGCCGCACGAAAGTCCCAACTCGAGAGCATCATGCAGCGTGTCTGCTCGGCGGCACGGATCGTAGCGGAGCGAGGAGCGTTATCGAGCAGAGACATCTCGCCAAAGAACTCCCCGACCCCGAGAGTCCCCACGTGGGTGCCGTCCTTCTCGACGTCCACTCGCCCCTCGAGCACCAGGTAGAAGGCGGTCCCCGGTGTGTTCTGGCTCACGATGAGCTGTCCGGCCTCGAACTCGTTGACCAGCGCCCGTGCAGTCACCGCCTCGATCTCGGCCGCGGTGCACCGGGAGAACAGAGGCACTCCGGCAAGCATCTGAGTGTCCGTGGTCATCCCCTCCCCTGAGGACTCTCAACCCGGCATCCTCTTCCGCCGATACTCTACACCACAGGCACACGGCAGAGCTGTCGCATCATGAGCCGGGTGCCGACGTCCGGAAGGTGGTCTCGGTGCGCCGCATGACTGTGAAGAACGAGCGGGTATACCGCTGGGTACACGGTGCACTCTTCGCAGGTCTGCTCTGGGCAGCACTGACCTCGCTGCCGTTCTCACCCTACGCGACCATTCCGTTCCTCGTCCTGGCAGCCGGTGTGGCTGCCGTTGTCGCTCCGGCGGCTGCCGTCCTCATGACCGCCGGACTCCTCGCCCTCCCCTTGCTCGCCGCAGACCTCGTGACCGGCCTCGTCTTCATCATCCTGGTTGTGGTGCTCTTCCCATTCCTCGCGCGTCACTCCGGCGGGGCATTCCTCGTGGTTGCCTACGGAGTGCTGCTGTCCTACGCCGGACCCGCGTGGGCCGTCGTCGCGGTGGCCGGGCTGATGTTCGGCGCGTCGGGAGGGGCGGCGCTCGCCGCTCTGGCGTGCATCGCCACTCAGTTCAGCGCACGACTCGCGGGACTCGTCCACGCAGGCGCGGTCGCGAGCGGTGCACCGGCCACAGCATCCCCTGTGTTCGCGAACCTTCCCGCCGACATGTTGGATCTTTCGTGGCTCCAGACGGCGTTCGAGGCCGCCGATCCGTCGGTGTTCCTCGGCACACTACCGGGTGCCGCGGCCATGCCGCTCTTCGTGCTCCAACCTCTCGCATGGGCAGCCGGCGCGGCGACTACCGGGGCACTACTGCGGCCGGCCGGGAGTCGGCACCGCGCACTCTCCGCACTCGTCGCCGCACCGGCCGGAGTCATCGTCGCCGCAACGGCACACCTCATCGTCCTCGGTGCGTACGAGGCGCTGCCTCCGGGTGGCGCGGCGGTCGCACTGTCGCTTTCGCTCGGCGGCGCGCTGTTCTTCGCCGGTGTTCGCGAGTGGGTCTTCTCCCCCGTCATCGCCCGCCGTCGTCCCGCACGGCCCGCCGGTATCGGGGAGGGAGTCGACGTCGAGGAACTGCTCAGGCTCATCGCCAGCGCGGAGGACACACTCGCAAGCCAGCATGCCACCACGGCTTCGGTTCTGATAACCGACGTCCAGGCCTTCTCCGCGCTAACGGAACGTCACGGCAGCCTCGCCTCGGCCCGGCTGATCCAGCAGCAGCGCGACTTGCTGGTCCCGCTGATCGAGAAGGCGGGTGGCCGGTGTAAGTCCACCGGCGGGGACGGACTCGTCGCAGCGTTCTCCGATCCGCTCGACGCGCTGTGTGCCGCAGCCGAGATGCAGCGTGCCCTCGAGCGGCACAACGCGGCCGGCAACGCGGACGAGGCGATCGTGATCCGGGCGGGCATCGCTACCGGTGAGCTGGTCCTCGACCGGGGCGGACGTCCGTTCATCGGCAACGCCATCAATCTTGCCGCACGCATCATGGACTGTGCCGAGGGAGGACAGGTACTCGTCTCGGGTGACGTAGCCGAGGCAGCGAGGGCGTCAGCACTGCCCCTCACCTCCCGCGGAACCTTCGAGCTCAAGAACATCAGCGTGCCCGTGGAGCTCGTCGAGGTGCTCTGGGAACACGCTCCCGACCGAGCGGACACCCTGCGCTCCGGGCGGGCCGTCCTCGGCGCAGTGCGCGCAGCGATCAACACAAAGGCTCCGGCGTAGCGCACCGGAGCCTGCGGTTCTCGTGGAGCTGGCGGAGGGAGTCGAACCCACAACCTACTGCTTACAAGGCAGTTGCTCTGCCATTGAGCTACGCCAGCGCGCGCCCTATTGTAGACGCGGCTCGCGCGACGTGCCACCCGACGTCAGCACATGCGGCAACGGTCGATCTGCGTCTCCATCTTGCGCTTGACCCGCTGCAACGCGTTATCGACCGACTTGGTATGACGCCCGAGATCGTCGGCGATCTCCTGGTACGAGCGTCCCTGGACGTACATGGAGAGCACGCGCGATTCGAAGGGCGAGAGCGACTCGGTGAAGCCCCTGCGGATGAAGTCGCCCTCCCATGCGGAGAGCACGATCTCCGCCGGATCGCAGATCTCCTTCGCGGCCAGGATGTCCTCGAGCAGGCGCTCGCCGTCGTCCTCCGCGCTGGCGGGGCGGTTCAGTGAGACGTAGCCGTTGAGCGGGGTGTGCTTCTGGCGCGTCGCGGTCTTGATCGCCGTGATCATCTGGCGGGTCACACACAGCTCCGCGAATGAGCGGAAGCTCGACTGGCGTGACGGGTCGTAGTCCCTGATGGCCTTGAACAGACCGATGAGCCCCTCCTGGATGACGTCATCCCTGTCGCCGCCCACGAGAAAATACGATCGTGCCTTACAGCGCACGAGGCTGCGGTACTTGCGGATGAGCATGCTTGACGCTCTTTGGTCGCCGTCCCGGGCGGCCATGACGAGCTCGAGTTCCGCGGCGCGTGCACTACCAGGCGTGTACGCGCCCTGCATTTGTGCGTCCACTCACAATCCCTCCCGTGCGTACCCCCGCTGAACCCCTTGGGGAAGGACGGCGCCGCCGGCAGCAGCGCCTTGGCTCGACTCGAACATCACAGTTTGGTGACGGCATGTCAACGGTTTCACACGAGGCTGAAGAAGTCTGAGTGGGGCGTGTCCCGCGGCAGCGCTCGGGTCTACGATTGCCCGCGAGCCCAGCGCGCGAGAACCTCGCTGACTCGCCTGTCGACCCGCTCGGAGATCGTGGACTTCCTGCTCCCGGAGGGAGTGTGTTCGCGGTGTTCCGCCCTCTCCCCCGCGATCTCGGCTATGAACTCGGCTGACGACATGCGCGTGACGCCGGAGCCCATCACCGCCCACTGCGTTTGGGCATCGCTGGTAATGACCATGACCTCCCGTCCCGCGGCCCTGTGCACGCTCGCCGCCTGCTCGATAACGCTGTCGGCGTCGGTCCGATACGGGGAGAAGAGGACCTCGATGCCCGCGACGGCGTGCCGGATGCCGTCCGAGTTCGGGTTCTTGGCGCCATCGAAGACGACGAGTGCCGTCCGCTCTCCGTGAGCGTAGGCCGCGACGTCGGAAACGAGCCGGGCACGCGCTGCGTCGAGGTCCTCGGCAGCGAGCGATACGTAGGGCTCGCCTGCGTGTATCACGTTGTAGCCGTCGACGATCAGCACGCGGCGGGCGATCATCGGGTGCGGCTCGTTCTCCGCGCCCACTCGTAAGCCAGCACCGCGGTAGCCTGTGCGACGTTGAGAGAGCCGACGCGCCCCGCGACGGGCAAGCTGACGGTGAAGTCGCACGCCTCCTCGACGAGCCGGGACAGTCCCGCTCCTTCGGAGCCCATGACGAGCGCGATACGGCCCTCGAGTGGAGCCTCCCATGCGAGCGTGCCGGCGCTCTCGGTGGCCCCCGCCACCCAGTAGCCGGCCTCCTTCACACGCTCGAGCACGCGGACGACATTCGGCTCGCGGACCACCGGCAGGTGCGCGAGCGCTCCGGCCGAGGTCTTGTACGCGGCCGGCCCGACGGCTGCCGAGCGTGCCTTGGGGATCACGAGCGCATCGGCACCGACGACCTCGGCGCAGCGGGCGACCGCCCCGAGATTGCCTTCATCGGTGATGTGGTCGAGTACGACGATCAGGCTCGACGTGCGCTCTCCCACGCTCGCGAGCACCTCGGCAAGCGGCGCGTACTCGAACGCGGCCATCTCCGCCATCACGCCCTGGTGAGCGCCGCGGACGCTGCGCTCGTCGAGCACACGGCGCGGCACCGTCCTCACCCCGATCCCGCGCCCGGTCGCCAGGCGCCTGATCTCGGCGATCGGTTCTCCCTCCGGACCCGGCGCCAGCAGGACGGCCGTCACCGGAACGCCACCCCGAAGCGCCTCGAGCACCGCGTTGCGACCCTCGATGAGCGAACTCATGCTACTCGGCTCTCGGCGAGTAGATGACCCGCGCGCCCTGGGGCGTGTCCTCGACAACGAAGCCCAGCTCGGCGAGACCGTCCCGGACTGCGTCAGCAGCAGCCCAGTTGCGCTCGGTCCGGGCGACCGAGCGTGCCGCGAGCAGCGCCTCTACCGCCGCATCCGGGTCCTTGCCGGCGTAGCCGGCGAGCTGCTCGGCCAAGCCGACGACCTCGTCCGGAAACGTGCTCACGCTCGCCTCCCCCAGCGTGACACCGAGCGCGCCGAGCAGCTCGACGAGCGTCTCCTCGACCGCGCCGAGCGCGATGAGGTCTGCTGAGGAGAGGCCTGCGGGGTGCGCGGACATGAAGCTGTTGGCCGAGCGGGCCAGCTCGAAGAGCGCGCCGAGCGCGCCGGCGGAGTTGAAGTCGTCGTCCATCTCGGCGATGAAGCGCTCGCGGGCGGCCGCTGTGACCTCGATGAGGTTGTCGCGCTCGGCCGGCGCGGCGCCGGTGGCGACCGGAGTGGTCCCCCGTGCCCATCGGATGTTGCGCGCAAGAGTCGCCACGCGCTCGTAGGCGGTATTCGCCTCGTCGAGGCGGTCGAGCGAGAAGTCCAGCGGGCTGCGGTAGTGGGTCTGCAGCATGAGCATCCTGATCACCGGCGGCTCGTAGTCCTTGAGCACCTCCCGCAGGAGCATGAAGTTGCCGAGCGACTTGCTCATCTTCTCGGCGTTGACCTGCAGGAGACCGCCGTGCAGCCAGTACTTCGCAAACGGCTGACCGGTGGCGGCCTCGGACTGTGCGATCTCGTTCTCGTGGTGAGGGAAGATGAGGTCCGAGGCGCCGCCGTGGATATCGAAGGCGGGACCGAGCTCCTTCTCCGACATCACGGAGCACTCCAGATGCCACCCCGGACGACCCTCGCCCCACGGACTCGGCCAATGCGGTTCGCCGGGCTTGGCCGCCTTCCACAGAGCGAAGTCGAGCGGATCGCGCTTGCGCTCGTCGACCTCGATCCGGGCGCCGGAGCGCACCTCGTCGATGTCGCGACCCGACAGCTTTCCGTACTCCGGGAAGGAGCGCACCGAGAAGTAGACATCACCGTCCACGTCGTAGGCGTGTCCCCGCTCGATAAGCCGCTCGACCATCTCGATCATCTCGGGGATGGTCTGTGTGGCGCGCGGCTGTACGTCCGGACGGCGCACGCCCAGCTGGCGCATCGCATCGAGAAAGGCCTCGCTGTAGGTGTGCGCGACCTCCTCGGCCGTGCTTTCCTCCTCGGCGGCACGCGCGATGATCTTGTCGTCCACGTCGGTGATGTTCTGCACGAACGTCACGTCGAAGCCACGCCACTCCAGGTACCGGCGGATCACGTCGAAGGAGAGGAACGTGCGGGCGTTGCCGATGTGGATGTGGTTGTAGACGGTCGGTCCGCAGACATAGATCGAGACCGCGCCTTCGGTGCGCGGCACGAACGCCTCCTTGCGGCGCGTGAGGGTGTTGTACACGCGGATGCTCATCTGGGCCTCACTCACTGGGCACTCCGTTCAGTAGGTACACGACTCGCCTTCGCCGGTCTCCGGGATGTCCTCATCCGGCTGGCCGACCTCGCTCGCACCGGTGGCAGGACTCGCAGGGACGGGTTGCTCGCTATGCTCGATGCCGGCCGCCTCGTCGCTCGCGAGCCGGGCTTCGAGCCGGTCGATGCGCCTCTGCATGCAGCGGAACATCTCGACCACCGGATCCGGAAGGTCCTCGTGGTGCAGATCGACGGTGTCGATCTTGCGGCCCTCCCGCACGACGACGCGACCGGGTATGCCCACCACCGTGCAGTTGGGCGGCACGTCGTTGACCACGACCGCGCCGCCGCCCACGCGAGTTCCCTTCCCGATGGTGATGTCGCCAAGCACGGCGGCCCCCACTCCGACAACGACGCAGTCCTCGAGGGTCGGGTGGCGCTTGCCGCGCTCCTTGCCGGTGCCTCCCAGAGTCACTCCCTGGTACAGAGTCACGTCATTGCCGATGACGGTGGTCTCACCGACGACCACGCCCATTCCGTGATCTATGAAGAAGCGATCCCCGATGGTTGCCCCGGGATGGATCTCGATGCCGGTGCAGAAGCGGGCGACCTGGGACCACCAGCGCGCAAGGCCCTTGCGCCCGTGCTTCCACAGCCAGTGGTGCTGGCGGTGCCACCATACCGCATGCAGACCCGGGTAGTTCAGGAGAACGCTCCAGGTCGTGACCGCAGCGGGGTCACGCTCCTTGACGGCCTGGATGTCCTGTTTGACACGCTTGAACATGAGTCCTCCGGACGGCACCGCCGTGCTCAGCCATTCCCTACCGAAACGCTATGGATTCAGACTATCTCCCCGCGCTTGGCGCGGTGTCAAACCATCATCGCCGGGCAAGCCGCGCTCACTCAACACGCTCGCCGGGTTCACCCGCGCGATCCAGCAGAACGACCGCGTGTGCCGCCACTCCCTCTTCACGTCCCGTGAAGCCCAGACCCTCGGTGGTGGTCGCCTTCACGCCGACGCACTCCACACCGACGCCGAGTGCGCCGGCCAGTCGCTCACGCATCTCTTCGCGATAGGGAGAGATCCGCGGCCGCTCGAGCACGAGCACGGTATCGGCATCGATGAGGCGCCAGCCCGCATCGGCCATCAGAGTGGCGACGTACTCGAGGAGCGCGATGCTGTCGGCACCGGCGTACACGGGGTCGGTATCCGGGAAGAGCGCGCCGATATCGCCCATTCTCATCGCCGAGAGCAGCGCGTCCATAAGGGCGTGTGTCAGGACGTCAGCATCCGAGTGGCCCGCGAGACCCTCGTCGAAGGGGATCTGCACACCACCAAGGACGAGCGGCCGCCCGCTCACGAACGCGTGCACGTCGTAGCCCGAACCGATTCGCATCACGCGCCGCCTTTCGCTCGCGCCGCCAGGAGAGCCTCGGCCACCGCCAGGTCCCCGGCGAGCGTGACCTTGATGTTGTCCCGGGGTCCCTCGATCACACAGACCGTGCCGCCCGCGGCCTCGACCAGCGAGGCGTCGTCCGTGCCCTCGCGACCGCTGGCCGCTGCCTCTGTATATGCGGCGCGCAGCGCATCGGCACGGAAGACCTGGGGAGTCTGGACCGCCCAGAACCGCGAACGGTCGGGGGTCGACGTGACGAGGGCGTCCTGAACCGTCTTGAGCGTGTCTACCGACGGGTGACCGACAACGACCCCTGTGAGTCCGGGTTCGCCATCCAGTACGTCGAGTGCCGCGTCGAACAGTTCGGGACCTGCGAGCGGACGTGCACCATCGTGGACCGCCACGTACACGAACCGGTCAGGGACCTCTGCCAGCCCGGCTGCGACCGAGTCCTGACGCCGGGCACCCCCCGCGACGAACAGCATCTCGATGCCGGACAGATCCGTACCGAGCGCCTCGGCGTACTCGCTGACCCGGTCCGGATGGCACACCACCACCACGAGACCGACCCGGTCTGCTCCGATGCACGCCTGCAGGGAGTGCGCCAGGACCGGCCTGCCCGCCAGCAGGGCCAGCTGCTTCCCGCTGCTGCGGCCGAATCGCTCGCCGGTGCCTCCCGCAACGAGCACCGCTGCCGTGTCGCGGTTACCCATCCCGGCCGCCACTGCCGTCGGCCAGGCCGAGGAAGCGGGCGAAGATCATGCGGCCCGCGGAGGTCTGCAAGACCGAGGTCACCTCGACATCCGCCTCGCTGCCGATGTGATCGCGCCCGTCGGCCACCACTACCATCGTCCCGTCTTCCAGGTAGCCGACACCCTGACCCGACTCCTTGCCCTCCTTGGCGATCCGCAGGCGGATGCGCTCTCCGGGCAGGTAGTTCGGGCGCATCGCCGAGGCTATCTCGTTCAGATTCAGCACCGCTACTCCGCGGACTCGCGCAACACTCGTGAGATTGTGGTCGACGGTGACCATGGTGGCGCCGGTCTCAGCAGCCAGGTGCAGCAGTTTGTTGTCGACGTCGGGAATCTCGGGATAGTCGGTCTCGAACACCTCGATCCGGCTCGCCCTCTCGTCCTTCAGGCGCGAGAGCAGATCGAGTCCCCTGCGGCCCCGCGCGCGACGGGCATCATCGGCGGAGTCGGCAAGCGTGTGCAGCTCCCCGAGGACGAATCGGGGGACCCTGAGCTCTCCCTCGAACAAGCCGAGTTCGCGCAGTGCCGAGAACCGACCGTCGATGATCGCGCTCGTGTCGAGGATCTTGAGTCCGCCCCTCTCGCTCGCGACATCGGCGTCACCCATTAGCGGGATTGCCCGCGCGAAGTCTCCCCGCTTGATGAAGGCGATGCGCACGCCGAGCGAGCCGAGAGTCAGGAAGAGCAGGACGGTCGCGATACCGGAGAGCCAACGGGGTTCGATGAAGCGAAGCGGGACGCTCGCAAGCCACGCGACAGCAAGCCCGACGATCAGTCCGGCGACGCCGAGCACGAGGTCGAAGGGGGCGGTCTGCCGGAGTCGTTCCTCGGCACGCCGGTACACCGCGGCCAACTCGCGACCGAAGATCCCGCCCAGCACGTACCCGATGAGCAACCCCAGGATGATGAAGATAAGGATGACGACGTACGGGGGGTAGCCCGTCTGGTCCGACCAGTCGATGAGCCCCGAGACCGCGAATCCGCCCAATGCACCGGCCGCGATGAAGACGACCCGGGTGATGTGGACGATCATGGGCACGTGACGCTTCGCGGGCCTGGCTCGGCCCGGGTGCGCCACCACCTCCCTTCGACAGTACGGACACGAAACGCCGCAAGCAGGCCATTCAGGGAGATTCTAGCACGGAGAAGGTGCTTCTCAGCCCCTGACGTGCTGCTTGACGCGCTTGAGTCCCTCGACGATAGCGATCGCCCGGCGCTCGCCGATGCCGTCGACCTCATCGAGGTCCTCGACAGTGGCGGAGAGTACGCCCCGCAGCGTCGCGTAGCGCTCGACGATGCGCGCGATGACCGACGCCGGGAGCATGGGTATGCGACGCAGGACACGCAGGCCGCGCGGGTGCAGGTGGTCTTCACCCGACTGTGTCTCGCCGTCCACCAGCCCGAGCGCTGCCGCGATCGTCGTTGGCTCGAGCAACTGCTCGGTGCCGAGCTTGCGGATCTGCGTCCTGATCGCCCCGATCTTGCGGGGCCCGCCATCGCGTGCGTAGTCGCGCAGGAGCAGGAGATACTCGTCGTCGACCGTTGCGGTCAGCTCCTCGGCCTGCATGCGTATCAGCCTGCCCTCGGTGCCGAGTTCGGCGATGTAGCGCGTGACCTCGCTGGCGGTCCGCTGTACCAGCTCGAAACGTCCGATAACGTCGGTCACGTCGCCGAGGGTGACGAGGTCCTCGAACTCCAGCTCGGTCAGCCGGTCGAGCGTCTGGTCGAGCCGGTTCCGGTACCGCTGCAGGGTCTGGAGGGCCTGGCTGGCCTTTGCGAGCAGAACATCGATCTGGTCCAGGATGACGCGCGTCCCGTTGAGGTAGAGGCTCACTACCTCGCGGCGCTGCGAGATCGAGATGACGAGCGCACGAGTCTGCCGGCTCACGCGCTCGGCAGTGCGATGTCGCATGCCGGTCTCGGTGGTGGGCAACGTCGCGTCGGGTACGAGATGCACGTTCGCGAGCACGATGTGCTTGCAGTTCTCGTCGAGGATGATGGCCCCGTCCATCTTGGCAAGCTCGTAGAGGCGCTGCGCCGAGAAACCGGTGTCGATGGTGAAGCCCCCGTTGCACAGAGGCTCGACCTCCGCCCTGTCACCGATGACGATGAGCGCGCCGGTGCGGGCAGCCATGATGTAATCGAGCCCTTCACGCAGAGGGGTTCCGGGCGCAACTTTCTCGAGCTCGACCCGCATGCGGGCTTCCTCGCTCTGGGCCACGTCGCCTCCCCTCAGCCGGGACCGGTACCCCGGTCTCACTCCGGATTCTGCCAGACCTCACCCATGCGCACCAGAGACGACCTGTCTGCTTGGAGCCTATCGCCCGTCCTGCGCCACCAGTCCCACCAGGTCCGTGACACTGGCAACTGTCGAGTGCTGCACGCCGGCGGGCAGCGTGACACTCGCGGGGACCGATGCGACAAGCCGCGTCAGGCCCTGGCGGGCGGCCTCCCGGGCACGTGCTTCCGTGTGGGCCACCGGCCGCACGAGACCGGTCAACGCGATCTCACCGAAGGCGACCACGTCGAGCGGGACGGCACGGTCCTTGAGTGCCGAGGCAAGTGCGACTGCGAGCGGAAGATCGACCGCCGGCTCGGCAACTCGCACGCCACCTGCCACCGAGACGTAGACGTCGTAGCCGGAGAACGAGACCCCACCCCGACGCTCGAGTACCGCTATGACCTGCAGCAACCGCCCGGCCTCGATCCCGGTCGCCAGGCGACGTGGGACCTGAAGGTAAGTCGGTGTCACGAGCGCCTGGATCTCCACGAGCAGGGGCCGGGAGCCCTCCATCGTCGCCATCACCACCGAGCCGGGAACCGGGGAACGGCGATCGCCAAGGAGCATCGCCGCCGGATCGCCAACGGGCAGCAGCCCTCGCTCGCTCATCTCGAAGATGCCGATCTCGGACACGGGACCGAACCGGTTCTTGACCGCGCGAACCACGCGAAATGCGTGATCGCGGTCTCCCTCGAAGTAGAGCACGGTGTCCACCATGTGTTCGAGGACCCGCGGGCCCGCGATCGCACCGTCTTTGGTCACGTGGCCAACGAGCACGGTGGTGACCCCGAGGTCCTTCGCGATACGCATCAGCCGCGCGGTCGCCGCTCGGACCTGCCCAACGCTTCCAGGAGCGCCGGTGAGCTCGGGATCGAACGCGGTCTGGATCGAGTCGACGACGAGCAACTCAGGGGGCTGCGCTCTCACGGCGGCCTCGACGGCCGCGATGTCGGTCTCGGGGATCAGCTCGATGCCTTCGGCAGCCGAACCCGTGCGGCGCGCACGCATCCCAACCTGACCGGGAGACTCTTCGCCGCATGCGTAGAGCACACGGCCGCCCGATCGGGCGACGGCTGCGGCGACCTGCAGCAGGATCGTTGACTTGCCGATGCCCGGTTCGCCACCGAGCAGCACGAGCGATCCGGTGACGAACCCGCCCCCGAGTACCCGGTCAAGCTCGCTCACGCCCGTTGCCGTGCGGGACTCCTCGGCATGACCGACCTCGGAGAGCGGTATGCGGGCAGCAGGGCTCGGAAGCGCACCAGCGCCACGGGGACCGTTGACGACCGCGGCCTCCTCGACGAAGGTCCCGAACTCGCCGCAGTCCGGGCAGCGCCCGTACCACTTGGGCGCGCTCGCGCCGCACGACTGACAGCGCCAGACAGTGCGAGCGCGCGCCACGGGGCGCTACTCTCCGGCGGCGCCGCCCGAGGCGGCACCCGACCCGCGCCTGCTCGAGGAGCGCCGGGGCATCGATGGTGCGGTGCCGGTGGAGTCGGACGCCACTGCGGCAACCTGCGCCACGCCCTCGCCCTTTCGGAACGCCGGCACGCCGGCGTCCTCGTCCAGATACACCTCGATGACATCGCCCTCACTCCACTGACCGGCAAGGATCTGCTCGGACAGGGGATCTTCGAGGAGCCGCTGGATCGAACGGCGTAGTGGACGCGCCCCGAGTGTGGGATCGAAGCCCTCGTTCGCCAGCGCCGTGCGGGCCGGCGGCGTGAGCCTGATGCCCATTCCCCGGCCGACCAGCTGGTCGCGCAGTCGGCCCACCATAAGG
>JAHYJI010000131.1 GCA_019429145.1 Coriobacteriia bacterium | reverse complement strand
GCCGAGGCGCTCGGCTACGCGCACGCCGCGGGCCTTGACCCCGAGCGCGTGCTCGAATCGATCGGTGCCGGTTCGGCGGGTAGCTGGACGCTTACGAATCTTGCGCCGCGCATGCTCGGGGACAACTTCGCGCCCGGCTTCTACGTGCGGCACTTCGTGAAGGACCTGCGCATCGCACTGGACTCCGCCGCCGAGCTCGGGATCGAGCTACCCGGGGCCGAGCTCGCATCCCGGCTCTACGAGTCACTCGTGGCGGCCGGGTTCGGCGACGACGGCACGCAGGCCATCTGGCGCCTGTACCGGGACCGATAGGACCGAACGAGGGGGAAGAGCGTGGAGATAGTACTCATCATCATCGGCGCGTTCGTCGGCCTGGGGGTCGGCGTGTGGCTGGGTATCAGGTGGGGCATCGCTCTCATGGAGAGCAAGCCGTGGAAGTACTGGGCGGCCAACGGCGTGGTACTTCTCGGTGGCGTGATGATCGCCGTGCTCGGCCAGTTCCTCGGCCAGCTCGGGATCGCCGTGGCAGGCCTTGGCTTCGCCGCGGGCGGCATCACGGGTCTGAAGTACGGCCTCGGCCGCAGCCCCGGCGTGTGGGCGGTGCACGATCGCCTGGTGGGCAACGATCCGGAGATGCGCGACGGGGACTGAGCCGGTCGCCTCTCTCGACCGCTGCAGCGAGAGGCCGGGGAGGGGTGGTGCGGACTGTCGAGTTAGTGAGAACGATTGTTCCCAGTAACTCGACAGTCCGGGAAGAAGCCCCGGAGCCAACTGCAGAGCGCCCTCGGAGATGAGGTGTCGGGCGTCGTGTCAGCCCTCCAGGCCCAGGAGCTCGCTCAGGCGGTCGGGCTGGAAATCGACGCACACACCGTCGCCGATCTCGAACGTCGGCGTGTGCAGCCGTCCCTCGTTGTGGTTCGCTGCGCGCTCGCGTGCGTCCGGGTCGCGGGAGACATCCACCTCGCGGTAGCCGATCCCGTGGCGATCGAGCCACTCGCGCGCGCGGCGGCAGTCGGGACACCACTGGGTGCAGTACATGACGAGTTCGGGCTCGGTGCGTGGTTCGCGGGCGGCGGGCATGCTCACTCCTCCGGTCGACGGTGTCGCGGACCTCATCACTATAAGTACCCGGGCGCGGGCACGGTCCACCGGACTGATTCGGGTAGGAATCCGCGCAGTATGTCATCATCAAGCGGGACGACTACACGCACGTTCCGGCCAGTTGGCCGCGACGGGCCCGGGGAGGACGCACCAATGCCAGACGAAGCACACGCACTAGCGGTGTTCATCGACTTCGAGAACCTTGCGGTCGGCGCCGAGAAGGCTACCGGCGGGCGCGGTCGCTCGCGCTCTTCAGGCAAGCCGGCGCTCTTCGACATGAAGATCGTGCTCGAACGTCTCGTGGAAAAGGGCAAGATCGTCGCCAAGCGCGCGTACGCCGACTGGGCGAGATTCCAGGAGTACGTCACGCCGCTGCATGAGCTCGGCATTGAGCTCATGGAGATCCCCGAGCGGAAGATGACCGGTAAGAATTCGGCGGACATCCGGCTCGTGGTCGACGCGATGGAGCTCTCCTATGCCAAGGAGCACATAGACACGTTCGTGATCGTGTCGGGCGACAGCGACTTCACGCCGCTGGTGGGCAAGCTCAAGGAGAACGGCAAGACGGTCATCGGCCTGGGGATGAAGGAGTCCACGAGCGACCTGCTCGCAGCTAACTGCGACGAGTTCATCTACTACGAGGACCTGACCACGACCGGCACCGCGGCGCCGACCATAGGTGACAAGGTCCCCAAGGCCAAGCGCCCAGCGTTCAAGCTGCTCTTCGAGACGATCGAGGCGCTGCAGCGGGAGAACGTCGACGTCCTTCACTCATCGATGGTCAAGGACACCATGAAGCGCAAGCAGCCGTCCTTTGCCGAGTCGTCCTACGGCTACCGCTCCTTCACCCAGATGCTCGAGGACGCGCAGAAGCTCGGGTTCGTCACCCTGCGAAAAGACCAGCGCTCGGGAACCTACGTGGTGGAAGGGTTTGTCGGGTAGGCTGTCCGGGCGACCGACCCGGGGCGACCGACCCGGGGCGACCGAGGGGTTCAAGCCTCGCGCCGGGGTGCCGATAGACCCTGATATGGCACTCTCGATCCACATCGAACGCGATACCCTCCGGCGCACCCTCGCGCGCAGCGTGGTGCTCGCGTGCGTCATCCTGCTGCTGCTCGGCGAGGTGACGACGGCCGGGGCCGTCAAGCGCGAGACGGTGATGCAGCGTTCGCAGCGCTGGGTCGACCTGAAAGTCCCGTACAGCCAGTCGAAGTACTTCGAGGGGTACCGGACGGACTGCTCGGGATTCGTCTCGATGTCCTGGCAGCTCACGGGGGTCTCCGGCGCCCCGATCTCTCCCGCTACCGACACCCTGTCCCGTTACGCCATCCCCATCGGCAAGGATCGCCTGCTGCCCGGTGACATGATCGTCCGGCCGAAGACTGCGATGACGTCGGGCCACGCGGTCATTTTCGGCGGTTGGGCCGATGAAGACCGGACAACGTACTGGTGCTTCGAGCAGAGCGCGTCTGGTGGCGGGGCGAGGTTGCGCCAGACCCCGTATCCGTACTGGCCATCTCCCGGCATCGAGTTTGCCCCTTTCAGATACAGAGGCATCACTGACGTTCCCGATAGTGTCACACGTATCCATGGAAGCGACCGGTACGCGACCGCAGCGGCCGCCTCTTTGCGCGCGTTTCCGAATACTGAGACGGTGAACGCGGTCGTATTGGCCACTGGCGAGTCGTGGCCCGATGCTCTGGGTGCTGCTGGCCTGGCTGGTGCGGTGGGCGGCCCGGTGCTTCTGACCAAACGAACGAATCTGCCCCAGCCTGTAGTCGACGAGATCCAGCGGCTGGCGCCCGATCGTGTGCTTGTCGTTGGCGGCACCGCTGCGGTTGCGGACGAAGTCGTGAATCAACTTCGCGAAACAGGGCCTACCACGGTGGAGCGCATAGCAGGGGCCGATCGATACCAGACGGCTGCGCTGGTGGCGCAGCGCCTCGTCGACGAGTTGGAAGCTTCCGGCGTCGGTTTCGACGGCGTCGCATATGTGGCTACGGGTGAGCAGTTTGCCGATGCTCTCTCCGTCTCGCCGGTTTCGGCTCGGCGCGTTCGCCCGGTGCTTCTGGTGCACCCAGAAGGCATTCCGGAGGTGACGGCGGCCGTACTCGGCCGACTCAAGATTGATACGGCGTATGTCGTTGGGGGAGAATCTGCCGTGGCCCCCTCTGTGGTAGCGCGACTCGAGACTGATGGTGTCTCGGTGGTCCGCATCTCCGGAGTCAATCGGTATGCGACCGCCCTTGCCGTTGCCGATCACGGGTTGGGAGAGGGTCTGTCGCGGACGAGCGTCGGAATCGCAACAGGCGTGTCGTTTGCGGACGCCCTTGCCGCGGGCGCTGCGCTGGGACAGGACTCGCCGCCAGCCGTGCTGTATCTGATCGCTCCTTCGGGACTGGATCAGTCTCTCCGTGACGCGCTGCGGACTCACCGCATCGACATCGGCGTCGCACGCGTCTATGGTGGTCCTCTTGCGGTCCCAGATCGACTGCTCTCGGAGGTGGCGGACGCACTCGGTGGCTGACGGAGCTCTGGGTTCGTCGCTGTGCTACGGTGACGCCATGAGCACCCATCACACCCTGTTCGCGCCCGTCCCGCTCGGGCTGGAGGCCGTCCTTGCCGACGAGTTGCGCGCGCTCGGCGCGCTCCGCGTCCGCCCGGGCCGCGCAGGCGTGGCGTTCGAAGGCTCCCTGGAGACCGCATACCGCGCGTGCCTGTGGTCGCGGGTCGCCTCGCGCGTGCTGCTGAGGGTGGCCGACGTGCCCGCGCGCGATCCCGAAGAGCTCTACCGCGGCGTGCTCGAGCTGCCCTGGGAGGAGCACGTTGCCGCCGAGGGGACCCTCGCGGTCGACGTGGTGGCCTCGCGCTCGCCGATATCGCACACCGGCTACGCCACGCTCAAGGTCAAAG
>JAHYJI010000130.1 GCA_019429145.1 Coriobacteriia bacterium | reverse complement strand
AGACCTCTGCGGTCGTGAGCATCCAGACCGACGAGCCGAGCCAGGCGCGCGTGCGCTGGGGCACGGCTGCAGGCGTGCTGGACTCCGGCCTGCTCTCCGGGGAGCTCGCCACCGCACACACCTTCACCCTTGCCAGCCTCGATGCCGCCACCACCTACCAGTTCGTCGTCTCGTGCGCCGATGAGGCGGGCAACCGGATGATGGGCGAGCTGCTCAACTTCCAGACCCTGCCGCCCGCCGAGACCACCGCACCCGAGATCGCCGTCCTCGAGATGCCGATCGCCGAGTGGCCCTCCCGGCTGCTCGTCGACGCCACAGACGACAGCGGTGTGGCCTCGGTGCGCATGGCCGTCGACGGCGTCGAGCAGGCGGTGGACTACAGCGCGCCGTTCGAGTTCATGTGGGACCCGTCTCGCTACGCCGACGGCACTCACATGGTGGACATCACCGCGGTGGATGTTGCGGGCAACGAGAGCCAGGACACGATGGCCATCGATGCGCTCTCGGTCCACGACCCCGACCGGCCGGTCACCACGATCTTCGCGCCGGTCAAGGACTCGACCGTTGCCGGCACGATCACCGTGCGTGCCAGCATCACCGATGACGTGGGCATCCGGTCGGTCGCGATGATGGTCGACGCGTATACGCGCGGCTACATCGAGTACCCTGCTCCGTACCCGAACGCCCCGGTCGCCGAGTTCACGCTCGACACCACCACGCTCGAGAAGGGTAAGCACAGCATCGCGGTCCTGGCCTCGGACGGCACGTGGAGATCGGCATACGGCAGCGAGCTCGACCTGATCGGCATCTGGGTCGACAACCCGCCGCCGGCTCCGCCCCCCAAGCTGGCTGTGGTGCACCGGTGGGTGAAGAGGCTCGGCACTCACTTCATGGTGGCGATCACCGTGAAGAACACCGGAGGCCAGGAGGCACGCAACGTACAGATCATCGATCCGGTCACGGCGTTCCGGCCGGTCTCGGCGGAGACGGCGCTCGCGCGCTACGCGGGTGTCTGGCCCACTGGAGCGTCTGCAACCGCGCACATGGAGATCTCACCCAAGGCGGCCATACCTCCGGGGGAGAGCCGGACCTACACGTACCTCCTCGTGCCGTTCATGACCGGGGACGGGAGCATCGCGGCGATGATCGGCAATCCCGAGACAACGCTCAGGTGGGAGTCTCCGACACTCCCCGGCGTCTACACCGCGGACGAGCAGGTAGTCGCGACGAACGACTCCGACGGCACGCCGGTGCACATCTCTCACGCGGTGGCCGTGCAGTCTTCGAAGCACCTCATCGTCACCAGTCCGGACAACCTGCGGCAGCACTATGGTGCCGAAGGGGCCGACACGGTGCTCTCGACGAGCGCTGAACTCGCTGTCGAGCGGGGCGGCGTGCTCGGCTACCTGGATCTGTCGTCGCGCTTTCCGCGCGACCTGGAAGCCGACGACTGCCTCGCGGTCGGTCCGCTTAGCGGCACCGGCGTGGACGAGTTCGTGATCGGCGACGTGTCGGCCCAACGGATCTACGTGGCCCGGGTGGCCGAGACGGTTGCCCCGGGTGCAGCCGGCGTGCAGATCTCCCGGTGGGAGGAGCGCGACCTCACCAAGAGCGACGGCTTCGGAGCGGGTGACGGGATCGCGTTCTTCCGGCGGGGGCCAGGCGGACCGATGGGTGTGGCCTGGGCCGACGCGAGCGCGAACACGGTCTCGCTCCTCGACGCGGACGGGAAGCTCGCGGCGATGCGGTCGATCCCGTTCAACGACGGCGACACGCTCGCATGTGGCGATGTAACCGGCGACGGCAGGGACGAGATCTTCGTGTTTCGTCCCGGAGCGAACCAGGTCCTCGTGTACAAGGTGGTGCAGCTCACCGATCCGACGGGCGTCTTGGCCATCGAACCGCACAACACGTTCGCCTGGGACATCGAGGTGCGCGACTGCATCGCCGTGGGCGACGTGTGGGGCGACGGGAAGGCCGAGATCGTCATCGGCGACGTGAGCGCGCAGAAGATGTTCGTGCTCGAGGGCAACGGCTCTGTGGTGCACCAGCCGACTCGCATCATCCAGGAGGGTGACCGAATGGCTGTCGGCCAACCGGTGGTGTCCGGCGCTGCCGGCACGAGCGAGAAGGACCTGATCCTGCACGGCAGGAGGTCCACCGGCTACGCAGTGTGGATCAAACCCACCGGAGCCGGCGTGCACGTTCTTGCCAACGCAGGCTTCGAGAAGGGCGATCTCCTTGGGGCCGGCCGTTTCACGACCGGAGCGCTGCGTGACTCGGCGGTCGTGGGCAGCGTGCAGGAGAACGGACTCGAGCTCCACGACCCAGGCGAAAGCGGCCCCGAGGTCCTGCGCAGCCTGTTGGCCGGCACCGAGGTCTACATCCCGTTCGTGTTGTCCGACATCGAGCCGGCGGGGGCCTGGAGCAAGCGGCTCCATCCGTCCTGGGTGAAGGATGGTGCGCTCACGATCGTCGGCGAGAGCGAGATCGTGCCGTCGTGGGGCAACCGGGTGTTCGGGAAGGTCTACTCGAACAGCGCGGGGGTCGTCGCATGGCGACAGCTGCGTGCCGACATCACCGACTATCCGTATGCGAGTACCGTCGGTGAAGAGATCGTCCCCGAGCTCGCATGCGGACGCATCATCGGCAACTCGGCAGAAGAGCTCTGCACGCCGATGCGGGCGAGCATCGCGGTAGCCCGCGGTGAGCCCGGGCACGGGTTCGACCGCTCCGACGTTCTGCTCGTGAGCGGCTTCGACGCCGGCATGAACGGGCTGGCCGCACCCATCGACTTCTACTCAGAGGCTTCCGGAGTAAACAAGGCGCTCGCGTGGCTCACCGGTGACAATCGCGCCCACATGCACACGCCGAACTTCGTCATCAAGAAGGCCGACGGGAGCATCGACGAGGCTGCGACTCGCGACTCCATCGCGAGCACGTTCCTCGGCCTGGCGGTCGACACAGACGTCGTCTTCCTTGCAGGGCACGGTAGCCCGGACGTGTGGGACGAGATTCCGGCGCGGAAGATCCTCGACGAGGCCGACCCGTTCGGCACGGCGGACCCTGTCGTGTACGCTGCTGCATGCAACACGGGCAACTACACGCATCCTCTGTCCTTCGCCAACGCGATGTTGGCGCGCGGCGCCGCGGCCTACATCGGAGCAAGCACGTGGGGGCTCTCGACGCACTCCTGGATCGCGAATAGCTTCTTCAACACGTGGCGTCCCGGGACGAGTGCCGGTCAGGCGATGCGCGAGGTGAGGCGGGAGGTCGCGTACCTGACCGTACCAGGGAGTTCGTTCTCGAACCAGTACACGTATCCGGACAAGTACGCGCAGTACTGGTCGGGCATCTACCACCTGTATGGAGACCCTGCGTTCGGCACCGAGGGGCTTGCGAGCACTTCTGGAGCGAGCAGCTCGGCAAGTCAGATGACGTTCACGAGCTCCGCACCCGACGAGACTCTCGAGGCGGGGCCGAACGTCATCGAGGTGTCCGTCCCCGACTACGAGCTCTCCCGCACGGCCACCCACGACCAGGTGGAGATACCAGGCGGGCAGATGCTCGTCGAGAACGCCCTGCCCCAGCTCCCGGTATTCGTGGTGACCCGCGAGATACCGAAGGGGCTTGCGGTGGGTGACGTACGCGTCGCCGAGCGCTCGGAGCCGGTCCTCCAGGGAGGTGTCGACCTGCCGCCGCTGCTCGATGCGGTCGTCGGAGATGAGTGGGGCGTGCACCCGGTCGATCCACCCTCCTTTGCAGAGGACTCGTGGGGCCGGGACTGGTGGCCTGCGGCGGAGTGCTCGTGGCGCATCGTCGAGGGCGTCGATAGCGACACGCTCGCGGTCACGCTCTTCCCGGTCGACCACTCGATGCTCACGCAGGACCTCCGCTTCTTCAAGCACTGGACGCTCGCGGTCGTCGTGCACGAGGCGCCGGTGCGCATCGCCGGCGCCAAGACCAGCGCAGCGACCTATCCGGCCGGCTCGCCGGTCACCCTCGACGTGGCGCTCGCCGCCAACGAGGCGGCGCCCGACGTCACGATCGAGGTTGCGGTGCGAAGTCT
>JAHYJI010000129.1 GCA_019429145.1 Coriobacteriia bacterium | reverse complement strand
CCATCTCGACCGGTGGCGCCGCTCCGGTTGTCGCGAAGCGGATGCGGTGCGAGCTCGAGGAGCACTACGGCGAGGAGTGGGAGTGCTACGTGCGTCTGCTCGGCCGGGTGCGCTGCCTGATCATGGACCGCGTTCCCGGCGGCGAGCCCGTGCGCAAGCCCATATTCGAGGCGATCGCGGCCTCGGACCTGTTCGATCGCGTCATGGGCGGCGTGTGCCCGGATGCCGAGGACGTGTTCGCCGAGTTCGTGCCGGCAGAGGTAGTCCCGGTGGTCGCCGGCGACGAAGAGCCCGCTCCGACTGAGGGCTGACGTGTTCACCGGCGTCTACGCCGTGGTCACCGGCGGCAGCAGCGGCATCGGCCTGGCATGTGCCGAGGCGCTGGCCGCGCGTGGCGCACACGTCGCGCTGGTGGCTCGCAACACCGAGAAGCTGGCGCGAGCAAAGGTCGTGGTCGAGGCGTGCCGGCTCGACCCGTCTCAGCGAATCATCACCGCCAGCGCTGACCTGTCCGATCTGGCGACGACACGGGCGGCATTCGACGAGCTTGCGGCTGCAGGCTTCGTGCCCGACATCCTGGTCAACAGCGCGGGGGTGATCCTGCCGGGCACGTTTGTGACGATGCCCTTCGAGCATCTCGAGACGAACATGCAGTGCGGCTACTGGAGTGTGGTCAATCCGTGCCGGGTCGTGGCTCCGGGCATGATCGAGCGGGGGCGCGGTCACATCGTCAACGTCTCCTCGGTCGCGGGCTTTCTCGGCATCTACGGCTACACCGGGTACGCGGCGGCCAAGTACGCCGTCCTCGGCTTTACCGAGGCTCTGCGCTTCGAGCTGCTCCCGCACGGTATCTCGGTGCACGTGGTGTTGCCGCCGGACACCGACACGCCGGCGCTCGATGCCGAGCGCCAGATGCGACCGGCCGAGACCGAGGCGATCGCGGGCAACATCAAGGCGATCGCTCCGGCGCGAGTGGGAGAGGCGGTGCTGCGAGGCATCGAGCGCGGGAAGTTCCACATCATCCCGGACGCTACGAGCCGCTTCTACTTCCGGCTGAAAGGGCTGCTACCCGAGGTGTTCTTCTGGATCGTCGACTCAGACGTGAGGAAGGCGCAGAAGGCTCTGCGGAGATAGTGCGGGCCACACGGTTGCGAAGCGCTTTGCGTGGTCGACCGCGCGGGTGGCGGAGGGGTCCCTGACTCCGTCGAGTTAGTTGGAACGATCGTTCCCACTAACTCGAGCGGACCGGAGGGAACCTCCCGGGGCACGAGTCGACCCCGCCCTGCACCGCCGGTCGGCATTTGATTGAAAGACCTTAAGAATGCTAGAATATCCGGTGTTCAGGCAACGTGCAGAAGGTGCGTGATCAAGCGTGTTTCAAGCGTCACATCGCCCTCGCCGGGCCTGCTTGCCTGAACAACATGCACCGCTCCGGCGAGGGCGTACCTATGCCCCCTATCTCGTGAGGCGATAACCCGCACGATGCACCTGACCCTCGTGGGCCTGAGCCACAAGACCGCCCCGGTCGAGATACGTGAGAAGCTGACCTTCCCCGCCCACCGGCAGGAGGAGGCGCTCTCGCTCCTTCTCTCCACACCCGAGGTCGCCGAGGCGGTCGTGCTTTCCACGTGCAACCGCACCGAGATCTACGCGGTGACCGCGGCGGGGACGGACGGCTCGGGAGCCATCGTGGACTTCCTCGCCGACTACCACGACCTCGACCGGCACGAACTCGTGCGCTACCTCTACTTCTCCGAGGGCGAGGCGGTCGTGCGCCACCTCTTCAGGGTGGTGGCGTCGCTGGACTCGATGGTCATCGGCGAGGCGCAGATCCTCGGACAGGTCAAAGAGGCGTACGAGCACGCGTTCGCCAACGACTCGGCCGGCCGGATCTTCAACAAGCTCTTCCGCCAGAGCTTCGAGGTGGGCAAGCGCGTGCGCAGCGAGACAGACATCGGCGAGAATGCCGTGTCCGTCAGCTACGCGGCGGTCGAACTCGCCAAGAAGGTCTTCGACTCGCTCGACGGGCGTACGGTGCTCATCCTCGGCGCGGGCAAGATGAGCGAGCTCACCGCCAAGCATCTCGTCTCCAACGGTGTGAAGACGGTGCTCGTCGCCAACCGCACCTACGAGCGGGCCCAGGAACTTGCCTGCCGCTTCTGCGGCCTGGCCATCCGCTACGACGAGCTCTTCGAGCGCATGCGCGAGGCCGACATCGTCATCTCCTCGACCGCGGCCACCAGCTACGTCGTGACCAAGGACGATGTGGCCGCCGCGCGCAAGGGCCGCAGAGGTCAGCCGCTCTTCCTCATCGACATCGCCGTGCCGCGCGATATCGACCCGGAGGTCAACGAACTCGACGACGTCTTCCTCTACGACATCGACGATCTGAGCGGCGTGGTCGAGTCCAACCTCGAGGAGCGCATGCGCGAGGCGCGCCGCGCCGAGGAGATCATCGGCGAGGAGATGGCCGCGTTCGAGCGGTGGATCGAGTCGATGGAGGTCGTGCCGACGGTGGCGGCGATCCGCGCCAAGGCCGAGCAGGTCCGCTCGGCGGAACTCGAGAAGGCGCTCAAACGGCTCGGCGGGCTCTCCGAGAAGGAGCTCAAGACCGTCGACGCGCTCACGACCTCGATCGTGAACAAGATGCTGCACGGTCCCACCGCACGCTTGAAGATGGTGGCGGGGGAGAAGGACGGCTACACGTATGTCGAGGCCGCGCGCTTCCTCTACGGCCTGGACTCCAACCCTGAAGGTAAGGCAGCGCATGCCGGTCTGATCAGGTCACTGTTCGGTCGCGCCGAGCGGGCCGCCGAGCGGGCAGCCGACAAGGGTACGCAGAGTGAGATGGGAGACACGATTGGCTGCTAGCCGCGAGAAACTCACGATCGGCACCCGGGGCAGCAAGCTCGCCCTGTGGCAGAGCAACTACATCAAGGACCGGCTCGAGGAGATCACCGGCCTTCCCGTCGAACTCATGATTATCAAGACCACCGGGGACAAGATCCTCGACGTGCCGCTCGCCAAGGTGGGCGGCAAGGGGCTCTTCACCAAGGAGATCGAGGTCGAGCTGCTTGCCGGTACGGTCGATCTGGCCGTCCACTCGATGAAGGACGTCCCGACCGAGCTTCCCGAAGGCTGCATCATGGCCGCGACGCCCGAGCGGGTCGACCCGCGCGATGTCATCGTCTCGGGCGCCGGCTACGATCTCGATTCGCTTCCCGACGGCGCGCGGCTCGGCACGAGCAGCCTGCGCCGCCGCAGCCAGGTGCTCGCGCTCAGGCCCGACCTGGACATCGTGGACGTGCGCGGTAACCTCGACACGCGTATGCGCAAGGCCGAGGAGGGTGAGGTCGACGCCGTCATCCTGGCGGCCGCGGGCATCACCCGCATGGGCTGGGCAGATCGGATCACCCACTACATCTCGCCCGATCAGATGGTGCCGGCGGTAGGGCAGGGCGCCATCGGCGTGGAGATCCGCGAGGACGATCCGTTCATGGCCGACGTCTGCGAGGAGCTCACGCACGCCGATACCTTCGCGTGCGTGCTTGCCGAGCGGGTGGTCATGCGTCAGCTCGAGGGCGGGTGCCAGGTCCCCATCGGTGCGTACGCGCGCTTCGAGGACGGCATGCTCGTCATGGACGCGGTTGTCGGCTCGGTAGACGGTAAGACGATCCTGCGTCACCGTCTCGATGGTCCGGCCGGTCATCCCGCGATGCTCGGCATGCGCATGGTCGACGCGCTGCTCGCCATGGGCGCATCCGAGATTCTCGAGCAGATCAGGGGAGCGGCTGACGCCGCCGGAGGTAGGGTGGACGGCCTGCTGGAAACGTGAGTCCCGGCAGGCGTGCGCACCGCCCGGCAGCGATGCGTCACACGACCGCAATCTGAACGGAACGGACAAGGAGGTCAGATGGGTGCTCCCATCGTCTACCTGATCGGTGCTGGCCCGGGCGATCCGGGTCTGATGACCGTCAAAGGGCTCGAGTGCCTGGCAAAGGCCGAGGTCGTTGTCTACGACTACCTCGCCAACCCGCGTTTCCTCTCGGCCGCTGACCCGGATGCCGAGCTGATCTACGTTGGCAAGAAGGGCTTCTCCAAGCACGTCACGCAGGACGAGATCAACGCGATCCTCGTGGAGAAGGCGCTCGA
>JAHYJI010000128.1 GCA_019429145.1 Coriobacteriia bacterium | reverse complement strand
CGGGAACGCCATGAAGGTGTGGCTCACGGTCGAGCCGGTGACGGTGACGATCTCCGCGTCGCCGACAATGTTGCGAAAGCGCGTGCCATCGACGTCGATCTTCACCGGAGCGAGCATCGGCACCCAGAACTCGACCTCCTCGGTGCGCGCAACACCGTCCGCATCGGTGTATACGACCTCCTCGGTGCGGACGAGGTTGTTCGTGAGGGTGATGTCGATACGCACGTGACCGCTCGTGCCGGCAAGTGCCTCGACGTCCACCTCCCGGTCGTCGAGGTAGTAGGTCACCTCGACCGAGATCGGCAGTTCACGAGCGGTGTTGGCCCGGTAGAAGAAATCCCTGCGGCCGTCGATGTCGAGGGTCCACTGCACTCCCGAGTCGGTGAGCTCCGGCTCGATCTCGTCCTCGAGCGCCTCGGGCGCCTCGATGTCGCCGGGGTCGTCGAGCACGATGGTGCCCTCCCCCAGCACCCGCAACCAGCTCACCACTATGGTGTCGCGCGGAGTGCCGTACGCATCCGCGACGACGTAGACGGTCTCGTCATCGTGGACGGCGAAGCCATCGGCCCTCACCGAATCCCCGCCCACTGCGGGCAGCGTCGAGAACGTGACCGCCACTGCGAGCAGGACCGCCACGAGGGATGCTCGCCGGGGCCGGGGGCGTGTGTGCGTGCGCATGGTGACTCTCACTTCCTCGGTAGCCGTGGCCAGCCGATGCTGGCTCGTTCCAGGACGGGCTGAGCAACCACCAGAAGGGGTGGCAAGAGGATGACGACGCTGAAGAAACTGATGATCGCGCCGCGCGCGATGAGCAGCGTGAGGTCGCTGATGATCGAGACACTGCTCAGGAAGACCAGGCCGATCGTCGCGGCGAACATCGTCGCGGCGCTGACCAGGATCGATGGTGCAGCGCCTCCGAGAGCCTCGCGCATCGCCGCCTCGCGATCACGGACCAGCCCGAGCTCCTCTTCGTAGCGGGTAGTGAGGATGACAGCGTAGTCGACGGTCGCCCCGAGCTGGATAGCACCGATGGCAAGCGTGGCGATGAAGATGATGTCCCCGGTGGCAAACGCCGAGATCCCCTGGTTGAACAGGATGGCAAGCTCGATACTCGCGAGCAGGAGTACGGGCAGCACGAGTGAACGAAACGCCACGGCGATGATGACGGCGACCGCCACTATCGAGACCAGATTCACCCTGCCCACGTCGCCTTTGGAGGTCTCCTCGAGGTCGCTGAAGAGCACGCTCTGGCCGGTGACGTACGATGGGCCCGGATACTCCTGTGCAACCTCGCGCAGGTCCTCGATCACCCGTTCGGTACGCTCGTCCTCGAACCCGAAGACCACGTCGGCGCCCACGTACGTATGTCCGCTCTTGAAGAAGCCTTCGCGCGCCTCCTCCGGTAAGAACTCACCCGGGATGAGCGACGGAACGACCTCCGTGAACGAGATCACCTGTGTCACCCCGTCGACCCCGGCAACCTCGCGGGTGAGCAGGTCGAGGTCGGCGACGCGACCCGTGTCCGCCGCGACCACGAAGAAGCTCTGGGCCCGGTCGAACTCGTCGGCGAGCTTGCGCGAGGCGACCATGGCCGGCAGGTCGTCCGGAAGCGCGCCGTCCAGATCGTAGCTCAGCTCGAGCTGCGAGTACCCCCAGATGGCGGGAATGAACGCGAGCACGAACACGAGCGTCAGGACGCCCGCATGACGGGCCACCCAACCGCCAAGCCGGTGGAAGTCGGGCAGGCGGACCCGGTGCGCGTAGCGTCGCACGAGCGGGTCGAAGGCGAGGAGGAGCGCCGGGAGGACAGTGAGCACCGCGATGACGGTGATGATGACGCCGCGCGCAAGCGTGAAGCCCATGTCGGCACCGAAGCCCAGACGCATCGTCGCAAGCGCCAGGAAGCCTGCCGTCGTGGTGAGCGCCGCTGCCATGATCGACCTGAACGTCGCAGCCATCGCAGCGGCCATCGCCGTCTCGTTGTCGGCGCGCCTGCGCTCCTGTTCGTACCGGTGATAGAGGAAGAGTGCGTAGTCCATCGTCACGGCGAACTGCAGCGCGAGCACGATGACGCCCGTCAGGTACGACATCTCATGGCCGAGGTAGAACGACAGGCCGAGGTTGTACACGACCGCGATCCCGATCGTCGCGACGAACAGCACCGGCACGATAACCGAGGGCACCGTCAGGAACAGGGCCACGGAGACAAGGACGAGTGCGGCGACTGCGAACCGGTTGCGGTCGGCGTTGATGACGTCTTCGAGTTCGAGCTGCTGGGTGCCCGCGATGTGGTGCTCCTCCTCGGCAAGGACCTCGCGGAGCTCCTCGACCGCCGATCTGGTGAGCGGGTCGTTCGCACTCGCGGTGAAGCTGACCTGGAAGAAGGTCGCGCCCTCTGAGAAGTACCGGTCGACGAGGTCACCGTCCCAGAACTCCCGAGGCACGGCGAGGTCCCCGAAGTCATCGATCCAGCCGACCTGCTCGATGCCTTCGATAGTCTCGACTCGCTCGATTACTCGCCGAACGTCGCGGTCCGAGGCGCCCACGACCATCACCTGGGCCGTGTTGCCCAAGGCAAAGTCGTCGTTGAGTATCTCGAAGCCCTGCACGGAGTTCAGGTCGTCGGGCAGGTAGGAGAGCATGTCGTAGTTGATCCGGGCGTTGAAGACCCCGTACACGCCGAGGACGAACAGCAACCCGGCGAGCGCAAGGACGGCTCGGCGCTTGTCCACTATGAAGCGAGTCACGCGTATCACGCCGAGGTCCCCCGGAAGAAGAGCTGCACGATGAAGTCTGCGTTGGCCCGCACGGGCTCCACCGGCTCACCGGGCACGAGCTTGCTGAGTACGCTTGCCGCTGCGCGGGTGTTCACCAGTCCGAGCAGACACTCGGCAGCCATGCCGGGATCGACCGGTGCGAACTCTCCACCTTCGACACCTTCGGCAATCACCGCAGCCAGGTCCTCCACGGTTCGCCCGATGCCTTCGAGTAGCTCGGCCGAGAGCGGGCCACCCGGGTCGGTGAGGGGTCGCACGAGGATCCGCAGGAGGCTCTCGTGCTCGTCGGCGGAACGCACCCACGACTCGATGAAGGTCTCGAGCCGCTCCCGAGCCGAGCCCGTCCCCTCCACCGCTGTGCGGGTGTGGACGTCGAACACCGCCGACGCCCGCTCCACGAGCGCGCGGAGCAGCGACTCCTTGTCGGTGTAGTGGTAGTAGATGAGGGCCGTGGAAACGCCACACGCCTGCGCGATGTCTGCCACGACGACCGCTTCGTAGCCCCGCTGCCCGAAGAGCTCCTCGGCACAGCGGAGGATGCGCTCGCGTGTGTCCTTGCCGCCGCCCTCGCTCATGGGTTCCATCCGCCTCGTCAGTGTACTGACTGAACGTTCAGTCATGGGTACATCTTACTCGCAGGCCCGGCGTCGTGCCACCCTCTCAAGGGGGGATGAAAACCGTGCGAACAGAGTCGCGACGCGGCCCGTCTTATGCAGAGACGAAGCCATTCCGAGGAGGTCGACGATGCGCACACGAGTTCTCGCGATCCTGCTTGCCCTTTCCCTGGCGGCCGTGCTCGGCGCCTGTTCACCGACGGACGATCCCAACGGTGAGGGCTCGGCGCCTCCCGACGACACCGGTGCAGGCGAGATGCGGCTCGCGCCCGGTCTCTACGATCTCGCAGACGGATCGATCCAGGCCATCGGCACGCTGGAGTGGGTCGACCTGGAGGGCGGGTTCTGGGCACTCACCGACGGCACGGCCGCAGGCGATGAAGGCGGCAACGTCGCCGTCATCGCCAACGGCGACGAGCTCCGATCGACGCTCGAGCCGCTTGAAGGGCAGCAGGTCTCCGTGATCGGCGAGCGGTTTGACGGCGCATCCATCCGGATGGCCGGCCCGGAGATCGTGGCCGAGACGGTCGAGGCGATGAGCGACACGCCCGGAGCGGCGGAGTAGAACAGTCGGCACGGCGGTACATACTCCTGCGGGAGGTGCCGCCGTGCCTGTCTCTCTCATCGAACGCATCCCGGGCGAGACCCTCGACTGGCTTTCGCACCCGGACAATCCCGCCGTGGCCGTGCTCACGCGCCAACATCTGCTGACAGAGCCCGACTCGGCCGGACTCGACACGCTGTGGGAGCGTCGCAACGAGTACCCGCCTGTAGCGCACATCCTCGACGTGATGCAGCCGGATGGCTCCTGGGATACACCCGAACGCGACTACCAGAAGTACGGCGGGT
>JAHYJI010000127.1 GCA_019429145.1 Coriobacteriia bacterium | reverse complement strand
CCGCAAAGCGCACGCCCTCGGCCACCGCCACTCCGTGCGCGATCGTTCCGTATCCTGCCACCCGCTCGATCGCGTGACCGAGTGTATGCCCGTAGTTCAGGCTCTCGCGCAGGTCCGCCTCGAGCTCGTCCGCCGAGACGACAGACGCCTTGTGCTCGATAGAGGCGATGACCGCCTCACGCACCACCCCGGCCTCCCTGTCCAGCAGCGCACCGGCGTGGCGCGTCATCCACTCGACCTGGGCCGGACCGGCCAGCATCGCCGTCTTGGCGACCTCGGCCAGCCCGCTCTGCCACTCCAGCGGCACCAGCGAAGTGAGCACATCGGTGTCGGCGAGCACCAGCAGGGGCTGCTTGAAAGAACCGGCGAGATTCTTGCCGGCGGCAAGGTCGACACCGGTCTTACCACCGACCGAAGAGTCCACCTGCGCGAGAAGCGTGGTTGGCAGCTGCACGTAGTCGATGCCGCGCAGGTAGACGGCTGCGCAGAAACCCGCCAGGTCTCCCACTACTCCCCCGCCGAGCGCCACGATCAGATCGCTTCTCCCCAGCCCGGCACGGGCGAGATCCTCCAGGACCGCTCCCGCACTCGGCCAGGACTTGCTTGCCTCGCCCGGCCGCACGGCGATGCGGACGACGTCGAGGCCCGCCTCTCCGAGCGAACCGGCGACAGTGTCTCCGTAGAGAGCGTCGACGTTGGTGTCGGTCACGAGCGCGCACCGGCGCGCATCCGTGACACGGGCGACATGCTCCCCCGCCGCCGGGAGGAGTCCATCCCCGACGAGCACGCTGTAGGACGCTGCAGCGGCGCGTACGTCGATGCGCGACGGTGCGGTCACGAGGATGCGCCCCGGCCGTCGGAGGCCTCAAGGGCCTCGAACACCGCGTCCGCGACTGCGTCGCGATCCAGGCCACCCGTGTCGACCTCGACGTCAGCGACGGCGCGGTAGAGTGTCTCGCGCGCGGCAAGCAGGGTCGCGGCCATCGCTCCGGCATCACCACACTCGAGCAGCGGCCGGCCCGTGGTGTCACCGATGCGTGCGAGAGCTTCGCCGGCTCTCACCTTCAGGTAGACGACACGACCTGCCTCCCGGAGCAATCGGCGGTTTTCATCGGCCAGCACGATGCCGCCACCGCAGGCGACAACGGAGGAGGGCTCCCCGGCGACCGCTGCGAGCGACTCACGCTCGCGGTCGCGGAACCCCTGCTCGCCCTCCGCATCGAAGATCTCGACGATGGCGCGGCCGGCGGTGTGCTCGATGCGGGCGTCGAGATCGACGAAGGGCAGATCGAGCCGCGCCGCGAGCCGCCTGCCCACCGTTGACTTGCCGGCTCCCATGAAGCCGATGAGGAAGACGTGGCTCACGGTGCGATCCTGGTCTTGTAGGCGGCGAGCGCGGCCGCGATGTCGGAAAGGCAGTCCGAGCCGAACTTGCGCAGATAGGCGTCGGCGAGAACCATCGCGAGTTCGGCCTCGGCCACCACGGCCGCCGCCGGCACCGCGCACACATCGGAGCGCTCCCGCGAGGCGTCGACGGGTTCGTGCGTATCGAGGTCGACACTTGCCAGCGGACGCATGAGAGTGGGTATCGGCTTCATGGCCGCACGGAGCCAGACGGGCTCTCCGTTGGTCATCCCGCCCTCCAGGCCACCCGCCCGGTTGGTGCGACGCCGGTAACCGCGCTCCTCGTCGTAGACGATCTCGTCGTGAACGTGTGAGCCCGGCAGAGCCGCAGCCGCGAAGCCCTCGCCTATCTCCACGCCCTTGATGGCGGGGATCGAGATGAGTGCGGCCGCCAGACGGGCATCGAGCCGCTCGGCCGCCTCGGCGTAGGTACCCAAGCCGGGAACAAGCCCGGAGGCGGTCACACAGAACGTGCCGCCGAGACTCTCACCGTCCGCGCGAGCGGCGTCGATCGCCGCCATCATACGCGCCGAAGCGTCGACGTCCGGACAGCGCACCTCACTTGACTCCACAGCTGCCGGATCGACGCCGGACGGGTCGGCGGGCATCTCGATGGAAACGTCTCCGATGGAGACCACGAACGACGCGACCGTGACCCCGAGTTCGCGCAGGAGTGCACGGGCGATGCCACCGGCAGCGACGCGGGCGGCGGTCTCCCGGGCGCTGGCACGCTCGAGGATATCGCGGCAGTCATCCGAGCCGGTCTTCTGCACGCCGGCCAGATCGGCGTGCCCGGGACGGGGTGCGGTCACGCGCGCCGAAGTGGTGGCGTTGGCCTGGGTAGACATCACGTCGGTCCAGTTGTCCCAGTCGCGGTTGGCCACCGTGAGCGTGACGGGGCTGCCGATCGTCCTGCCGAAGCGGACGCCGGAGAGTATCAGCGCGCGGTCCGACTCGATGGCCATACGGCCGCCGCGTCCGTAGCCCGACTGGCGTCGGGCGAGATCGGCATCGATAGACGCGGTATCAACGGGAATGCCGGCGGGCACGCCGGTCACGATGGTGGTCAGTGCCCTGCCGTGGGACTCTCCGGACGAAACGTAGCGCATATGGGCCTCCGGGTCGGGGTCCGGTAGAGAGATTCTACCATCGCGACCGGTGAGGCTCACTTGACCGAGGGCGTGATCCCCTGACCGACGCTCAGTTGTACCGGAACGTCACCGAACTGCAGATTCACGGTCTGGCCGCTGATGCTCAGGACCTTCCACGGAGTCCCCGAGATGACCTCGCCGGCCTTGAGGGTGTAGGTCTGGCCGTCGAGCACGAGCACCGCAGCCGGCTCACCGTCAACCGCGACGACGTCCTGAAGGGTGATGGTGCCATCGTTCGGGTCGGCCGTGCCGGTCGTCGTCGTCGAGCCGTCGGTGGTTGGCGTCACCGGAGCGGGCGCCGGCGCCGGCTTGATCAGCGGTGCGAAGACGTCCCTGAAGGTGAAGACGCGCTTCAGCGGGACGGGTGCGGGTTCGGTCGCATCGGCATCGGCAAGCGCCGGCGGCGGTGTCTCCTGCGTCACGTCCTGTGCCAGCACGGGATCGCCACTGTCAGATGGCGCAAGCACGAATACGTAGACGGCAGCCGCAGCGGCAAACGCCACGAGCACGAAGAGAGCGGCAGCGACGACCACGACGCCTGTCTTCCTGCGGGGAGAGGCGCTTTCCGCGCCCTCGGGCGTGAGCGCCGGAGTTACACCTGAGTTGTTGTCTGGCTTCATCTGATCCATCACGGCTGGCTCCCTGACCTACTGCTGCTCGGTATCGGGCGCGGGCGGCGTCGCCGGCGGAGCGATCTCGGTCGGCATCGTGTACACGCGGATGGTCATGCCGGTCTCGACGACGTTGGTCGTGTCACTGACGTCCTCGTCGCGGCTCTGCTGGACGGCGGTGTTGAAGCCGACGATACGCACCTGACGCGTGAGTCTCGGCAGTCGCTGCATGAGGTCGACCGTATCCTGCCACGTGCCCCTCACCAGCATCGCCATCGTGATCTCGGAGTAGCCGGCCTCGGTCACCGAGGGCTCTGTCGGCGTCAGCGAGGCGAACTCCAGCCCCGCCTCGTTCACCGTGTCCTGGAGCTCGATGATGAGCGAGGGCAGTTCGGGCGTCTCGGGCATCTGATTCGCCAGCCGGATGCGCTTGGCCTCGGTCTCGGCCGAGCGCGCCTTGACTGCCTGGCGCTGCGCCAACAGCGACTGTGCCTGCGAGATCTCCTGATCCGCCTGGGCGATCTGGTCCTCGTACGTCCGCATGCGCTGGAACTCAGGCACCACGAGCAGGAGGAGTACCAGAACGGCCAGGAGAACGGCGACCGCACCGGCGAGTATGAGCTTGTTCCTGTAGGAGAGCTTCATCTCAATGCGTCCCGTTCTCTACTGGCCGGACCCTGTCGGCGGGGCAGGCACGCTATCTTCGTCTCCGTCAGCGCCGGGACGCTCGACAGCGGTGGTCACGGTAAAGTCGATCACTGGCTTCTCTTCGTACTTCGTCTTTATCGACGAGCTCAGCCACACGCTTGAGAGCTGGTCGAGATCGGCGAGGCGCACGAGCGTCTTGGCGACCGCCTTGTGCCCCACGTCCGGCACGTCGGTCTCGCTGTCCACAGCCCGGGCGAACATCGTCACGCCCTGCTCTTCGTCGGTGGTCAGCGTCACCACCCAGACATCGGAAGGCATGATCAGCGAGAGCTCGTTTGCGAGGCGCCCCCACTCGACACGAGCAGCGAGCGCCTGCTCGGCCAGTCCGAGCCGTGCCTCGAGATCGGACTCCTTCTCCTCGAAGATGCGGAACGCCTCGGCCTGGGCCTGAAGGTTAGCTGCGGTCTGCTTGCGCTCCTGAAGCTCGGCGTTGCGCTGGCTGACCTGTATCGCGAAGAGCCCGTAGGCCACGAACAGCACCGCGAGC
>JAHYJI010000126.1 GCA_019429145.1 Coriobacteriia bacterium | reverse complement strand
ACCAGGCACACACCCTCCTCGGCCCTGCGCTGCCCGCGACAGAGGCACGGGATCCGCACGACGCTCGTGGCCATCGAGACGATCTTCTCGCACTCCTCGATGGGCACCGGCTGACCGAAGTGGTTCTCCTGCATATGGCTCTCGAAGCGCGCTCGCACCGGATCGGCCACCGGCTTGGGCACGAAGCGGAGCGCTGCGAGCCCTGCGCGGATCTTGCGGCGGTTGTCCTCGAAATCCCCGATGAAGGAGACCACGTATCCGCGGCGCGCCAGGTCGCCCTCGAGGTCCGCGGCGTAGTTCGCCGCCTGCAGGTACCACTTCTCGCCGTCACCGTGCTGTACGCAGAACTGGCACATCTCTGCTCCCCGGCCGCGACTCCCGTGCGTCTATCCTACCCCGCCCTGCGTCGCGGTGTCCGCGGTCTGCCGACCGATGCTAGAATGCGCACCACGTCAACGGGTGCCGAGGAGGACCGATGAGGATCATCGTGCTGGGCGGGGGACCGGGTGGGCATGCGGCTGCGTTCGAGGCTGCCCGTCTCGGAGCCGAGGTCGTGCTGGTCGAGCGGGAGCGCCTCGGCGGAACGTGCCTGAACTGGGGCTGCATACCCACCAAGACGATCCTGCGCTCGGCGCACATCGTGAACGACACGCGGCGGGCTGCCGAATTCGGCCTCGAGACCCCGGTGGCGCGCGTCGACGTCGAGCGGCTGCGCGAGCGCAAGAAGGGCGTGGTCGACGAGCTGGTCGGCCAGGTCGAGGGCACCGCGAAGCGACTCAAGGTCCGCGTCGTCTACGGCGAGGGCCGACTCGTCTCGCCCCGCGAGGTCGAGGTCGCGCTTGCCGATGGCTCGGGTGCCGAGCGCGTCTCCGGTGACGCCGTCATCCTCGCGACCGGTTCGAAGACCTTCCGACTCCCGAACATCGACCACGATCTGCCGGGCGTCTGGACGAGCGACGATGCGGTCTCACTCGGCAGCATCCCCGACGAGATCCTCATCATCGGCGGCGGTGTCATCGGGCTCGAGTTCGCATGCGCGTACGCGGCGTTCGGGAGCGCGGTCACCGTCGTCGAGCTCATGGAACAGGTGCTGCCCGGCAACGACCGCAGGGTCGTCAAGGCCACGCAGTCCTCGCTCGAGGAGATGGGCGTGCGCTTCCACCTCGGAGACGCGGTCGAGTCGGTCGAGCAGCACGGCGACCGGGTGCGCGCGAGGCTGCGTAGCGGCGAAGTGCTCGAGGCCGACGTCGTCATGAGCGCGCCTGGCCGCATGCCCAACTCGGCCGGGTTCGGCTACCCGGAGGCCGGGATCGAGATGGACCGCGCGGCGGTCAAGGTCGACGAGCACTTCCGCACCAACGTCCCGGGCGTGTACGCCATCGGCGACCTCATCGGCGGGATGATGCTCGCGCACGTGGCCGAGGAGGAGGGCACGGTGGCTGCGCGCAACGCCGTCGCCGAGCTGCACACTGTGGGCGCCGCCCCGAAGCTCGAGTCGGTCCGGTACGACTGCATCCCGGCGTGCGTCTACACGTTCCCCGAGATCGCCGTGGTTGGTTCGACGCGCGACTCGGCCAAGGAGCGTGGCATCGACGCAGTGCAGGCGGTCGCGAAGTTCGCCGCCAACGGCAAGGCTCTGGGTGAGGGTGAGGCCGACGGGTTCGTGCAGCTGGTCGCGGAGAAGGGGAGCGGGCGGATCGTCGGATGCCAGATCGTCGGACCGCATGCCGTCGAGATCATTCACGAGGTGGCGGTTGCGATGCGCCACGGCGTCGACGTGCGGCACCTCGCCGAGACGGTCCACGCGCATCCGACTGTCAGCGAGGTCGTGAAGTTCGCGGCACTCGACGCGGCCGGCAAGTGCGGCTGCTGAGAGACGGGACCTGCGGTCGGCATGACCTACGCACACGGAACGAAACAGGAGCGCCTTCCCGAGTGGTTGCGGCGCCCGATCGCCACCCCCGGGCGCGCCACCGCGGTCGAGGGGCTCCTCGGCGAGCTGCGCCTGAACACGGTGTGCCAGAGCGCCAAGTGCCCGAACCGGGGGGAGTGTTACGCGAGCGGCACCGCGACCTTCCTTATCATGGGCGACGCCTGTACCCGCGGCTGCCGCTTCTGCGCGGTCGAGACCCGCGTACCGGCGCCGCTCGATGCGGGCGAGCCGGCGCGCGTGGCCGAGGCGGCGAGGCGCATGGGGCTGGCGCACGTCGTCGTCACCACGGTGACCCGCGACGACCTGCCCGACGGCGGGGCGGCGCACTTCGTCGCGGTCATCGAGGCGCTGCGCGAGGCGGTCCCGGATGCGGCGGTCGAGGTGCTGACGAGCGACTTCGCCGGCAACACCTCGAGCATCGACGCCGTCACCGACGCCCGTCCCGACGTCTTCAACCACAATCTGGAAACGGTACCGCGCCTCTATCCGGAGGTGCGACCGGGGGCGGAGTACCGCCGCAGTCTCGGCGTGCTCGCGCGCGTGAAGGAACGGTGCGCCGAGGCCGGCGCACCCCCGCTGCCCACCAAGTCGGGGCTCATGCTCGGGCTGGGAGAGACGCCGGAAGAGGTCGTGGCGGTCATGCGCGATCTGCGCGAGGTGGGGTGCGACCTGCTCACCCTCGGCCAGTACCTGAGGCCGAGCCCGGCGCACCTGCCGGTGGCCGAGTTCGTCGAGCCCGCGGTCTTCGAGGAGCTTGCACGCGAGGCGCGCGCGCTCGGCTTCTCTGCGGTCGCGTCAGCACCGTTCGTGCGTTCGAGTTACCACGCCAAGGAACTCGCGGACCGGGCGTCCGAGTGAGTCAGCGTCCTGCGGGGCGAGCTAGCGGTCGGCTTCGGTCCCCGTGACCAGCACCGGCCACCCCGCGCGGTCCCGACCGCTGTTCTTGGCCTCGTACAGACTCGAGTCGGCTCCGGCCAGCAGCGCATCGATCGCACGCTCGGAGTAGGCACCGCGCGGAGAGAGGACTGCCCCGCCCACGCTGACCCTCAAGGGGACCGGCGCGCCGTCCCAGTTCGGGCAGTGGATGTCCCGGACGCTGCTCAGGATGCGTTGCGCGAGCGCCGTGTACTCCTCGGCATCGGTTTCGGGAGCGACGATGGCGAACTCGTCACCCCCGTAGCGTGCGATGAGGTCGCTGCGGCGTGTCGAGTCCCGCAGCGCTCCGGCGATGCACTCGAGCGCGTAGTCGCCCACCGCGTGGCCGTGTTCGTCGTTCACGCGCTTGAACTCGTCGACGTCGACCAGGAGCACCATCAGCGGGCGCTCGTACCGGTGTGCCCAGGAGATCCACTGCTTGAGGTGCGAGATCAGTCCACGGCGGTTGAAGAGCCCGGTGAGCGGGTCGTGCGTCGCATACGCGGCCAGCATGACGTTGTCGCGCAGCGCTCGCTTCAAGACACGGGCGAGGAATCGGGCCAGCGAATCGGCGCTATGGTTGCGCTCGATCGCCCCGACGAGCTGCTCGACGTGGCGCGCGTACGCCTCGCGGTGGTGACCGGTCCGGCCCGGCTCGGTGAGCTCGAGGAGCTCTGCGAAGACCGGGTCGAGCATGAAGAACTCGAGGTGTGCCGCAAGTTCGACCATCTGGGCCGGCGTGAGTGCGGACAGGTCGTCGGGCAGCGAGCCCAGAACGTCGTCGCGTACCTGACGGAGGTCCTGCAGGAGGTTCTCGGGGTCGTTGACTACATCGGGAATGAGTCCCTGGTCCCAGGCGTCGAGCAGCTCCTGCCACCATATGACGTGGGACTCCTCCTCGTGAGCGAGCTGATCGAAGACGCTTGCGAGGTCCTCGTCGCTGCAGTGTTCCGACAGGGCCCGGTACGTTGTCACCGCGAGCGAATCGAGCTCGACACAGGTGGCGAGTATCTCCCGCATGGAAGTCCCCCGATCGGCAGTGTGCCCTCGTTCGACTATACCGCTCAGATGGTTGCTTCTGCCAGAAGGCCGCAGATCCGCAGCCCGGCCGCACCAGAGGAGACCGCGTCCCTCGCGCCCGCTTGCGCCCCGGACCCGGCGCGGCGAAGATGGAGACATGACATTCGAGCCGCGCACATACCGCCGTACGGCCCAGCCTGCAGGGCTCGTCTGCTTCGAGGTGGCGATCAAGGAGACAGACCTTCAGGTGTGTGCCGCACGCGACCTGACCGACCTCGCCGAGGACCTCGTCGTCCGAGCGCGATGGGAGATCGAGGGTTTCATCCGGGCCCACCCGTACTTCCGGGAGACGCTCACGCCCATCGATGTCCCCGAGTCGGCGCCGGAGATCGTTCGCCGCATGGCCGAGGCGGGGCGCATCGCCAGGGTCGGCCCGATGGCTGCCGTTGCCGGAGCCATCGCCGAGTACGTCGCCAGGGGACTCGTGGAGGTTTCCAGCGAGGTCATCGTCGAGAACGG
>JAHYJI010000125.1 GCA_019429145.1 Coriobacteriia bacterium | reverse complement strand
GGCGATAGAACGGCGACACCCGCGCGAGCGTTCTCCGGGAAGTGCGCGAGGTTACCCGTCACAAGACAGTCCGCCCTACATGCGAGGGCGACCTCAAGGAACGGCTCGTCGTCCGGGTCTGGCAGCCGGGCCGAGAGCGGCTCTGCAGCAACCGTCTCACTCGCGAAACCGAGGTAGTCGAGGAGCGCGGCGATGGAATCCTCGTCGAAGCCGAAGCGGGGCCTCACGAGAACCTCGTCGTATTCGGCCAGGATACGGGCATCGAGACAGAGCATCACCGCGCCGGACGAGACGAGGCGCACGATCTCGCCAGGCGGGCCGAACGGCGAAAGCAGTCCGGAGACGAGCACGTTGGTGTCGAGAACTATCCTCACCGTCTGCGCGCCTGGCGCACCGCGGCGATCTCGGTCTCGATCTCGTCTGCGGTAAGCGCGTCGGCGCCGCTGGCGGTTGAGCGGCGCTGGAGCGACGCGACCGCATCGACGGCGCGCGCACGACGAAATGCCGCGAGTGACTCTTCGAGGTTCGACTCGTTGACCGCGGCAAGGATCGCCACCGGACGGCCGTTGCTCGTGATGATCATCTCGCGTTCGTCCGGCAGCTCGCGCCAGATGTCGGCCGACTTGCCGCGCAGGTCACGGACACTGATGAACTTCATAGTGTGCCTCCAATCGTGACCTTATTGTGTACACGAATGTCACCCTAGTCAACACGATGTCTCGTGCCAGGCACGGGTGTCAGGCGCGAGGTAGGGCTTCCAGCCGCTCCGACACCCTGTCCAGGTACTCCGGCACCGTCAGGGCGTGCGCTGCCGCCATCTTGCGCAGCGTCTGCTGCCGAGGCGTGCCTGACCCCGCCTCGATCCTGGACACCTGGCGTGCCGAGAGTCCGGAGATGTCTGTCTGGCGAAGGCCTGTCTCCTCACGAATCACTCTTACTGCGTCACCGAACCTCCGGTCGAAGGCGAGCTTGCCGAGCAACGCGGTCTCGCGGAACGTAGGGTCGATAGCGAAGCGGACCATCTCCAGGCCGACGTGTGTATCGCTCGCCTCCCAGTACAGGTAGCTTCCGTCCGGGTCGATCACGAACGAAGCACGCTCTCGCTCGGATAGACGTGCGAGAGCGGGTACGTCATCGAAACGGACCTCGAAGCTTTCGAGCGCGCAGCTGCGCACGAAGAGGCGGTCGTCCGAGACGGTAGCATCCGCGATGAGCTGATCTTGGGCGCCCATCTGCCATGCGTTGATGACCCTCTGCGGAACGGCGGGATCGGTGTGCATGAGCGTGTTTCGGAGTGTCCGCAGGTTCGCGCGCTCGAACATCGGGATGAACCACGTGCATTCCACATCCGCGCGAACGAAGAGCGCACGCAGCCTGTGAACCGAGTTCGCCGCGTGCACGAGCTCCGCCACCAGCTCCAGCCCGGAGGCAGACGTGAACACGAAGTAGTACGACTTGTCCCGCTTGACATCGATCGACTCGACAGCCGCAAGCGAAAGCACGGAGGTCTTAGGTCCGCCCGGCAGCGGACCCTCGAACCCCGGATCGGCCATCACGATGGTGAGTTCATGGGCAGCAGACACGCTAGTCCTCCACTCCCGGAATCGAGAATGCTTCGACCTTGCCCACCGAACCGCCTCGCAACCACAGGGTAGCACTTTACCGGACATTCTTCTATCGGCGTTGCAACCCTATTGTCTTCTCCTTCTGCTGCGCAGAGTGTGCGAGACGAAGCTAGCAGGAAGCTCCTACCGGACTCCGACCGGATCCTGACTGGCGGCGCGGGGTTGGCGGCACTTCTGGAGAGATCGCCTCACGAGAAAAGCCCTCCGGACTACGCTATGGTGCGCGCCGAAGGGCTTTCCCTATTGAGTGCCGGCCTACCGGCGTTCGGATACATAGGATATTCCCGCCCGCACAAGGCAGAGACGCGGGCTGCTGATAGTAATCACGCGGCGTAACGGATGATCTCGAGTTCCGCCGAACGAGTAGCCGAAGCAAGGAGTGCGTCGATGCGCTCCATCACGTCGTCAGCAAACAAGTATTCGGCACACGAGTCGCACTCGTACGCCGGAACATCCCTGATGATCACAATCGTCCGGGACGAGACCTTGAACGGAAAGTCGCTGACGACCGGGCTCATCGAGGCTCCGCATGCGCTGCACTTCACTGCGCCGCCCTCCTCGTCTTGAAGTCGGGAGCCCACTCGTCCGGGTTCGGCCGGTAGGCGGTGACGACCCTGACATTATCCCCTGCACGGTCAATCGCGAACAAGACATGCAGCGGGTCGCTGGCCCCCTGTGCGAGCACCAAGTAGCTGGGAAGGTACTTGTCGTCCGGGTACGCCTCTATCAACTCGTAGGATTCGGCTGATTCGTGAATCTCTCCGCGAGTCACCAGCCGATGGGCGAGGCGCATGTTCGCATGGTACGTCCAGAAGACGCGGCGGCGCTTCAGGCACACCCGGATGAACGCTATCGGACTTAGACCATCCGGGGGCTTCCGGCTCTCAGCCATCGCCCGCCGCTTCTGTCGAACGCATCAGGTCCCCCTCCGCTCGGATTCCGTCGCGAGAGACAGTAGCGTGCGGGACCTAACACGATCTAACCGGATTCGTAACTGCCCGTGCGTGCACCGAAGTCGTTGCGACCCAGCTACTCGCGCAGGGCGTCAGGCCACGCCGAGCGGCTCGATCCGCGTGCCGTTGCGCGCCAGCTCCTGCGCTGCATCCCACAGGTCGACCGTGCGCTGCGCGTTCAGCCAGAAGTCCGCCGAGTTGCCGAAGAGTATCGAGAGCCTCAGCGCCATGTCGGCACTGAGTGCACGGCGCTCCCGGACCAACTCGTTCACCGTCTGACGCGAAACGCCCAGCGCTTGGGCAAGGCCTGCGACGGTCAGCCCGTAGTCGGGCATGAAGTCCTCGCGCAACATCTCCCCGGGGTGGATGGGGCGCACGCTGCGCGGTCGCGTGTTCGGAACCGACATATCGCACCGCCTCTCAGTGGTAGCCCCGCAAAGCTCCTGCGTGCGCGTGTCCGCCAACGTCTTGATCATGTCCGAATGTAACGCGTCACGTGACACAGGTCAACAGGCGACCTCGCCGGGTTTCCCGAAGCCCACGGGATGCCCTCCTCACCCCGCCGACTGAATCCTGAGCCTCAGCGGCTCTTCGACATGCAACTGGTGCCGTAGGAACGCCGGAAGCTACTCGCACGCCAGAAGCGACCCGTAGAGCGCGAGGTGCTCGTCGACCATTCGCTCGGCTGTGAAGCGCTCGAGAAAGCGCGCGCGGGCGGCCTCTCCCATGCGGCGTCGTGCATCCGGGTCCTCGAGCAGTTGTGTGATGCGAGCAGCGAGCGCCTCGGCATCGCGCGGAGGAACCACGTAGCCGGTCACGCCGTCTGCGACCACCTCCGGCAGCCCGCCGACACGCGTCACGACCGCTGGTTTGCCGAGCGCCATCGCCTCGACCACGGTCAGGTTGGTGGTGTCGGTGACCGATGATGCCACGTAGACGTCCATCGCCGCGATCTCTGCGAGAGGCGTGCTCGACCAGCCCGGAAAGGAGATGCGCTCCCCGAGACCCGCCGTAGCTGCACGCTCTTCGAGCTCATCGTGCAGACTGCCATCGCCGACGAGTCTGAATCGCGCCCCGGGCACCCGTTTTGACACGAGCGCTGCGGCTTCGATGAAGTACGGATAGCCCTTGAGCGGCTCGAAACGGCCAACCGAGCCCACAAGCGGGCCGAGCGAACCGCTCTCACCGGTCTGGACTTCGCCTCTCTCGAGCACCGGCGTAGGGATGCCGTTGTGGATTGTGACGAGCTTGCCTGCAGGAACACCTGCCGCTTCCAGCTCGACGCGGGCCGCATCGACCACGCACACCACCCGGTCGAGATGGCGTGCTGCACGGCGGGTGATTGCATCGCGCATTGCGACCTCGACCCGACCACGTACACCCGGACGCAGAGACGCCGGTGCGGATGGCATGTTGTGGACGGTCGTGAGCACCGCACAAGCACCGCTCGCCGTGGCACCTTTGGCGCCTGCCGCTGTGACGTAGAAACCGTGGAAGTGCACGATCGATGGGTGCAGCTCCGAGAATGCCCCGGCGATCCGGCTCGGCGTCGACGCCGAGCGCGCACGCATGTCAAGCGGAACGACGACGTGCCCGCGCTCCTCGGCAAGCGCGGCGAGTCCCGACCCCGGCGTGCAGACCACCTGCGTGTCGGCGCCGGCGGCCTTGCAGCCGTCAGCGACGAGCAGCAGGTGCTGCTCCCCCCCACCCACGCTCGCATGAGGATAGTTATCGACGAACACGATGCGTGCCGAGGAGGGGGCTCTCATGAAGTCGTCCCCCGTTCGCGCGCAGACGGGAGAAACGGAGCCAC
>JAHYJI010000124.1 GCA_019429145.1 Coriobacteriia bacterium | reverse complement strand
ATGACCGACCTCGGAGAGCGGTATGCGGGCAGCAGGGCTCGGAAGCGCACCAGCGCCACGGGGACCGTTGACGACCGCGGCCTCCTCGACGAAGGTCCCGAACTCACCGCAGTCCGGGCAGCGCCCGTACCACTTGGGCGCGCTTGCACCGCACGACTGACAGCGCCAGACAGTGCGTGCGCGCGCCACGGGGCGCTACTCTCCGGCGGCGCCGCCCGAGGCGGCACCCGACCCGCGCCTGCTCGAGGAGCGCCGGGGCATCGATGGTGCGGTGCCGGCGGAGTCGGACGCCACTGCGGCAACCTGCGCCACGCCCTCGCCCTTCCGGAACGCCGGCACGCCGGCGTCCTCGTCCAGATACACCTCGATGACATCGCCCTCACTCCACTGACCGGCAAGGATCTGCTCGGACAGGGGGTCCTCGAGGAGCCGCTGGATCGAACGGCGTAGCGGACGCGCCCCGAGTGTGGGATCGAAGCCCTCGTTCGCCAGCGCCGTGCGGGCCTCCGGCGTGAGCCTGATGCCCATTCCCCGACCGACCAGCTGGTCGCGCAGTCGGCCCACCATGAGGTCGACGATCTGCTCGATCTCCTCGTGGGTGAGGTCGTGGAAGACGATGACCTCGTCGACGCGGTTGAGGAACTCCGGTCGGAACATCTTCTTGAGCTCGCCGGTCACGCGGTCCTTCAGATCGGCGTATGAGAGCCCGTCTCCCGTGTCGGCGCTGAATCCGAGTCGCTGACCCTTGACGATGTCGCGCGCTCCGATGTTGCTCGTCATGATGATGATGGCGTTCTTGAAGTCGACTTTGCGGCCCTGTGCGTCCGTCAGGCGTCCCTCTTCGAGGATCTGGAGCAGGACGTTGAAGACATCCGGGTGCGCCTTCTCGATCTCGTCGAAGAGGATGACCGAGTACGGCCGGCGCCTCACGAGCTCGGTGAGCTGACCGCCTTCATCGAATCCGACGTAGCCGGGGGGCGAGCCGATGAGCCGGCTCACGGTGTGCTTCTCCATGTACTCGCTCATGTCGAGCTGGATGAGCGCCTCCTCGCTGCCGAAGAGGAAGGCCGCGAGCGCCTTGGACAGCTCGGTCTTACCCACGCCAGACGGGCCGAGGAAGATGAACGACCCGGCAGGGCGCCGCGGGTCCTTCAGGCCGGCGCGCGCACGGCGGATGGCCTTGCTGACCGAGACGACTGCTTCGTCCTGGCCGACGATACGCTCGTGGATGTTGGCCTCCATGCGCAGCAGCTTCTCGGTTTCCTCCTCGGTAAGAGCGGTGACCGGCACGCCGGTCCACATCGAGACGACGTCTGCGATCTCGCACTCGGTGACCTCGACCAGGCGGCGGGCCTCCGGCTTGAGCCACTCCTCCTCCATCGCGCGCTTCTCTGCGATGACCTGCTTCTCCTTGTCGCGCAGCGCGGCGGCCTTCTCGAACTCCTGGGCCTCGATGGCAGCTTCCTTCTCGGCGCGCACGCGGCGCAGACGGTCGTCGACCTCCTTGACACCCGGAGGCGCAGTCATCATCTTGATGCGCATCTTGGAGCCGGCCTCGTCGATGAGATCGATCGCCTTGTCGGGCAGGAACCGGTCGGAGATGTAGCGGTCGGCCAGCGTGGCGGCCGCCTCGATGGCGCCGTCAGTGATCGACACCCGGTGGTGGGCCTCGTAACGATCGCGCAGGCCCCGCAGGATCTCGACGGTCTCGGGCACGCTCGGCTCGCCGACCAGGATCGGCTGGAAGCGACGCTCGAGCGCCGGGTCCTTCTCGACGTACTTGCGGTACTCATCGAGCGTGGTGGCGCCGATGGTCTGCAGCTCACCTCGGGCGAGCGCGGGCTTGATGATGCTCGCGGCGTCGATAGCGCCCTCGGCCGCACCAGCGCCGACCAGCGTGTGCATCTCGTCGACGAACAGGATGATGTCGCCCCGCTCGCGGATCTCCTTCATGAGTTTCTTGAGCCGGTCCTCGAACTCGCCTCGATACTTGGAACCCGCAACGAGTGCGGCGAGGTCGAGCGTGTAGAGCTGCTTGTCCTTGATGGTCTCGGGCACCTCGTCGGCGGCGATCAGCTGCGCGAGACCCTCGGCGACCGCGGTCTTGCCCACTCCGGGCTCGCCGATAAGCACCGGGTTGTTCTTGGTGCGACGGGACAGGATCTGCATGACGCGCTCGATCTCGTTCGTCCTGCCGATGACCGGATCGAGTTTGCCCTCCTTGGAGGCGCGCGTCAGGTTGCGGCCGAACTCGTCGAGAAGAGCACCTCCGCCCCCACGGCGCTCCTCGCCGACCTCGCCCTGCTTGCCGTAGTGACCGGAGAGCAGCTGGATGACGGCCGAGCGGACCTTCTCGAGATCCGCGCCGAGGTTGAGCAGCACCTGAGCAGCCACGCCCTCGCCCTCACGGATGAGGCCGAGGAGGATGTGCTCGGTGCCGATGTAGTTGTGGCCGAGCTGGAGCGCCTCACGGAGCGAGAGCTCGAGGACCTTCTTGGCGCGCGGAGTGAAGGGGATGTGTCCTGTGGGCACGAAGGTACCCCGCCCGATGAGCTCCTCAACCTGGGCGTGCACGTCCTCAAGCGAGATGCTGAGACTCTCGAGCGCCTTGGCCGCGATCCCGTCCTGCTCGCGGATCAGCCCGAGCAGCAGGTGCTCCGTCCCGATATAGTTCTGGTTCAGCATGCGCGCCTCTTCCTGGGCGTAGACCACGACCCGGCGCGCCTTCTCTGTGAATCGCTCGAACATACAGAATCGCTCCTCGTATCGATACCGGCCGCACCATCGGCCGGGATGTTCCCGTAGATACCAGTATACCCGCCGCGCTGACAGCGGGCCGCACCTCTATCATCGGCAAAGCAAGCGCGGTGCCATAGACTTGAGTCGAGCAGACTCAGATGTGGCCGGACCGGGGATGCCGGGCAGAGAACCGGCGTCGGGCGGGGCCTAAGCTTCCGGTCTCATGTGCGGGAAGAGCAGCACATCGCGGATGGACGCACTGTCGGTCAGCAGCATGACCAGGCGGTCGATGCCGATACCGAGCCCGCCGGCGGGCGGCATCCCGTACTCCATCGCCCTGAGGTAGTCCGCGTCGTACCCCATCGCCTCGTCATCGCCGGTCGCCTTCGCGCGCATCTGCACCTCGAAGCGTTCGCGCTGGTCGATCGGGTCGACGAGCTCGCTGAACGCGTTTGCTATCTCGCGACCGGTCACGATGAGCTCGAAGCGCTCGGTCAGCTCGGGCTCCCCGGGCTTCTTGCGCGCCAGCGGCGAGGTCTCGAGCGGGTACTCGGTCACGAAGATGGGCCCGGTCAGCTCGTGCTCGACAAGCTTCTCGAAGAGCTCGGTGATGAGCTTGCCCTTCCCCCACGAGTCGTCGACAGGCACCCCATGGGTGCCGCACAGCGTCCGAAGCTCCTCGAGCGTGCGGGCGAACGACACGTCCTCGCCCGCCGCCTCTGAGGTGAGTTCGATCATCGTACGCCGGGGCCACGGTGAGGAGAGGTCGACCGATGTGCCCTGGTACTCGATCTCGAGGGTGCCGAGGACCTCCCCGGCAACCGCGGTGATAAGGCTCTCGGTCAGCTCCATCATGCCCTCGAGGTCGGTGAACGCCTGATAGGCCTCGAGCATGGTGAACTCGGGATTGTGCCTCGGCGACATGCCCTCGTTACGGAAGCTGCGGTTGACCTCGTAGACGCGCTCGAAACCGCCCACGAGCAACCTCTTGAGGTAGAGCTCGGGTGCTATGCGCAGGTAGAGATCGATGTCGAGCGCGTTGTGGTGCGTGACGAACGGGCGTGCTGTCGCTCCTCCGGGAATCGGGTGGAGCATCGGGGTCTCGACCTCGAGGAAGCCACGTCCCTCCATGAAGCGCCGGATCGCCGAGACGATGCGGAAGCGGGTCTCGAAGACCTGACGTACCTCGGGGTTGGCGATAAGGTCGACGTAGCGCTGGCGATAGCGGGTCTCGGTATCGGTGAGTCCGTGGAACTTCTCTGGAAGCGGGCGAAGGGACTTTGAGAGCAGTGTCACCTCGGTGGGAACGACGGAAAGCTCGCCTCTGCGGGTGCGAAGCACCTCGCCGGTCGCGCCGACCCAGTCTCCGAGATCGAGCGAGGTGGCATCGGCGAACGACTCGGCGCCGAGCACGTTCACGCGGCAGAAGAGCTGCAGATCGCCAGTGCTATCGCGAATCACCAGAAAGGCGACCTTGCCCTGCTCGCGCCGGGCAACCAGACGGCCCGCCACCGTGACGGTCTCGCCGGTGTCCGCGCCGGGCTCCAGGTGGCTGTAGGACTCGGCGAGTTCCGCGGCCCTGTGGGTGACGTCGAAGCGGCTCAGGTACGGCTCGCGACCCTGCTCGCGAAGCTGGTCCAGCTTGCCCCTGC
>JAHYJI010000014.1 GCA_019429145.1 Coriobacteriia bacterium | reverse complement strand
AGTCCCCTACATCGACGAGCTCGATCCGACCGACAACGTCAACGAGCGCCTGGCCACCACCGCCGAGTTGCGCGAGCGGGGGCTCATCAAGCCCGAGGTCGAGTGGGCCGGCGACGGTGTGGTGGTGGTGACGATGTTCCTGCCCGCCGCGGCCGACGTGGCCGAAGCCGCTGCGCTCGAGCTCGGCAAGGCGATGAACCTGGCCGAGTGCGAGGTCATCCACAAGCGCGTGATGCACCCTGCCGAGGGAACGCTGTGCGAGCTGAAGGGCCGGCTCGACGTGGCCATCGACCCTTCGACTCTGGTGATCCCCGAGCCGCCCGAGGTGCTCTCCGACGAGGAGATCCGCGAATTCGTGCACGAGCGGGGCCTGAAGGTCGTCGCGGCTACCGTTGGCAACGACGAGCACTCGGTGGGCATGCGCGAGATCCTCGACATCAAGCACGGCGGCCTGGAGAAGTGGGGTTTCGGCGTCGAGTATCTCGGTACGAGCGTGCCGATCGAGAAGGTGCTCGACGCAGCGATCGAGCATGCGGCATCGGCGGTCCTCATCTCCACGATCATCACCCACGGCGAGATCCACCGACTCATGATGCAGAAGCTCGCAGACCTGGCCGAGGAGAAGGGCGTACGTGACCGGCTGCTGCTCATCAGCGGCGGGACGCAGGTGACCGACGAGCTCGCGCGCTCCTGGGGCATGGACGCCGGATTCGGCCGCAAGACCAAGGGGATCGCCGTTGCGAGCTTCATCGTGGAATCGATGCGCGAGCGGGGGATGTAGCGGAGGGCCTCGCGGGTATGAACATCGTACCCGGCGGTGGGCTGGTGGTGTCATGGGCGGGCCGAGGGTACTGTACGTCAGTTCTGCGCTAGGCCTCGGGCACGTGAGCAAGGACCTGGCGATCGCGAACGAGCTCAGATCGCTGCGCCCCGACGTCGACGTGCTCTGGCTCACCGGGCGCCCCGCGTCGGACGCTCTCGCCGAGGCGGGAGAAAGGGTACTGCCCGAGGCTGCCCGTTGGCGCGGCGGCACCGCTGTCGCAGAACGAGCGCTTCACGACGGTCAACTCGATCTCGTGACCTACGTGTACCGCTCGCTGCCCGCATGGGCGTACAACGCGCGGCTGTTCAGGCGCGCAATCGAGGACCACCGCATCGACGTTGCGATCGGCGACGAGACGTGGGAGGTCTTCATCCCGCTCAACCTGCGTCTCCTGCACCCTCCGGTCCCGTTCGTCATGCTGTTCGACTTCGTCGGGACCGAGTCGATGACGGGCCGTCCGTTCAACAGGATGAGGTCCTACCTGCTGAACGTGGTCTGGTCTCGGGATGCGAACGCGTTCGCGCGCGGACTGCACTCCGAGATCTTCATCGGAGAGATCGAGGACGTTCCGGATGCTCCGTTCGGCTGGCGGTTGCCGAACCGCCGGGAGCACGCCCGGGCCAACTACGACGTGGTCGGGCACTGTGTGAACTTCCGGCCCGAACACTACGCCGACCGTCAGGCTTTGCGGCGCAGGCTCGGCTACGACGAGCGCCCGTTGGTTATCTGCTCGGTCGGCGGCACCGCGATAGGCCGGGAGCTGCTCGAGCTGTGCGGACAGGCGTACCTCCCGCTTCGATCGGTCATGCCCGACGTGCACATGGTCCTGGTCTGCGGTCCCCGCCTTCCGACAGAGTCCCTGAGCGCTCCAGACGGTGTCGAGGTCAGGGGATACGTGCCGAGACTCTTCGAGCACCATGCGTGCTGTGATGTCGCGGTGGGCCAGTGCGGGGCTTCATCCACCACCGAGCTTGCCGCCCTCGGGACACCCTTCATCTACTTCCCGATCGAGGGCCACTTCGAGCAGGAGTTTGTGGCGGCGCGGCTTGCCCGGCATGGTGCAGGGGTCAGGATGTCGCTCGCGCACACGACGCCCGAAAGACTTGCCGAGGCGATCTACGAGCTGTACGCGAGTCCGCCGAAGCCCGCATCCTTCCCGGTCGACGGGGCGCGCAATGCCGCCCGGCACATCGCTGCCGTACTCGACGCCACCGCTGCCTGAGCGTGCTACGCGGCCGAGGCGAGCATCGATCCGAGCCTGCGGGCCAGTGCTCCGATCGTCACCATCGGTGGCATCGCGGGTGCCCGGGGCAGCACCGATGCGTCCGCAACGAACAGGCCGTCGACCGCGGTCTGAAGGTCGGTATCTACAATGGTGCCGATAGCGGCCGTGCCGCCGGGGTGAGCACCCTGCGGCTTAGTGACGATGATCGAGTCGCGCCTGGCTCCGGCCGCGACAAGGATCTCCGTCGCCACCCCGACTCCGTCGTCGATGCGCCTCTGGTCAGCCGGCGTCACCGGCTTGGAGACCGTACCGTCGGCCTCGATCCGGCCCACCGGATCATCCGACGTCTTGATCATCATCCCGAGCGTGTGTGCGACTGAGCGGGTTGCCGCCTTGGCACCCGACTCGAGCATCCTCACGCCCCGGGAGTAGTTGATGTACGGAGCGAGCAGGAAGCCGTGCTCGTCGTGAAACTCCGTGTCCACGAGTGACATCTGGGGCTCGACGGTGCGCAGACGCTCATCCGCAAGGCCGTAGACGTTGACGAGCATGTCGATGAAGAGGCCCGATCCCGCTCCTTCGATACCAGAGGCGACGAGTATGGGAGGGGTGCCGAGCCCGCCGGCAGCGAGAACCACCGTGCTGGCGCGCGCTTCGAACCCGTGTCGGGACGAGTGGCCTGCCACGCCGGTCACATGCCCGTTGTCTCTGAGGGCGCGGTCGATCTCGACTCCGTAAAGCACTTCAGCTCCGTGTGCCACCGCCTCGGCAAGCGGGCGCTCGGCAGTCCATTTCGCACCCTGTGTGCAGCCGAGCACGCAGCCGCCGCATCCGTTGCACAGGCCGGGGTCGACCATCTTCGGCATGAGGTCGAAGGTGAAACCGAGATCGGCTGCTCCCTGTCGGATGTGGCGTCCCAGGTCGGAGAGCTTGTCCTCGGCGAGTGGGCGAGTGCCCATCTCGTCCTCCATTGCCGACATCTCGTCGGAGAGATCGATCCCGAGCTGGCCGAGTTCGCGCTCGAGGCAGCGGACAGCGTTTCCGCACGAGACCACCGTCGACCCGCCGGCCATCAGAGTGCGCCAGAGGATCGTCCCCTCCCGGGACTTCTTCGGGGTGCGTGTGACCTCGGTGCCATCGTAGATGCGGGCAGCGTCTGCGAAGGTGCCGAGATGCGTCTCGGGTATCCCTGCTTCGAGGACCAGGACATCGCGTCCGGCCCGTGCAAGCCCGCGGGCGACGATCGATCCGCCCATCCCCGAACCCACGACGATGGCGTCGTAACGATGCCCGCCGTTGTGTGCGCTGCTCATGGCTGCAACCCCCTTTGGGGGGCACGCCCCACGACGGGGCGATGCCCCGGCTCGCCCTGGCTGCGCGTCAGCATGACGTGCGGCACTACTGGTTCTACCCACATCCCTGCCCGCACACACCGGAGCGCTCCACGTTTCTCGCAGGGTCGGTTCACTTGCCGGAGGAACAGATGTACCGTACTCGTATGAAACGCGAGCGTAGGAGCCGTAATGCCTGATACCCGCGGGGCGGACGCCCTCGTTGCCGAGATCGGCTCCACGACCACCGTTGTGAGCGCGTTCGGGGGGCTTACCGGTTGGCCGGAGAGCGATCCCCGTTTGCTCGGCCAGGGGGTCGCCCCTACGAGTGTGGCCGAGGGAGACGTGACCATCGGCCTCGACCTCGCGCGCGAGCGCCTCGAGGCGGTGACCGGACCGCTCGAGCCGGCGCTCACGCTCGCCACGTCCTCGGCGGCTGGCGGGCTACGCATGACGGTCCACGGCCTGACACACAAGATGACGGCGATGGCTGCCCGGGAGGCTGCGCTCGGCGCCGGGGGCGTGGTCGAGTACCAGACGTCGGGCAAGCTGCGCGACCACGACCTGGCTCGCATCGAGGAGGCACGGCCCGGGCTGATCCTGCTCGCGGGCGGTGTTGAGGGCGGCGACACCGAGACGGTGCTGCACAACGCCGAGCGGCTCGTCGCGATCGCCGCGCGCCCGATCGTCGTCTACGGAGGCAACTCTGTGGTCGCCGGCGAGGTGCGCGCGCTGCTCAAGGCCGCCGGCTTCCGCGTGAGCGTGACGGCCAACGTTTATCCCGACGTCGACGAGCTCGACATCGTTCCTGCGCGCCACGTCATCCACGACGCGTTCGAGGAGCACATCACCCACGCCCCGGGCATGGAGCGCATCGCGTCGTTCGTGAACGGGCGGATACTGCCGACGCCGGGTGCGGTGCTCATGGCGTCCGAGGCGCTTGCGGCGGCGGTCGGCGACCTGGTGGTGATCGACGTCGGCGGCGCGACCACCGACGTGCACTCGGTGACCGACGGCTCGCCGGAGATCGCGGCGATCGCCACCGATCCCGAGCCGCACAGCAAGCGCACCGTCGAAGGCGACCTCGGGACGTTCGTCAGCGCGCAGCACGTCGCGGCGCTTCTCGACGCCGAGGAGGTGCCCGACCAGCTGCCACCGGCGATTCCCGAGGGCGAGGAGGCTGTCGAGGCCGCACGCACGCTCGCGCGGACGGCGGCGGTCACCGCGGTGCAGCGGCATGCCGGGCGGCTGGTGCACCACTACACCCCCACCGGCCGCCAGACGGTGGCCCGCGGACGCGACCTGACTGCATGCCGGCTCGTCATCGGCACCGGCGGCGCGCTCACACGGTTGCCGGGGGGTGTCGAGACGCTCGAGGCGACGAGGGCGACTGCGGCGGGCGGCGACCGCCTGCTCCCGCCCGCCGATGCGCTGTGCGTGCTGGACCGCGAGTACACCCTGGCCTGCTGCGGCGCGCTGCTCGCCCACTTTCCGGCTGAAGCCGTGGTGGCGCTCATGCGCAGGAGTGCGGGGGTGTGAGCGAAGCGCCCGGCATCGCTGCCGAGCGCTTCGTGGCCGAGCCGGTGCCGTCGCGTCCTTACACGACGCCGGACATGCCGAGCCGTTGGAGCGTCTCGTCGGTGGGTAGGCCGCTTTGCAGATCCCACCCCATCGCGGTGTAGAAGCTGTCGAGCGCCTTGTCCAGGTCGACGACCTGGCCCTCGCCACGCCCGTCGGCCGCCGGCTCGGTGAGCAGTCGCTTGGGTAGCGAGTCATCGGCACGCGTGAAGCCGAACCGCGCGTTGACGAGCCGCTCGAGCACGATCACGCGCTCGGCGGAGCGAAGCAGGTCCTCCTTCGTCCACGACTCGCCGGTCGCAGCGGTCAGAAGCTGCGCCCACGTGGACGGCTGCACCGCGAGAGTGATCACCGTGAACAGGCACACGCCCATCTGGTTCGTGGCCATCGAGAGCTCCATGAACGGCTTGACCCACGCCTTGTTGCCGTCGTCGAGGAAGTCGACGTCCTCGGTGATACCGAGCTCCTCGTTGCGATACGCGAACGCGTCGACCACCGACGCGTACGGGCGCAGATGGTCCGCACCGCGGGGAGAGACGGCGTGCGAGACCGCCTCGCCCTTGCTGCCGGCCACGCCGCAGGAGGCCAGTTCGAGGCCCTTGACGTGCATGGCGTAGTCCTCGGCGTTGCCCCCAAGCGCCTTTGCAGCGCCCCGGGCCCCCTCGGCGAGCAGGCCGCCGAAGCCGTCACGGTAGGCGATCTTGTGTAGCAGCTCGGGGAAGATCTCGCCGTTGCCCCAGGTCAGATCGATGCCGTCGGTATCCTTGTCGGTGAGGATGCCCTTCTCCCACCACTCCATTGCCACCGCGATGACCTGGCCCGCGGAGATCGTGTCCATGCCCAGGTCGTTGCAGACGTAGCTCGCCTTGGCGATAGCGTTGACGTCGTCGACGAGGCACTTCGCGCCGAACGCACCGAGCGTCTCGTACTCCGGCCCACCGCCGCTCTCGCCCGCGTAGGGACCCTCCATGATGGTGGTCTCGCGTCCGCACGCGATCGGGCAGCCCGAGCACGCGTACGGCTTGACCTTCAGCGTGGTGTGGTAGGCCTGGTGGCCGATCTTGTCGATCGACTCCGGCCACGTCTGGCGCTGCCAGTTCTTCGTCGGGAGCAGGCCGAGTGCGCTGATCGCGTCGTAGAAGCTCGGGGTGCCGTAGGGTTTGAGCTCGTCGCGAACGAACTCCTCGCTGAGCAGCTCTTCGCGAGCGTGCTTGGCCGCAGCCTTGAGCGTGTCGGGATCGGCGATCGGCACCGGCTTGGTGCCGCGCACGACGACAGCTTTGAGGTTCTTCGAACCCATGGCGACGCCTCCGCCGCTGCGGCCCGCCGCCCGCTCCTTGTCGGTGATGATGCACGAGTACACCACGCCGTTCTCACCCGCCGGGCCGATGGATGCGATCTGCCAGCCGTCGCCTTCCAGCGAGGCCTTGAGTGCGTCCTCGGTGTCGCGCACTCCCTTGCCCCACAGGTCGGCAGCGTCGAGGATGCGAACGTCCTCGTCGTCGATGACCACGTAGACAGGCCCGTCGGCCCGACCGGTGAACGCGATCATGTCGTAGCCGGCCTTCTTGATGGGCGGCGCGAGCTTGCCACCGACGTTGGTGAGCCCGAGGCCCCCGCTTGCCACCGAGCGGAAGATGACGACGGTCCGGCCGGAGGACGGGGCTGCGGTCGCGGTCAACGGGCCGACCGAGAAGATGAGGGGCTGAGACGGGTCGAGCGGGTCCTTGTCGAAGTCGACGAGGTCGGCGAAGAGGCGTACTCCCGTGCCCTCGCCTCCGATATACGCGCTGTACCACTCGTCGGGGACAGGCATGCGTTCGATCGTGCGCGTGCCCAGGTCGACGATGAGCGCGGTGTTCCAGTTGCCGTCCATCGATCCTCCTCCCGTTGCGCCATGCGGGCGCGTCGCAGGTACACTAGAGAGGATTCCCCTTCTTGTGAAGGAGCGTGCATGCCATCTCGAGCCACCGTCACCGTCGATCTGGGCAAGATCACCGAGAACACCCGGCGCGTGCGGGAGTTCGTGCCCGGCGTCGATGTCGTCGCGGTCACGAAGGTGACCTGCGGAGCGCCTGAGGTTGCGCGTGCCATGCTTGCCGGCGGTGCGACGGCCATCGGCGATTCGCGCCTCGAGAATATCGAGCGGATGCACGCAGCCGGTATCGACGTGCCGTTCTGGCTCCTGCGCGCCACCCCGCCGGCGCTCGCCACCGACACCGTCCGGCTTGCCGATGTCTCGCTCGCAAGCGAGATCGTCTCGGTCGAAGCGCTCGCTGCAGCCGCTCGCGCTGCCGGGGTGCGCCACGGAATCATCGCGATGGTCGATCTCGGCGACCTGCGCGAGGGCATGCTGCCGGCCGAGCTCCCGGACTTCCTTGATGCGGTTGCCGCACTGGGGGACACCGACCTCGTCGGCATCGGCACGAGCCTGACGTGCTACGGCGGGGTCGTCCCCGACGAGCACAACCTCGGCGAGCTCGCGCGGCTTGCGCACGTCGCGGAGGAGCGCATCGGCCACCCGATGCTCGTCTCCGGTGGCATGTCGAGCTCTATCGACTCCGCGCTCGCCGGCCACCTGCCGCCATCCGTGAACAACCTGCGCATCGGCGAGAGCATCATCCTCGGCGTGAGCACGGTGACGCGCGACCCGTTGCCCGGCCTGCACACCGACGCGATCACGCTCGAGGCGCCGGTCATCGAGTGCAAGGTGAAGCCATCGATGCCGATCGGCACGATCGCTCAGGACGCGTTTGGCAACGTGCCGGCATTCGAGGACCGCGGCGAGCGGCGCCGGGCGATCTGTGCCATCGGCCGCCAGGACGCGCCTCCGACCGGCCTGCGCCCGCTCGACCGGCGCATCGAGGTCCTCGGCGCGTCGAGCGACCACCTGCTCCTCGACGTAGACGATCTTCCGGAGCCGCCGGCGATCGGGCAGTCCATCGGGTTCGTGCCCACCTACGCGGCCACGTTGGCGCTCTTCACCTCGCCCTACGTGGGCAAGGTGTTCGTCGGGGGAGGGCGAGGGTGAGTCCGATCGGCCCCGACATGCCCGAGACGCCTCAAGCTGGACGCCCCCGCCCCTCTGCGGCCTGGATGCTTGCCGCCCGGCCTAAGACGCTCCCTGCAGCCGCGGCGAGTGTCGTCGTGGGCACCGCGCTTGCAGCGGCGGACGGCGGATTCTCGCCCGGGCCGGCGCTCGCGGCGCTCGCGATCGCGCTCCTCCTGCAGATCGGCAGCAATCTCGCGAACGACGTCTACGACCACGAACGGGGCGCGGACACTGCCGAGCGGCTCGGTCCGGTGCGCGTCACGCAGTCGGGGATGCTCACGCGGTCGCAGGTCAAACGCGGGATGAAGGTCGTCTTCGCCCTCGCCTTCGCGCTCGGGCTGTACCTCGCGTACGTCCGCGGGCCGCTCGTGCTCGCGATCGGTGCTGCTGCGATCCTCTCGGCGTATGCCTACACCGGCGGGCCGTGGCCGCTCGGCTACCATGGGCTCGGCGAGGTATTTGTCTTCCTGTTCTTCGGGGTGACGGCGGTCGTCGGTACGTACTGGGTGCAGACCGGAGCGGTCACCCCGCTCGTGTGGCTCATGTCGCTGCCGGTGGGCTTCCTCATCACCGCGATCATCGTCGTCAACAACCTGCGCGACATCGAGCAGGACCGGGCGGCGGGCAAGCGAACCGTCGCGGTCCGCATCGGTGCGCCCGCCACCCGCGTCGAGTACCTGGCGCTCGTGGCGCTCGCGTACGCGGTCGTTGTGGGCGCGGTCGTTGCGGGCACGCTGCCGCTTGCGGCACTCGCGGTCGTCGCGTCGCTCCCGATCGCATACCGGGCGACACGCGTGGTCTTCACGCAGGAGGGGCGCCCGCTCAACGGGGCGCTGGCCGCAACGGGCCAGCTCTCGCTCGCCTTCGGCGTACTGCTCGCGCTGGGGCTGCTGATCGGGTAGCGTCCGGCTGGCGCGCTTGCGATCAGGGAAGTATGTCGGCGGGCGTGACCGGTGCCTGCAGGTAGCCCTTCTCGTCCATCCAGTCGAGCACCTTCTGCACGTCCGTCGCGGCGGGAGGCGCTGCGAGCGGGTAGTCGCTCACGTTGTAGGTCTCGGCGAGGGGTTCGGGCAGGCGGGCCTTGCTCACGAGCGTCGTGCGGAAGGCGTCCGGGTCGGCGTTGATGTCGGTGACGGCGGCGTTCCATGCTTCGAGGAGGGCCGCGACGGCCGCGTCTCCCTCGGCGGTGTCGGCGAAGGCCTTGTTCACGCAGAGCACGCTCTGGGAGATGTTCGAGGCTGCCTTCGTGTCATCGCCGCCCGGCACCACCGTGGCACCCTCGAGCTCGGCGAGTGTGACGAACGGCTCGGGCAGCGAGGCCGCCGCGAGCTGGCCGGACATGAGCAGCTGGAAGCGGATCGGCATCTTCTGGACCTCTTCTTTGACCACGTCGGCCGCGGCGACGCCGGCCTCGGCCATCAGCATGTCCAGAACGTACTCGGTGATGGTAGCCGAGGCGGTGCCCACCGGCACGCCGGCCAGGTCGGTCATGGAGGTGACGTCGGAGCCGGGCGCCGCAACGATTGCGAAGCGGCCCTGCGCAGTGGTCGCGCCCAGCATCACGGTCGGGACGATCACCGGCGTGCCTGACGCGTGGAGGTTCGCCGACACGATGAGGTCGGTCATGAGCGCGTCTACGGCACCTGAGACGAATGCGGTCTGTGACTCCTGGGCGCTCTGGAACGTGACTATCTCCACCTCGGGCAGCCCGGCCTCGGCGAAGTACTCCTTCTCCTCGGCCACCCACAGCGGCAGCGAGTCCTGTGTGGCAAGGGTGCCGATGGTGATCTTCGCCGGTGTGACGGCGGGCTCGCCCGGCTGCTCGGACGGGGCCTCGGCCGGCTCATCGGAGCTGCAGCCGGCCAGGGCGAGCGCAGCGGCCAGTGCGAGCACGAGTGTCAGGCGGATGGTTCGTTTCATGGTGCGGGTCCCTCCACGACGGTACGTTGACGGAACAAGTCTACTCCGCTGCACGTCGGATGCAACGCCCGGGCAGCCTCTACCGCTCGATGCCGGCGGCGATGCTCAGGACGAAGACCACCAGCACCACGAGAATCATCGCCATGTTGAAGCTCATGTCGCGTGCGTAGCGTTGGATGTTGCGGCGCATCTCGATGATGGTCTCCTGGTCGAGGCGGTCCGAGAGCATCCAGTTCGACCGCTCCTGGGTCGTGACCTCGACGACGAGCCTGACGATTTCGACGAGCCAGCGGGACGCTCGTTCGAACCGTCCCAGACCGCGTACCCGCCACTCGGTCACGAGCGCGGGCGTGGGCATCGCGTCGCGTGCGGATGCCCCGATGCTCTGCACGCGCGGGATCGCGGGATGTATGCGTGCCGTGGCGGCTCGCAGCCGGCGGTCGAACCGCTCCTCGCTCGAGATGCGGTTCACCTCGGCTGAGATCTCACGGATGACGTCCTCGCCGGTCATCCTGCGCTGGGCCAGCTCGATGGCGGTGTGCGCGACACCATCGCGGAAGAGGCGCACCTCGGCGAGCACGTCGTCGAAGCTGTGTCGTGCCGCCTCGATCTCACCGGTCCTCACCATGTCTGTCAGCACGTTCATGCGCTGGTTCATCTGACGGGTCGCCATGTACGAGGCGATGTCGCGCACCGCGTCGACCGTAGCGGTGCTGCGCGCAGGCTCGGTGTCAGGCGTCGCCCGGAGCCACTCGTGCGCGCGGGTCACGGCGTAGCGGACGGTGGCCTGGCGCTCGCGCTCCAGAGCGATGTAGGCGTTCTGGATGAAGTGCTGGTTGCGCGGCCCCGGTGCGCCCGTCGTGATGGTGATGACCGTGCGTCGCCAGCCCCGCTCCACGCGGGCGTACATCGAGCGGTAGCCGAGCCGGATCGAGCGCAGGCTGCGGGAGGCGAAGCGGAGGTAGCGCTCGTACCAGCCACCGACCCACTCGCACACCCGCAGGAAGGTGCGTGCGAGCACGCCGTACCAGTAGTCGACCCCGAACCACCTAGGCGCGTGCAGGTGGAAGAGTCCGAACCTCATGCCCACGACGAAGACCGTTGCGCCGATGGCGAACGCCACGACCACCGACATCAGGTCGGCCGGGCTCAGGAAGTAGTGCTCGAGGTAGTACTCGAGCAGGTCGGAGTGGAGCGCCCACTCGTGCAGCCCCGGTGCGAACACGCCTCTGAGCACGATGTGGGGACGGATGCCGATCACGAGCATGGCAGCCGAGAGCAGGCCGAGCGCGGTCAGCATCCTCGGTGGCGCCTCGCGCACCTCGGGCCCGTACTCGGTCTTGGGCTTGCCGAGGAACACCAGGCCGATGAGCTTGATGAACGAGCACGCGGTGCCGCCGCACGTCAGGACGTAGATCTTTTCGGCGATGTCGAGCGACATCAGATGGCGTACCTCGTAGGCCTCGACGAGTGCGTGGTGGATGAGGCACTTGCTCACGAATCCATTGAGCAACGGCACGCCGGTGATGCCCGCCGCGGCGATGAGCATGAAGACGAAGGTCCACGGCATCTTGCGCCACAAGCCGCCGAGCTTGTACATGTTCAGCTCACCGGTCCGAAACGCCACCGCCCCGATCCCGAGGAAGAGCGCACCTTTGAACAGCGCGTGGTTGACGACGTGCAGCAGGCCGCCTGCCACGCCCATCGCACCGTGCGAGCCGAGGTAGCCCGCTGCACCGATGCCCACGAGGATGAAGCCCATCTGGCTCACGCTGTGGTAGGCGAGCATGCGCTTGGCGTTGTGCTGGCCGAGTGCGAGGGTCACACCGATCGACATCGTCGCGATGCCGATCCACAGCACGACGAGCCCGAAGTCGCTCGTCATGTGCCAGAGCTCCTCGGAGACCTCCTCGACCACCTCGGGGCGGAAGAGCGCGGTGACCGTACGGAAGATACCGTACGCGCCGGCCTTGATCATCACGCCGGAGAGCAGCGCGCTCGCCGGGGACGGCGCGACCGGGTGGGCGTCGGGGAGCCACACGTGGACGGGCAACATGCCCGCTTTCACACCGAACCCCAACACAAGGAGTCCGAACGTGACCCAACGAAGGGTCTCCGTGCCTCCCTCGAGAGGGATCGGCCCGATCGCGCCGGTGTGCCCCAGCGCGTAGGTGAGGAAGATCCCGCCGACGAGCGAGAATCCTCCGAGCACCGTCATCCAGAGGTACTTGACCGAGGCGCGTTTGGCCTCGTCGGTCTCGGTATGGATGACGAAGAGGAACGCCACCAGCCCGAGCACCTCGAAGAACAGGTAGAGCGTGATGAGGTCTCCGGCGAGCACGACGCCGAGCATCGCGCCGAGCACGACGAGGCTCGTCGTGTAGAACCGGTCGCGGTTCGTCTCGTGCTGCATGTAGTCGAGGGCGTGCAGCGTCGCGGCGAACCACACGAACGTCGTGAAGAGTGCGAAGAGCATCCCGAAGGGGTCGACCACGAAGTGCAGCTTGCCGATGAGCACCGGGATCTCGGCTGTGATCTTGTGCTCGGCCGAGAGCACCGGGATGAGCGCGGCCGCTCCGAGCAGGGTCACACCGGTCGCGAAGAGCACGAAGCCGTTGCGCACGTCCTCGCGCCACTTGCCGAGAGGACGCACCGCGAGCGCGCACAGCAGCGGCCAGAGCACCAGCAGTGCCGGCAGCGGGTGGTAGGCGATGTCCGCGGCTTCGTGCACGTCGGTCTCCTAGCGGAAGAACGCTTCGGTGGCCATGCGTGCGAGCGAGTAGGGGAATCCGGGTACGGTTGCGGCGAGTCCGAGCACGAGCGTGAGCGCCGAGGCGATCACCGTCGGCACGAGCATCGAGGCGGGCGCCTCCGCGCCCTCACCCGTGTCCTCCGCCGCGATGGTGGGTGGCTTCTTGAAGTAGGCGGCGTAGACGATCGGCAGCAGGTAGATCGCCGCGAGCAGCGCTCCGCCCAGCAACACGGCCAGGTAGAGCGGCTGATCGGCGTCGAGGATGCCCAGGCCCAGATACCACTTGCTGATGAATCCGGACAGCGGCGGTGTGCCGATCATCCCGAGGGTGGCGAGCGCGAACGCCGCCATCGTCACGGGCATGCGCTTGGCCGCCCCCGCCATCTCGCTCACGTTGTGGATGCCGGCGCGCTTGATGAGCAGGCCGGCACAGAGGAAGAGCGTCCCCTTCATGAACGCGTGGTTCGTGATGTGCACGAGCGCCCCGATCGTCGCTTCGGCACCGAGCAGCCCCACGCCGAGCGCGACGTAACCCATCTGGCTGATCGTCGAGTACGCGAGCCGGCGCTTGATGTTGTCCTGGCCGACCGCGAGGACGGCCGCGAACACCACGGTGAAGGCGGCGATACCCGCCAATACCGGCATCACCCCCAGCTCGGCAAGCAGCTCCGTGCCGAACACCTGGAAGACGACGCGCATGATGCCGAATGACCCTGCCGCCACCATCACGCCGGACAGCACCGCCGAGAAGGGCGCGGGGGCCGCGGGATGAGCGTCGGGGACCCACCCGTGCAGAGGGACGAGCGCGGCCTTCACGCCGAACCCGACGATGAAGCACCAGAAGATGACGAGCAGCGAGGTGCGGTCCATCGTCGCGTTGAGGATGCCTCCCGCGGTAAGCGTCTGGTCGCCGGCGAGGAAGAAGGTGAACACCACCCCGAGCAGCACGAGGCTCCCGCCCATCAGGATGTAGATGATGTACTTGGTGCCCGCCGCCATCGCCTCCGGCGTCTCCTCGTGAACGACAAGCGGGTAGGTCAGGATGGAGAAGAGTTCGTAGAAGATCAGGAACGTGAGCAGGTTGCCGGCGTACGCCACGCCGAGCGTCCAGCTCAGGCAGAGCATGAAGAACGCGTAGTAGCGGCCGAGCCGGTGCCCGTCGGCCATGTATCCGACCGAGTAGACGAGCGCGAGCAGCCACAACAGAGCGGCCGTTGCGGCGAAGAGCGCTCCCATCGCATCGACCCTCAGGTGGATCCAGATGACCGGGGTGAGCCTCAGCAGGTAGATCTCGTACACCGATCCGTCCAGGACGCCCGGGATGAGCGCGATCGTCAGCGCGGCGGTAGCCGCACAGATGGCCCCGAGGCCCCACGCACGGGCGCGCCCGGAGATGCGTCCGAGCACGAGACCGGCGACGACCCCCGCCAGCGGCAGAAACACCGCTGCGACGGGCATCACCGACGTTACGAGCCTCCCGGTCATCCCGATCACCCCTCACATCCCGAACACGAAGTGCACGGCTGCCTGAGCGAGCGAGAACGGCATGCCGGGCACCTCGGCGGTCGTACCGAGCACGATCACGTACGCGGCGGCCACCAGGGTCGATATCAGCAGGGTCGGCCGCGCCTCGGCCACCCGCAGCTTCGTGCCCGGCGGCGCTTTGAAGAAGGCCAGGTAGACGATGGGCAGGAAGTATGCGGCGTTGAGCATCGCGCTCGCGATCATCACGGCCAGCACCCAGTACTCTCCGGACTCCAGCGCACCGAGCGAGAGGTACCACTTTGTGATGAAGCCGGCGAAGAGCGGCATGCCGATGAAGCTCAGCGCAGCGACGGTGAAGGCCCCCATCGTCCAGGGCATCCGGTAGCCGATGCCCGCGAGCTCGTGGACGTTGGTCTTGCCCGTGGTGCGCTGGATGGCGCCCGCCACGAAGAACATCGTGATCTTGGCGAAAGCCTGGTTGGCGATGTGCACGATGGCGGCTGTGGCCGCGAACGGGGTGAGCAGCGCGGCGCCGAGCACGATGTAGGAGAGCTGGCTGATGGTCGAGAAGGCGAGCCGGCGCTTGATGTTGTCCTGGAAGATGGCGACGAGCGAGGCCGCGAGGATGGTGAAGGCGGCTATCCACATGAGTGGGACGGCGAAGCCGATCTCCTCCAGCAGATCGACGCCGAAGACGTTGTAGATGGTGCGCAGGATGCCGAACGCTCCCGCCTTGACCACGGCGACGGCGTGCAGCAGAGCGCTCACCGGGGTGGGCGCGACCATCGCGCTCGGCAGCCAGCCGTGAAGCGGCATGACCGCGGCCTTGACCGCGAAGCCGCCCACGAGCGAGACGAAGATCAGCAGCAGCGTGCGCGTCCCGAGCTCGGCCGAGAGGATGCCCGGATGGCCGAGACTGAGCGTACCGGTCGCGTCGTAGACGATGACCGAGCCGACCATGATGAAGGCGCCCCCGATGAGCGTGTAGGTGAGGTACTTGCGCCCGGCCTTGAGCGCATCGGGTGTCTCGTCGTGGATGACCAGCGGGTAGGTGCAGATCGTCAGCATCTCGTAGAAGAGGAAGAACGTCAGCAGGTTCTCCGCGAAGGCGAGGCCGACGGTCGTCGAGACGCACAGCGCGAAGAACCCGAAGAAGCGCACCCGGTGCTCGTCACCGGTCATGTAGCCGATCGCGTAGATGGTGGTGATCACCCACAGGGTCGAGGAGACGGCCGCGAAGAACATCCCCAGGGCGTCGGCCCGGAACGCCAGTCCGATTCCGGGGGTGAAGTCGATCATGTCCCAGGTGTACACGGTGCCCTGCAGCGAGCCTGGCAGCATCGACATGACCACGCCGAGCTTGAGGGTTGCGGCAGACAGCATCCAGAAACGGCGCCAGTGCTTGTTCGACCCGGCCACAAAGACCAGGGCGGCGCAGAGGAGCGAGATGGCCGGAGCCAGGATCACCCGGATATCGGTGACTTCCATCTCAGCCTCCTAACGGTGCGAGCAGACGGGCCGCTGCGGGCTCGATAAAGGCAAGTGGGATCCGGCCGAGGATCCCCATGATCAGGCAGAGCGAGGCGAGAAACAGCGTGGGAGCGAGCATCGAGAGCGGCGCCTCGGTGACCTCGAGGATCTCCGGGTGGACCGGTGCCTGGAAGTAGAACGCATTCACCATGCGGATGTAGTAGATGAAGATGAACAGAGCTCCGAAGATCAGCGCGAAGCCGAAGAACGGCTGGTCCGCTTCGAACGCGCCGAGCGCGATGTACCACTTGCACAGGAACCCCGCTGTCGGCGGGATGCCGACGATCGAGATGGCGCCGATAGAGATGGCGATGCAGGTGAGCGGCATCGAACGCCCGATGCCGCGCAGGTCGGTGAGGGTCCGGTAGCCGGTCCGGTAGATCAGCGCCCCTGCCGCCAGGAAGAGGGTGGCCTTGATGAGGGCATGGTTGAAGACGTGCACGCTGCCGCCGATCACGCTGAAGTTCGTCGACAGGCCCAGCCCCATCACGATGTAGCCAACGTTGGAGATGGTCGAGTAGGCGAGCATGAGCTTGATGTCGTCCTGGAAGATCGCGAAGAACGCCCCCATCACGATCGAGATCGCTCCGAGCCAGACGAGCACCTGGTTGAGGGTGTGGAGATCGAGGACGCCCGAGGTGTAGTAGATCTGGTACACGCGGATCAGGCCGATGATCCCGACCTTGACCACGAGGCCCGAAAGCACCGCGCTGATCGGGCTCGGGGCGATGGCGTGAGCGTCGGGTAGCCAGATGTGCACGGGAAAGAGTGCGGCTTTGACCATGAACCCGATCGCCAGCATGGCAAGGGCGAGTGCGGCCGGCGCCGCGGAGTCGAGCTGACCGATCCGCGTTGCCACGTCGGCCATGTTGAGGCTGCCGGTGATACCGAAGATGATCCCGACGGAGAACAGCACGAGTAGCGAGGAGATAGCACCCATCAGCAGATACTTGAACGCCGCCATCTCCGCGATGTGCTCCCCGCTGAACGCCACCAGCGCATACGCCGAGAGCGAGAGGATCTCGAGGAAGACGAAGAGGTTGAACAGGTCGCCCGTGACGACGAACCCGATCATGCCGCCGAGGTTGAGCAGAAGCAGGGCGTAGTAGTAGGGGATGCGCTCCTTGGGGACCTCCCGGAGCCACTCGATGTATCGCAGCGAGTAGAGGACCGCGAGCCACCCGATGAGGCAGATCACGCTGATCACCGCGCTGAACTCGTCGAAGCGCAGTTCGATACCGTACGGAGGCTGCCACCCGCCGGGCAGGTACGAGAAGGGGCCTTCCGAAGCGACCCTCAGCACCAGGAACAGAGCGGCTACCGAGGTCACCGACATCACTGCGAGCGCCCACCACGGAGCGACGTGTCGGCTGCGCAGCGAAACGATCGGCGTGAGCACCGCACCCAGCAGAGGCGCGAACACCACGAGCGGGAGCCAGTGTGGCCAGGCAGCCATCTACTCCATCTCCCTGAGCTCGTCGGCTTCGATCGTCCCGCACTGGCGGTAGATGCGGATGATGAGACTGAGCGCGAGTGCCGTGGTCGAGACGGCTACGACGATGCCGGTGAGCACGAGCGCCTGCGGAACGGGACTGGAGAAGGGAGCCTGAGCTCCGGCGCCCATGATGGGAGCGTCGCCTCCATCGATGACGCCGAGGGCGATGATGAAGGAGAAGACGGCCGTCTCCATGATGTTCAGGCCGAGGAACTTCTTGATCAGGTTGTTCTTGGCGATGATGATGTAGAGCCCGATGCAGAAGAGCACCACCGAAGCGATGTAGTCCACGTTGTTCCAGAGCGCTTCGAGCATCACTCGGCCTCCATCTGGAGGAAGAGGGTCGCAAACACCGCCGCGCCGCCCAGGCCGATCCCTGCTTCGAGCACGAGCATCATCAGCTCGCGTGCCAGATGTAGCGACGCCTGTGCTGGGTAGCCGAGGAAGTGGCCGGTGAGCGCGCCTCCGACGATGCCCACGCCGACGAAGGTGAGCAGTGCGGCTCCCTGCATCCAGGGTTGCGCGAGCCGCGGCATGAGCGTGCGGGTCCGCTCTCGGCCGAGCACGATGGTGAGCGCGATGAAGAGCGCTCCGAGGATGGCGCCGCCCTGGAACCCGCCTCCCGGGGTCACGTGTCCGTTGACGATCACGTAGACAGCGAACAGCGCGATGAACGGTGCGAGCAGGCGCACGACGAAGCTCACCACGGGACTTACGGGTGCCCGGACGGGCGCGTCTTCGGCGGCGGCTTCAGCCGCATCATATGTCGCATCGCCCTCTGGCTGCTTCTTGTGGGAGATGAGCACCGCGAGGCCGGCCATGAGCGCGGTGAAGATGACGGTGACCTCGCCGGCCGTGTCCAGTCCGCGGTAGTTGAGCAGCACGCCGGTCACGATATTGTCGGCGCCGGCCTCCTCTCGGCCCTCCTCCAGATAGCGGGCGGAGATGTGCGTGTGTACGGGCGTGTCGGGATCGCCGTGGGGAGGCAGCGCGACAACGCCGATCAGTAGCGGTATCGCTGTCACGATGAGCAGGGCTGCTACGAATGCCTTCTTCACTTCTCTCGCCTCGTCGTCCGTCCGATGGCGACCAAGAAGAGTACGGTCGTGATGCCCGCACCGACAGCGGCCTCGGTCATCGCAACGTCGGGCGCTCCCCGGTGCTGCCAGAGCAAGCACATCATCAGGCTGTACGAGGAGAAGAGGATTGCTGCGCCAAGGAGGTCCTTGGCGCGGGCCACCGCCAGTGCGGTCACGATGAGGAAGACCAGCAGCATGATGTCGAAGACCACGCTCACGACGCACGCTCCTTGCGTGCCTGCCAGGGAGCGACACCGGTCCTGTGAGCCGCGCGGGCGAGCGCATGCCCGATGGTCGGACTCGAGAGCAGCACGAGGCCGGCGAGCGCGATGATCTTCAGGGTCGAGGCGTCGAATCCGTTGAAGACGGCGAGCGCGAGCAGGAGCGAGCCCGCGCCGACCGTGTCGCACTTGGTGGCCGCGTGGGTCCGAGCATAGAAGTCGGGCAGGCGCACCAGGCCGATCGTCCCGACCAGGAAGAAGAGCGCACCCACGGCAGCGAGTACGACGGTGACCGCGTTGCGGATGTCGACAGCAGAGATCACGGTCGCTCACCCGACAGGCGTCCGGTCTCGAGGAAGCGGCCGGCGGTGATGGTGATGACGAAGTTGAGCAGGCCGTAGACGAGCGCGACATCGAGCAACATGCTCCTGCCGAACACCAGCGCGAGCACGACCAGCACGACGAGCGTGGTGGTTCCCACGATATTCACGGCGAGGATACGGTCCATCACCGTAGGGCCGGCATGTGCGCGCCACAGACAGACGAATGCGTTGAGCAGGAGGAAGATGCCGACACCCCAGAAGAACGCTTCCATCGATGCTCACTCCTCGAAGACGCGATGGATGCGACGCTCGAGGTCACCGGTGGCGATGTCCGTGGCGAAGCGCTCGGCGAGACAGTGGACGTGGAAGGTGTTCCCGTCGACATCCACCGCCAGCGTGCCGGGCGTGAGGGTGATGGAGTTGGCGTAGGCAACGCGCGAGACGTCGCGGGTGAACGACGTCCGGTGGCTGATGACGACCGGGTCGATGGGCATGCGCGGGTCGAGCACGACCTCGGCGACCTGCAGCGCGGCCATGATCACCGAGGCGAAGAGCCGCGGGATGTAGAGGAGGAACCGTGCGGCCTGCCGCGCGGTGAGCGTGGGAGCGTCCGCCGGCCAGAGGAAGCGCGTCGCCCACGCGCCGAGCGCGAGCGAGAGGGCCACGCCGAGCGCGAGGTCGACTACCTCGAACGAGTCGGTGAGCACGAGCCAGAAGGCGAAGAGCAGGGTGGACGCCTGTGCGGTCTTCACGACGAGCCGCTCCCTTCGAGCCGCTGCTCGGCCGCGGCGAGAAGGCCCCGGTGTTCGCAGGCGTCGTCCGGGTACGTCGCGCGTGCGCAGCGCACCGAACACCGGGTCACCGGCTCGAGCACGTCGCCCTCGAACTCGGTGTCCTCGACGATGGCCGCCAGCCGCTCGGCGACGCTGTGCGCCTCGTCCGGGCCGGCGAACGGGAGGAGGACGCCGAAGGAGACCGGCCCGTGGCGCGCGACCACATCGTGGTCCCTGACGCTCACCCGCACGACATCGGCGAGGTGCTCGAGCAGCATCTCGCCCTTGTAGTGCCCGAAGCGCTCCTTGAAGTCGTCGAAGCACTCCACCTTCACGAGCACGACGGAGCACCGGGCATCGAGCCGTTCGGCACGGCGCATCTCCTCGCGGAGCCGGCGCTCCAGGTGTGCCCGCTTGTAGACGCCGGTGAGCGGGTCGAAGATCGAGGTCTCCTCGAGCAGGTAGCGGTGGCGACTCGAGCGGTGCGCCTGGACGCCGATGACGATACCGGAGATGGTGAACGCCGCCATGCCGATGGCGAGCTCGGGAAGCACCGAGGTATCGAGCCCCGTCCCGTACAGGACGAACGCGACGAGCGCGATCGAGATGGCCGAGACGACGACGGCGCCAGCGACGTGGTAGGTCAGGGCCGCGATCACGATGGGGACGACGTAGAGCGGCCAGAGCGTCAGCAGCTCCCCGGTCATCAGGATCAGGACAGTCGCGAAGACGCCGGTGATTCCCGCCAGCACGAGTGCGGCGAGGTGAAGACTGGTCGGCCGCCGCTCCGTTCCCGGCATCGCGACACACCCCCGTGCGCGCGCCTGAGTCCCCGACCACCCGTGCGTACGGGCGTTCCATCAGGCGCCCGAAGAGCGCTACATCACAGCACGAAGCGCTCCTACAGGGAGTATTACCGTTCCTGTGAGGGGAATCACAATATTTCCCAAACCTGAGCAATCCTTAGATACCCGGGTACCGGGTCTCCGGTGATCGGTGGCGCGTGCCGATCAGCTCGTGTTGCGCGCGACCTTCGATGCGGTATCGGCGGCCTGGAGTGGTTCGGGGACCCGGTGGCGGCCGGTCGACCAGGCGAGTGAGAGGGCGATGGCAGATTCGAGGTCGACGAGATGGCCCGGCGAGACGTAGACAGGCTTGGCATTCGCCCGCAGCCGGATCGACGCTCCTGCAGCACCCCACTCCTTGGTGAGTACGTAGTAGGAGCCCCGCGTGCGCTCGGGGAGGCGATCGATGGCATGAAAAGGGGTCTTGGGGACGCCGATGACGGGGAGGTCGAGCAGCACCCCGACGTGTGACGCGAGCCCCAGGCCGCGCTCGTGCACGACACCGTGGCCGTCGCAGAAGATGAGATCCGGCATGGAAGAGAGCGACTCGAGGGCCTCGAGGGTGAGCCGGCCTTCGCGGAAGGCTAGGTAGCCACGGCTGTACGCGAGGTCGGGTATGCCCGCTACGACGGCGGAGTCGACGACGCTGAAGCGGCGGTCGAGCACGATCGCGACCGCCCAGGCACGAGTGCCGTCCTTCGAGTACCCGACATCGACCCCGGCGGCGAGTTGCGGAGAGCCGGGCCCTTCAGCGGGCAGCGGCGTGAGCCTGACGAGAGTAGCGAGGCGGCGCTGGATCGCGGCGGCCTCGTCGAGCGGGACCGCCCAGGGGTGGCGCAGTTCGTCGCGGATGCGCAGCATGAGTGCCTCCTGCCGGTGGGGAAAGCATAGCGCGTGAACCGGGTGGTGCAGTGCGCTTGCATCCCTCGGCGGGTACTGGTAACATCATCGCTCGCTCCCGAGGGAGCCAATTGGATACTGCGGGGTGGAGCAGTCTGGTAGCTCGTCGGGCTCATAACCCGAAGGTCGCAGGTTCGAATCCTGTCCCCGCTACCAAAGAATCATCGCAGGCCAGCACCGGAAACGGGAGCTGGCCTGTTTTCGTCTCTCCGGATCCGCCGAATCCTGTTCAACACGTGTTACAGGACGCAGCCGGTTCGCGCACGCGGGGTGTAACATACTAGTATTGTGCTGCTTTCCGCCGTTCGGTGACGACATCATCGACGATGGCCCGCTGGACTGGTCGGTGCCCGATCCGCTGGCTGGCAGGCCCGACCCGTTTGAACTACGCGCCGTGCTCACGGCGTCTCGGTACGTGAAAGGACAAGATGAGGGCGCGACTCAGAGCTGCCGCCTACGAACGCTATCTGGAGCTAGGCGCCTACCTGGCGCGCGGCAGCATCCGCACCGCCAGGAGGTATGCCCGGTACCGCTCCCGCCTGCCGGTTGCCGAGAAGACCGTGCTCTTCGAGGCGTACCATGGCGCGCGGATGTCGTGTAACCCGTACGCGATCTTCAAGGCGATGCTCGACGACCCGGACTTCGCCGACTACCGGTTCGTGTGGACCCTCAATGCGCAGGACGATCCCGGCAACCGGATCCTGGCCGAGCACAAGGGCCGTCGAAACGTCGAGATCTGCAAGCGGCATGGCCGCAGGTATCTGCGGCACCTGGCGACAGCGAAGTACCTCGTCAACAACAAGACATTCCACCACTTCTTCGTGAAGCGGCCCGAGCAGGTCCACATCAGCACGTGGCACGGTACGACCCTCAAGACGCTCGGCAAGCACCAGTACGGACGGATGGGCCAGTACCACAACGTCACTCGCAACTACTTGCAGGTCGACTACCTTGTCATGCCCAACCGCTTCACCGCCGACGTGATGCTCGACTCCTGTGACGTGCGCTCGCTGTTTCCGGGGGTCGTGGTCGACGCGGGACAGCCGCGCAGCGATCTGACGGTGAACACCGATCCCGCACAGATGAAGCGCTACCTCGCCGACCTCCTCGGCATCGATCCCACCAAGAAGATCGTCCTGTACGCCCCGACGTGGCGCGGTGAGGTCGGTGACTCGCTCGACATCTCCGACGTCATCCTCGAGAACATCATCGGGTTGCAGGCCGGGCTGCCCGAGGGTCACGAGATCCTGCTCAAGGTGCACGACAAGACCTACGCGTACGCGCAGCGCCACCCGCAGCTGAGCGAGCTGGCCAACGTGCCGGACTGGTTCGAGACCAACGAGCTCCTTGCCGGGATCGACATCCTCATCACCGACTACTCATCGATCTTCTTCGACTTCGCGATCCTGCGCCGTCCCATCATCCACTTCGTCTTCGACCGCGCCGAGTACGAGCGCACGCGCGGGCTGTACTTCGACATGGAGACCGAGATGGCCGGGCCGCTGTGCTACACGGCCGAGGAGGTCAACGCCGCGATCGCGAACATCGACGCCGTGGCTGCCGAGTACCGCGACCGGCACGAGCGCCTCATCGAGCGCTACTCCTACAACGAGGATGGCTCGGCCTCCAGGCGCGTACTGGACATCGTCTTCCGGAGCAAGCAGCTCCAGTACGCGTACCGCGTTGAGGACACCGACAAGACCCGGATGCTCGCGTATGCCGGGAGTCTCGGTCCGGAGACCTTCGGCGTCCAGCAGGCGCTCTCATCGCTGGACTTCGGCGCGCTCGACGTGTCGCTGCTGGTCGACGGCGCCCCGAAAGGCCGCGACGAGTACTACCTGAGCAAGCTGCACCCGGAGATCAAGGTCTTCTACCGGACGAACACCCGGCCCCGCAGGCTCGTGAACCGTGAGCTCGCCGTGGCCGAACCGGGGTCGCGCTACCTCGCGCCTGAAGCCGCTGCAGCATGGCGCGAAGAGATCCTCGGAACCGTTGCGTTCGACGTGGCCGTGGACTTCTCCGGCCGGCGCTCGGTCTGGCAGCAGATCTTCGCTCACACGCCCTTCACGAAGAAGGTCGTCTTCCTGCCTCCGCCCTTCGATGCCGACGGGAGCGAGTCGTCTCCCGAGTTCATGGCGACCCACTTCGACGAGCTCGTCTGCACGACGCAGACGGCCTACGACCACTACCGGGAGACCCTGCCGGCAGAGCACGTCGGCAAGCTCGTGCTGGCTCCTCTCCCGATGCGGGCACAGGACGTGGTGGCGAGCCTGGCCGACGACGTTGCTCATCTCATCGCCGGCATCGACCACGTCGCGGAGTGTACCGCGGCCGGACTCAACCCCTACTGCGAGCCCGGTGACTTGCTCTACGAGTTCAGGGCGGGCGGTCTTGCGCCGGTCCACCTCGCCGCTCATCCGGGGCTTGCGGCCACGATCGGAGAGCTGTCCGGAGCGCTTGCCCGCGAGGCGGCGGCGCTCGACCCGGCAGAGGAGTTCGAGGCGAGACGGCAGGCGTTCGTCCATCTGGTGAGGCTCGATGCGGGAGACGCGCCGTCCCGGGAGGCCTCTTCCGCATGAGGACGCTCGCACAGACACTCCATCGGGCGCTGCTGCGGATCGCGCGTCTCGCGGCGCGGTACCTGCGTCGGAGCTTCCGGGGCACGGTCCGTTACGCGCGCGTCCGCAGGCGCGACCCCGCGATCAGGGAGAAGACGGTGCTCTTCGAGGCGTATCGCGCCGTGAAGATCGCGGACACGCCATACGCGATGTTCAAGGAGATGATCGCCGACCCGTACTACCGGGACTTCACCTTCATCTGGGCGATCGACGACAGGCGTAACCGCTACCGGCGGGAGCTCTCACGCTATCCCAACGTGCGCTTCGTCAAGTTCCACAGCCGGGCCTACGCCGAGGCGCTCTACACGGCGAAGTACGTGGTGAACAACAAGGCGTGGCCCTCGTACTTCACCAAGCGGCCCGGGCAGGTCCACGTGACGACGTGGCACGCGACGGCGTTCAAGGCGCTGGGCAAGGAGCAGGGCGGGACCATCGGCCAGTTCAAGAACATCACGCGCAACTACGTCCAGGCAGACTACCTCGTGATGCCCAATCGCTTCACCTCCGAGGTGATGCTGCGCTCCAACGACGTGCAGGGCATCTTCCCCGGCGTCGTGCTCGAGGAGGGCTACCCCCGCCTCGACCTGACGGTCAAGGCCGACCGTGCGCAGATGCGCGAGTTGCTTGCTGAGGTCTGCGGGGTCGATCCGGAGAAGAGGATCGTCCTGTACGCGCCCACGTGGCGGGGGGAGACCGGCGGCTATCTGGACACCACCGATGAAGCGGTGGCAAACGTCGAGGCGCTCGCCGGGCGGCTGCCTGACGACTACGAACTCGTTCTGAAGGTGCACGACCTCACCTACCGGCACCTTGTCGGGCGCGACGACCTTCACGGCATCAAGTTCGTCCCCGACTGGGTGGAGACGAACGAGCTGCTCGCGGCGGTCGACATCCTCGTCACCGACTACTCGTCGATCTTCATCGACCTGCTGGTTCTCGACCGGCCGGTGATCTTCTTCGCCTACGACCTCGAGGAGTACACGGCGGACCGTGGCCTGTACGTCGACATGTACGAGATGCCCGGACCGCTCTGCCACACCGCGTCCGAGGTCGTAGGCGCGATACTGGACATCGAGAGCGTGCAGGAGCGCTACGCCCAGACGTACGCGGCCATGCGCGAGGAGCTGTGTCCCGGGGCGGACGGCCAGGCGTCGGCGCGCGTCTGCGACATCATCTTCAAGGGAGTGGCGAGCGAGAGCGCCTACCGGTCGTTCGACCCGGAAAAGCAGCGGATCCTCGTGGCGGGCGGCACGTTCGGGCGCACACGGCAGACCTTCGACATCATCAACTTCTCCCGCAACCTCGACTACTCGCGCTACGACCTGACAGTCCTGCTCAGCGCCAGGGTCACTCCGGAGCGGGAGCGCCATCTGCGCAAGCTCGATCCCCGTGCGCGCGTGTTCTACTCGTTCGGGTTCCGGGCGCTCACGCTGCGAGAGTATCTGTATCGGATGAAGCACTGGCGCAAGCTTCCCGCGGAGCGGTGTGCTCCCGACGAGATCGAGCGGATGCGCCCCCTGTTCGAGATCGAGAAGCGTCGTCTGATCGGCGACACCCCCTACGATGCGGTGGTCACCTTCACCGACCGCCTGAGCGAGTGGACGTACCTGATGTCGGTGTGTGAGTTGGGGCGGCGCATCATGTGGCTCTCGGCTTCTACCGTCAACGAGGCCAAGCGCCTGCCCGGAGAGTTCGTGGCCGGGCGCTTCGATCGGGTCTTCGTGGCGCCCGGCCTTGCCGGCCATCCCATCGTGACGCAGATCCGCGCGGCCGAGCGTCGACAGGGGGTCACCGGGGACGAGTCCGTGCTGACTGAGGTCGAACGCCTCTCCGGGTTCGGCACCTCCGTCGATTCGCTCGCCACAGAGGTAGCCGAACAGCTGGACGTCCGCGTCCGCGATCTGGCCGCCTCATCGGCCGGTACGATCGCGGAGGACAGCGAGCGGGTACGATCGGTGGCAAGGAGCATGCTGGAGTCGGTCACGGCGGGCCTCGCCGCACACGTGGAGCGCGTGCACCGCGCTCACGGGCTCGACCCGGACCTTCATGACGGTGCGGCTATGGAGCGGTTCTACATCGAGATGCACTCCGCGGGCGGCGGGCTCGCGGCCGGAGACGAAAGAGGCGAGAGCCATTAACATCACCACCTTCCTCGAAAATGCCGAGCGGATCGGCATCGATCACTACGCCGGCGTGCCCGATTCGCAGCTGAGCGCTCTCTGCGACCATCTGCTTGCCGTCCACGGGACGGGGGGTCGCCACGTGATCGCTGCCAACGAGGGCGCGGCCGTCGGAATCGCGGCGGGCCACTACCTTGCCAGCGGGCGCCCCGGCCTTGTCTACCTGCAGAACAGCGGGATCGGCAATGCGGTCAACCCGATCTGTTCGCTGCTCAACGACGCGGTCTATGGCATCCCGGTGCTCTTCGTCATCGGCTGGCGGGGGCAACCCGGGGTCCACGACGAGCCGCAGCACGTCTTCCAGGGCGAGGTCACCCTGCCCCTGCTTGACGTGCTCGGCATCGAGACGGTGGTGCTTGGCAAGGAGACCACGGAGGAGGAGCTTGCAGCGGCCTTCGACCGGTTCGCGGCCCTGTTCGCCGCGGGCCGCTCGGCGGCCTTCGTCGTCGAGAAGGGCGCGCTTGCAGGCGGCCTGACAGGCGAGTATGCCAACACGCACCCGCTCTCCCGCGAGCAGATCGTCAACACGATCGTCGACGCGACCCGGCCCGACGACATCATCGTCTCGACCACCGGCAAGCTCTCGCGCGAGCTCTTCGAGGCGCGGGAGGCCCGGGGACAGGGCCACGGCGCCGACTTCCTCACCGTCGGCTCGATGGGTCACTCGTCGATGATCGCGCTCGGCATCGCACTTGACGCGCCCGGTCGCCGCGTACTCGTGCTCGACGGCGACGGCGCGGTCGTCATGCACACCGGCTCGCTTGCGGTTCTCGGCGCCAGCGCACCGGCCGACCTTGTGCACGTGGTCGTGAACAATGAGGCGCACGAGTCGGTCGGCGGCATGCCCACCGTGGGGACGACCATCGACTTTCCCGCGATGGCCCGTGCGTTCGGTTATCCGCACGTCTTCTCGGCCGCTGACGCGGACGAGCTGGCGGCGGTGCTCGGCGAGATCGACAAGCTCGCTGGGCGGGGTCCGGTCTTCGTCGAGGTGAAGTCGAGCATCGGCGCCCGGCCCGACCTCGGCAGGCCGACCACGACGCCTGAGGAGAACAAGCGCGCGTTCATGGTGCACGTCGCGGAGGCCCGGGGCCGGTGAGGACGATCAGGGGGCTGATCCTCAACTCGGGAATCGGCAAGCGGATGGGCGAGCTCACCGCCGACCGCCCCAAGTGCCTGGTGGAGATCGCTCGCGGCATGACCGTCTTCGACCTGCAGGTCGCCAAGCTGCTCGATGTGGGCGTGATTGACATCGTCGTGACAACGGGGCCGTTCGCACAGACGCTCGAGGAGTACGCGCGCGGGCGCTACCCTGCAGCGCAGTTCACCTTCGTGAACAACCCCGAGTACGCGACCACCAACTACATCTACTCGATCGCACTCGCCGAGCAGGCGCTGCGCGGCGAGGATGTCGTGCTGCTCCATGGCGACCTCGTCTTTGACGTCGCAGTGCTTCGCGGTATCCTCGGGGTGCGCGGCAGCGCGGTCGTCGTCGACGCGTCCCTCGCACTTCCGGACAAGGACTTCAAAGCCGTCATCAGCGACGGCCGGGTGGTCCGGATCGGCGTGGAGTTCTTCGACGACGCGGTGGCCTGTCAGCCGCTGTACCGCCTGGACGCGAAGGACTGGGAGCTCTGGCTGGACGCCATCGTCGCCTCCTGCGATGCGGGAGTCCGCGGAGTCTACGCCGAGAACGCGCTCAACGAGATCACCGATACGCTCCACCTTCGCCCCTACGACGTGAACGGGGCGATCTGCACGGAGGTCGACACCCCCGATGACCTCGCAAGAGTGCGCGAGCACGCGGACGTCTTGCTACGAAGATAGGAGAGGCGCCATGAAGCAGGTCTTCCTCAGCATGAGCACGGATGTGATCCACAACGGTCACATCAAGATCATCGCGCGCGCAGCCACGCTGGGTGAGGTCACGGTGGGCGTGCTCACCGACGAGGCCGTCTCGGAGTACAAGCGCTTCCCGCTCGTGCCGTTCGAGGAGCGCTGCGAGATCATCGAGAACATCAAGGGTGTGGCGCGCGTGGTGCGCCAGGACTCGGTGGACTACGAGAATATCCTGCTCGAGCTCAAGCCCGACATCGTCGTGCACGGCGACGACTGGCGCACCGGTTTCCAGGCGCCCATCCGACAGCGGGTGATCGAGACGCTCGCCACCTACGGCGGCGAGCTGGTCGAGTTCCCCTACACCATCAACGAATCCGCGGAAGCACTCGAGGAGAACGCCCGCCGCGTGCTCTCGCTTCCCGATCGGCGCCGGCCGCGCCTACGCCAGCTACTCTCGCTCAAACAGCTGATCAACGTCATCGAGGCCCATAACGGGCTGACCGGGCTGATCGCCGAGACCGCGAAGGTCGAGAAGGACGGTGACGTCGCACAGTTCGACGCGATGTGGATCTCGAGCCTGTGCGACTCGACCGCCAAGGGCAAGCCCGACACCGAGCTCGTCGATACCACATCGCGCCTCGACACGATCAACGAGATCCTGGAGGTCACCACCAAGCCGATCATCCTCGACGGCGACAGCGGCGGCCCCATAGAGCACTTCCAGTTCTTCGTGTCCACGCTCGAGCGCATCGGCGTCTCGGCTATCATCATCGAGGACAAGACCGGCATGAAGCGCAACTCGCTCTTCGGCGACGTCGGACAGAGCCAGGACACAGTCGAGGCCTTCTCGGAGAAGATCGCCGCGGGCAAGGCGGTGCTCAAGACACCCGACTTCATGATCGTCGCGCGAATCGAGAGCCTCATCCTCGACCAGGGCATGGACGATGCGCTGATGCGCGCCCGCGCGTACGTGAACGCCGGCGCTGACGGCGTGATGATCCACTCGCGCAAGAAGGACCCCTCAGAGATCTTCGAGTTCTGCGAGAAGTTCCGCGCCGAGGACCCGCACACGCCCATCGTGGTGGTGCCGACGACGTTCAACGCCGTCACCGAGGCGGAGTTCGGCGAGCGGGGCGTCAACGTCGTCATATACGCGAACCACCTGATCCGCGCCGCGTTTCCCGCCATGATGGCGACGGCCGAGAGCATCCTGACCAACAGCAGGTGCAAGGAGGCCGACGAGGAGCTGTGCATGCCGATCAAAGACGTCCTCACTCTGATCCCCGAAGTCAGCCAGTGATGGCTCGCGACCCGCTCTGCCCCGTTTCGATCGAGTTCTGCTCCCTGGACGGACTCAGGGAGGAGCTCGCCGCGGCCGCTTCCGGCGAGCGGGTGGTGCTGGTGGCCACGCGGGGCACGGTCGAGCGGCTCGGGCTGGGCGACGCGGTCGCCGCGCTCGGCCACGCAGCGAAGCTCGTCTGGCTCGACGGCGACTACGCCAACCCGACGCAGGCCCACGTCGCCTCGGCCCTGCACCGCATCGGAGGCGAGCGCCCGGAGCGCATCGTGTGCGTGGGAGGCGGCAGCGCTATCGACATGGGCAAGGCGATCAGCGCGCTGTTCGACGAGGCCGCAGAGGTCTCGGTGCCGCAGATCACCGAGGCCGTCACCACGAGGTCGTACGCGGCGCGGATGCAGCCGATCGAGATCGTCGCGGTCCCGACCACCGCCGGCACCGGCTCGGAGGTCACCAAGTGGGCGACCATCTGGGATGCTGATGGCGGCGCCAAGTACTCGATCGACGACGAGCGCCTCTACCCGAAGCGCGCACTCGTGTGCATGGAGGCGACGCTCACCATGCCCTCGCGTCTCATCCTCGCGACCGCGCTCGACGCGCTCTCGCACGCCATGGAGTCCTTCTGGGCGCGCTCGACGACGCCGCTCGTGCAGAACCTCGCGCTCTCGGCGGTCCGCGAGATCCACGCGCACCTGGGCCCCGCACTCGCCGATCCGCAGGACCGCACCGCGCGCGACGGGCTGTGCCTCGGTTCGATCCTGGCCGGGGTGGCGTTCTCGAACACGCGCACGACGGCCTGCCACTCGATCTCGTATCCGATGACGATGCGCTTCGGCGTTGAGCACGGCTTCGCGGCGTCGATGACGCTCGCGCCGGTCGCGGCACTCAACCTCGCGGCGGTGCCGGGGATCGGCGAGCTGCTCGCGGTCTTCGAGCCGGACGGAGGGCTTGCGGCGTGGGTCGACGCCGTTGCCGCCGGCATCCAGCCGCTGCGGCTCGGCGCGTTCGGGATCGGTGAGTCCGACATCGAGGTGCTGGTCGAGCTCTCGTTCACCGCGGGCCGCATGGACAACAACCCGGTCGACATCTCGCCCGACCAGGTCCGGGAGATCCTGCGCTCGATCGCCTGACCGTCTCTGTGCGGGGCCTCTGACTCCATTCTGGGCATACCGCCGGCCTCCCCTCACGCCTGTGGGCGCGTCGCTTCGGGTAGAGTTCTGAGAAGGGGCTGCGGGACCGCTGGATGACGCGGCCGGAATGACGCCAACGGGACGGGTATCGGAGGCGGCACCGCATGGATAAGCGCTTCGTCGTGAAGGGGGTCGACGCGCACACGCCGCTTGCCGAGGCGGCGCCTGCGCTTCTGCGCTCGAAGGCCAAGCCGCTGTTCGACCTCGAGGCGGCGGCCCGCGGCGGGGCCGACATGGATGCCGTCCACGATATGCGCGTTGCGTCGCGCCGCCTCCGTGAGGCCATGCGTCTGTTGGAGCCTCTCTATCCCCGGAAGGAGTTCCGGGCGTGGTACCGCAACGTTCGTGCGATCACGCGCGCGCTGGGTCCCGTGCGCGATTCCGACGTCTTCATCGACGCCTTCTCGCGCTTGGGCACGCAGCTTGGCGAGGCGGGACGCCGGTACGTCGCGTTCGCGGTGGGCTATCGGATGGGGCAGCGCGAGCACGAGCTCGGAGTGCTCAACGCCGTACTCGGTAAGCTCGATCTGGAAGAAAGCAGACGCTCGTTCAAAGCCCTTGTCGACAGTCCCTCTGACTCGGCAGTAGCCGACCGCACGCTCGCCGAGTTCGCACACGCTGAGGTAGCGGTCCGTGCCGCCACCGTCTTCGAAGCGCAGCCGCCGGCCCTCGATGAGGACAACATCGCCTCCCAGCACGCGCTGCGCATCGATTACAAGCGGCTCCGCTATGCCGTCGAGGCGTTCGCGCCGTGCTACGGGGACGCGTTCGACGACGTGCACGCGGTACTCACCGCGTTTCAGGACACGCTGGGAGACCTCCATGACCTCCACGTCTTCCTCGATATGGTCCGATTGCCGGAGCGGACCGAAGCAGCCGTGCGAGCGGGTGTCTCGGCAGAGGGCATCTCGCACGTGGCGAGTCTCCTGGAGGCGCATGCACACGAGACGTTCACCGACTTCGCGAAGCTGGCTGCCGAGCACGACCCCGAGCGGCTTCTCGCCGCGCTGCTGCTGCCGCTGTCGCAGACCCAGGGGGAGACGCACTCCGTGCAGCCTCCCGAGGTCGCGGACGTGAGGTTCGTGGTCGGGTACGTCGAGGAGACGTCCGGCGATCCCGTCGCGCCCGACGCGCGGGAGACGAGAGGCCACCGGCCCCGCCCGGAGCGGGAATGATACGTATGGAGGCCCACAGCAACGCACTGCCGGAGGAGCGACGTGGAGATCGAACGGAAGTTCCTGGTGGAGCAACGTCCACCGGCCATAGTCTTCACCAGCGCTGCCCTCAGGCAGGGCTATCTCCTCATCGGCGATGACGGAGAGGTGCGCGTCCGCGACGCGGACGGCGTGTACTCGCTCACCGTGAAATCCCGGGGCTCGCTCTCGCGTGAGGAGCACGAGATCCCGCTCTCCCGCGAGCAGTTCGACGAACTCTGGCCTGCGACACTCGGCAGGCGTGTCGAGAAGACACGGCATGAGTTCACTCTTGGCGGCATGGACGCTGCACTCGATGTCTTCGAGGGAGACCTCGACGGGCTCGTCACGGTCGAGGTCGAGTTCCCGTCGGTGTCAGCGGCACGCGCGTTCGTTCCACCGGAGTGGTTCGGGCCCGAGGTCACCGAGGACGCTTCGTACAAGAACGCCTCGCTGGCCGTGCACGGCCAGCCGGGTGAGACGCCGGGCGCGAGAGCATGAGGATCGCGGCGATCGACATCGGCACGAACTCGATCCGCATGCGCGTTGTCGAGGCACCGGTGGGCGGGGTGCGCCGGACGCTCGACGACGAGAAGGCCTACACGCGCATCGGCCGCGGGATGGGCGCGACCGGACGGCTGTCCGACGATGCCATCACCGATGCGGTCGCCGTGCTGCGCCGCATGATGAGCATCGCCGAGCAGCACGGTGTGTCCCACGTGCGCGCGGTTGCCACGGCTGCGGTCAGAGAGGCGGCCAATGCCCGGGAATTCGTCGACCGCGTTCGGGCGGAGGTGGGACTCCGGATCGAGGTCATCTCTGCCGAGGAGGAGGGTCGGCTCGCCTTCCTGAGTGCCGCGGAGAGCGTCGGTGTTCCGGGGCGTTGCGCGGTCATCGACCTCGGGGGTGGTTCGATGGAGATCGTCCGAGCCACCGACGGACAGGTGACCATGATCGCCTCGGTGCCTCTGGGTGTGGTAGCGATGTCCGAGCGCTACCACCAGATCGACCCGATGCCCAAGTCCGAGCACCGCCGGCTCGAGAAGCACG
>JAHYJI010000013.1 GCA_019429145.1 Coriobacteriia bacterium | reverse complement strand
GGCAACGCGTCCGAGAAGCGCGTACACGATCGCGTGCAGCAACAGGCCGCCGACGACAACCGCCAGCACGATCCCGGCCGACTCGGCGACCGCGCGCACCGTCGCGACCTCGGGCATCACCTCGGAAACCACAGACTACACCTCCGTTGACGGACTGCTACGCGTGCAGTACCTGTCCGAGGAACGTCTTGGTGCGCTCCTCGGTCGGGTTGGCGAAGAACGCGGCAGGCTCACCCTCTTCGATGATCATGCCATCATCCATCATGATCACCCGGTCGGCGACCTCGCGTGCAAAGCCCATCTCGTGCGTGACCATGACCATCGTCATGCCGCCTGACGCCAGGTCCTGGATGACCTGAAGCACCTCGACCACGAGCTCAGGGTCGAGCGCCGAAGTAACCTCGTCGAACAGCATGATCTCCGGGTCCATCGCCAACGCGCGGGCGATGGCCACTCGCTGCTTCTGACCGCCCGAGAGCTGCGAAGGCCATGCCTTCTCCTTGTCGGGCAGCCCGACTTTGCCAAGGAGATCGCGCGCGACCTCCTTGGCTTTCGCACGCGGCATTCCTTTCACGTTCTCCGGTGCGATGGTGATGTTGTTGAGTACGTTCTTGTGCGGGAAGAGGTAGAAGTGCTGGAACACCATGCCCATGCGCTCCCGCACCTTGTCCAGGTTATTGCTCGCCGGATCGATAGGCTCACCGTCGAGAAGCACCTCGGAGCCCTCGTCGGGAAACTCGAGGAAGTTGAGGCAGCGCAGCAGTGTCGACTTGCCCGATCCCGACGGACCGATGATGACCACGACCTCACCCTCGGCGACGGTGAGGTCGATCCCTTTGAGCACATGCAGGTCGCCGAAGTGCTTGTGCAGGTTCCGCGTCTCTATGACATTCACGCCGCAGCCCTCCTGTCCGGGGTCAGCTTCAGCTCGAGCCGGTTCACGAGCGCCGTGAAGATGAGCACGAGGACGAGATAGTACAGACCCGCCACGAGGTAGGTCTCGAACGGCCTGAAGTTGGCCGCCGCGGCCGTCATCGCCGTGCTGTAGATCTCGGACACACCGAGGAACGCGACGAGTGAGGAGTCTTTCAGCCCGATGATGAACTGGTTGCCGAGTGGCGGGATGGCACGCCGAAACGCCTGCGGCAGGATGATGAGCCGCATGGACAGGCGCCGTGACATGCCGAGCGAGCGCGCGGCCTCGTGCTGGCCGTGATCGATGCTCTGGATGGTGCCGCGGAAGATCTCGGCGACGTACGCGCCGGCGTGGATCGCGAGCGCGAAAGAGCCGGCCCAAAACGACGTGAGCACCACGATCGACGAGATCCCGAAGTACAGGAACATCAGCAGCACGATGAGCGGGGTGCCCCGCACGATGCCGATGTAGGCGTTGGCCAGCAGATTCGCGATCGGGTTCCTCGACAGCTTGAGGAACGCGAACACCAAGCCGATGACCACCGCGAGTGCGAGCGACACGGCGGTGAGCTGGAGCGTGACGCCGGTTGCCCGCAGGAACGCGAAGAAGTGCATGTCGACGACTTGCGACAGGGACGAAAGCAAGGATGACCTCCTTCAGCGAGATGGGGCCGACCGACGCTGCGGTCGGCCCCATCCGGGCCTACGTGTAGGTGGCGGCTACTCGCCGAGGATGTTCTCGGGGAACCAGCGCAGGCTGATCTCCTCGTAGGTGCCATCCGCGATCATCTCTTCGAGGGCATCGTTGACCGCGTCCAGAAGCTCGGTGTCGCCCTTCTGGACGGCGATACCCATCTCGTCCTGCTCGAGCACGTCGCCGACGGCCTTGATGGCAAGGTCGGACTCGTCCATGGCGATGAAGCCGACGAGCTTGTCGGTGATGACGGCGTCGAGCCTGCCAGTCGTGAGATCCTGGAGCGCGACGACATCGCTCTCGTAGGTCGTTACGTTGCCTTCACCGGTGATGTCCTGCGCGAGCGCCAGATAGGTCGACGCCTTCACGACGCCGATCCTCGCGCCCGGCAGATCGTCGGTGGAGGTGATCGTCGTGTTGTCTTCGGCTACGAACGTCTGGGCACCCGAGCGGTAGTAAGGACGCGAGAAGTCGACCTGTTCCTTGCGCTCGTCGGTGATGCCGTGGCTGGCTACCAGCGCGTCGTAGCGCCCGTCGCGCAGGCCCTGGATCAGTGTGTCGAAGGGAACCGGCGACACCATCTCCGGTGTCCTCCCGATGCGCTCGGCGATCTCGTTGGCGATGTCGACATCGAAGCCGACGATCTCGCCACCCTGGTCGAAGCTGAAGGGCTTGTACGCGCCGCTGTTGGCGAAGACGAACGTTTCGTCGCCATCGTCCGCTGCGTCACCGCCGCAGCCGACTAACGCGAGTGATGCCACCGCAACGGCGGCGATCAAGATCCATTTCCTGGTGCGCTTCATGTGTGCGACCTCCCGGTCTTGTCCGGTTACGTGTCGACCCCACAGTCGGCGACCGGGACCCACCACACACACCTCACAATGCAAACAAACTGACCTCCAATGCAAAGCAAGACGCGCCAGTAAGCCTGGCCACATCCAATAGGGATACAACGAGACCCTAACGCAACTCCCTGAGCATCGCAAATCTGCTCTGCGCTCCTCTTCCCAGAATCGCGGCCTGCCCAGGGATTATACGGCATTATGCATTTCTATGCGAAGGCGGTCCGGAACCCCGCTGTGTGTCTGCCGGGCGTTCGCATCCGGGCGACTACATCTCGGTGACGGCACGGCAACAGCATCTGGAATCCATGGCGCCTGCGCCCTACGCTCTGTCTGCACTCGTTCACAGCGCATCGCAGACGGCACTCTCAATGGAAAGGGCTCTTCACGTGGCTGGACTCATGGACATGCTTCAACTCGGCGGCGGTATCATCCTATGCGCGGGCTACATCCCGCAGATCAGGCGCATTCTAGCCACCCGCTCCGCGCATGACCTGAGTCTCACGATGTGGTTGAGCGTCCTTGCCGGTCTGCTCCTGATGGAGGTCTACGCTGTCCACATGCTGCTTACCGCGGGAACCCGCGCACTGCTGATCACGAACAGCCTGAGCCTCGCGTTCAGTATCGGAATGGTCGGTTTGATCCTGGCGTACGGAACGCACCCCGCCGGCACGGGCGCTCTGCTGCGTCTCTGGCCGACCGCCCGTGCGATCAGCCCGGAACCGGTCCTGGTGCCTGCTGAGGTCGAGCAGGCGGCGTAAGGCAGAAAGCCCTGAGCCAACGGGCCCTCTCATCAACCTGCCCGCCGTTCAGCGCGTCACCGACCGATGGCATCCGCGCCATCTCTCCCCCATCAGCCGCACGCCATCCGGTCCCGTCACGCCACACCGATCGTGGGACGACCCTACTGCGCTGAAAGGAGCGTGTCGAGGCGCTCCCGCAGCTCTGCGTCGCTCAGCGGACCGACATGCTCATCGATGACCTCCCCGGCCTGGTCCACGAAGAAGGACGTGGGCACCGAGCGGAAGGAGAACTCGTCGAAAAGGTCGCGGGAGCGCGAGTCGACGGTGTGTGCGCTCACATACACAACGGTGTCCGTGTACTCGGGCAGCACGCGGTCGGCGGCATCCTTGGCCTCCACGCACGGCTGGCACGCGCCGGAGTGGAAGAGAACATAGACCGGTGAGCCGGCGGCCCGGGCATCCTGATAGGCCTCGAACGGATGGAGCCCCTCTGCCACGGTCGAATCCTCGAGGAAACCCGCCTCGAGCGGCTGCGCATCCTCGGATGAACCTGCGAACCGAAGGCCCACGAGTACACCGATGAACACTGCGACCACGAGCAGGATTGCCACAGTGACTCGCCGCGACGGTTAGCTTGGAAGGCGTGTCTCTTGCCTACTGTCCCTCATCGTCATCCTCCTGTAGTCACGGGGCTACTCGCGCCGCGGAGTGGGCGTCGCTCTACCTTAGCTATGCCCAGCGGGGTATAGGAAGCGACGGTTGTCGCGGCGCGATGCCCTCAGGCACCCGCCTCCCCGGGAACCTCCGGAGGCACGGCCGCCCCACCGGCGTATGCCCTAACGCGTGCAGCGGTGCGGACGATGACCGCCATCACCGGTGCACCGAGCATCGCGCCGATCAGACCGCCGAACGTGCCGCCCAGGATCGTCCCGATGAGCGTGGCCAGAGGATGCAGCTCGAGCTCCTGGCTCGCGTAGTGATTCTGGACGATCGTCTGGATAACGTTCTGGGTGATGAGGACCACGGCCAGGACAATGAACGCCTTGGCCGCCCCGCCCGCTCCGAGCGCGACCACAAAGGCGAACGCGCCTGAGACGATCGCGCCCAGGAACGGGATGTACGCGGTGATGAACGTCACGACAGCGATGGTCGCTGCGAGAGGTAAGCCGAGCGCCCACATCGCAAGACCGATGAGCACGGCCACCACGATGGCCGAGATCGTCAGGCCCTTGAAGTACTGGCGGACCGCTGCCGTCGAGTCGAGCACGATGCCCTCGCCGAGATCGGCCGGCACGCCGAGGTGCGCACCGAACCACGCCGAGAGGTTCCTCCAGTCGACGAGGATGTAATAGAGCATGAAGAAGCCGAGGAACGCGCCGAAGATTAAGGAGGCGAACCCGGACAGACCTCCGGTGAAGAACGTCGCGGCACCCGAAGCCAGACGCGGCAGGGCCTTCTCGCCCTCTTCATACACACGATCCAGCACGGCGGGGTCGAGTTCGAGCGTCTCCAGCCACGCACCGGCAGCTTCGATGCCGCCGCGGGTCTGCCTGACGATCTCATCGCCCTGATCGATGACGCCGGCTACCGTCAGCCACACGGCCACAACTGCCAGCGCGACGACGAAGATCATGACTGCGACGGCCCCCACCTGACGCGGCACACCCCTGGCCTTGAGCAGGTCCACCACCGGCACGAACAGTACGCCGAGGATGACTGCGACGATCAGCGGGACGATGAGCCCGGAGGTGAAGCCGACGAACCAGCCGATCGCCGCGACGGTGACGAGCACGCCGCCGAGCAGCCACCCGCGCACGCCGGCCTTCCACAGCCAGTGCGGAGCAAGCCCTCGTAAGTCGTTCATGATCTCCCCCTCGTCCGGGTCCAGGACCTTGCGGGACGCCCTGGCTGATAGCTTGCACTATGTCACCGGTCTCCCGATAGGTCTCGATCATCCCGCTGAGGTGCGCTCCTAGCTCAGTCCGCTCTTCTTCGCATGGGCCCTGCCGCCAACGATCAATCGATCGTGACGGGCAAGCCGTCGGGACATCGCCTGGTTCGCATGGAGTGCGTTCCCGCTCTCCCCTCGCGAACGCCTGCGTCCCCGGGCTCCGCGTATCTCCTCGTCGGTGCTGAACGGCCAGTGGCTCTTCTCGGTCATCACGTTCCACCTCCAGCCGGAATCGTGGCGCCTCCTTGTGTTGTATGTGCCCCGTGAGGGCGCGTGGGCCCGGCTGTGCCTCCTGAGGAGGCGACTAACCGCGCCGCGTGATGAACGGCCCGAAGAAGGCGGGGTGCGACGCGGGAGTGCCATGCGGCACGAAGGTCACGCGATCGCCCGGGTGCACCATCGCATCGAGGCCTGAGATGACGTGGTTGAGGAAGACGCCTTCGACGCGGTCGAGCGGCAAACCGAGCTCGGTCGCAAGTTCGGATGCGCTCATGCCGCTCGCTGGCACATGGACCTTGATGGTGCTCGGCCTGCCACGCTCCTTCTGGAAGGCATCGAGAAACGCGATGGTGCGTACCGTGACGCTCGAGGTGACTGGCATGAGGTGCTCCTGTGACCGTGACGTATCGACGCTGCCGCGCCGCGCGTCCTCACATGATGCGCCCTCATGACACGTGAACGCCTTGACTTCGCTCAAGTGGCGCCGGGGCCTCCGCCGGAGATCCGCCTCACCACATGACGGGGCCGGCGTCGTCCACGGCGCGGCGCACTCGCCCTGCCACCGCCTCGACCGTGAACCCGAGCTTCGCCATGGCGACCTCTCCGGGCGCGGATGCGCCGAACCGGTCGAGGCCGACCGCTGCCACGCCGCCGCCGAGGTAGGTGGTCCAGCCGAGCGTGACGCCGGCCTCCACCGCAACCACTGGCACGCCGGGAGGAACGACGCTCTCGCGATACGACTCCGGCTGCTCGGCGAAGAGCTCGATGCAGGGCATGCTCACGACCCGCACGTGAACCCCCTCGTGCGCAAGCTGCTCCCGCACGGCGAGCGCGAGCTGCACCTCGGATCCGGTGGCGAGGAGGGCAGCGTGCGGTTGCCCGTCATCGGCGTCAACCAGCACGTACGCGCCGCGTGCCACGCCCTCGGTCACGCCTGGATACTCGGTAGGATCGAGAACTGGCAGCTTCTGGCGCGAGAGTGCGAGCAACGTGGGTCGGCTGGTCTCGGTCAGCGCCACGCGCCACGCCCCAGCGGTCTCGTTCGCATCGGCCGGTCGGATGACCAGGACGTTGGGTATGACCCGCAAAGCGGCCAGGTGCTCGACGGCCTGGTGGGTGGGGCCGTCCTCCCCCAACCCGACACTGTCGTGAGTGAAGACGTGCACCGCGTGCAGATGGCTCAGCGCGGCCAGACGGATCGGCGGGCGCATGTAGTCGGAGAAGGTCAGGAATGTCGAGCCGTACGGCACGAACCCTCCGTGGTACGCCATGCCGTTGACGACCGCCCCCATGGCGTGTTCGCGAACGCCGAAGTGCAGGTTGCGGCCGGCCCGGTTTCCCGAGCTAAAGCCCTCGTAGTCGTTCAGGAGCGTCTTGGTGCTCGGAGCGAGATCGGCCGAGCCGCCCATGAGCTCTGGGAGGCGGGCGGCGATCGCGTTCATCACCTTGCCGCCAGCGTCACGCGTGGCCAGCGACCCGTCCTCGGCGCGAAACACCGGGAGATCGGTCTCCCAGCCATCGGGCAGCCGTCCGCGCATCCGCCGCTCGAACTCGGCTGCCTCGGCCGGGAACGCCTGACGGTACGCCTCGAAGCGCTCGTGCCATGCAGCCCTCATCCCGGCGCCGCGTGACGCGGCCTCACCGAAGCGCTGTCGAACTTCCTCCGGCACGTGGAACGCCGGCTCGAGTGGCCAACCGAGCCGCTCCTTGGCAAGCCGCACCTCGTCGGTGCCGAGGGGTTCGCCGTGTGCGGACGCCGTGTCCTGCTTGTTGGGGCTTCCGTAGCCGATATGCGTGCGCACTGCGATGAGCGAGGGCTGATCGGCCACAGCGCGAGCCCCAGCGATCGCTGCGGCGATCTCCTCGACGTCGGTGCCGTCGCTCACGCGCTGCACGTGCCAGCCGTAGGCAGCAAACCGGGCCACGGCGTCCTCGGTGAACGCGAGGTCGGTCGAGCCCTCGATCGAGATGTGGTTGTCGTCGTAGAGCACGATGAGCTTACCCAGGCCGAGATGCCCGGCAAGCGAGGCCGCCTCGGCGGAGACCCCCTCCATCAGGTCGCCATCGCCGCACATCGCGTACGTGTAGTGATCGACGATCTCGTGTCCCGGCCGGTTGTAGTGAGCGGACAGCGAGGCCTCGGCTATGGCCATCCCCACTGCGTTGCCGATGCCCTGGCCAAGCGGCCCCGTCGTCGCCTCGACGCCGGAAGTGAGCCCGTACTCGGGGTGCCCGGGCGTGCGGCTTCCCCATTGGCGGAAGCTCTCAAGTTCGCTCATCGACAGGTCGTAGCCGGTCACATGCAAGAGCGCATAGAGCAGCGCGCAGCCGTGTCCACCGGACAGAACAAACCGGTCCCGGTCGGGCCACTTCGGATGCTTGGGGTCGAAGCGCAGGTAGCGGTCCCAGAGGGTGTAGGCCATCGGAGCTGCCCCCATCGGCATACCCGGGTGCCCGGAGTTCGCCTTCTGTACCATGTCGACCGCAAGGAAACGCAGCGCGTTGATGCTGAGTGCATCGAGGGGTGTCGTCATCGTGTTCTCCGTTACTACGCCGTTATGGATGGACTACGGGGTTGATGCCCATTCGGCGCCGGAGTCGGACAGCAAACGAGACCGGAAGGATGTCCAACCGGCCCCGCTCACCACAATATGTAGTATAGCAGACTCCCGGGATGCACAAGTGCCATTGCTTCCAGATTCTTCTGCACTTACGTCCCCTGGGCGACCAGTGGCTCCAGCATCAGATCGGGCAACTCCCGGGTGATGGAGCCGAGACGCCACTCGTCGATGAAGAGAGCGAGGAGCTCGCCGTCGCGCGTGCGCGTGAGCACCTCGACGCCGCGCATGCGTCCGAGCTGCTCTTCACCAGCGCGGTCGGTGCGCCGGGCGACCGTGTACGGCAGCGGGTCGAGTACCGCGGGCGTTCCGAACTCGTGCTGGAGCCTGTGGAGCACGACCTCGAACTGCATCGGCCCGACGGCGGCGAGCACCGGGGTCTGCCCGCCCCGGCGATCGGAGACCAGTACCTGCACCACGCCTTCGGCCTCGAGCTGGCTCACCCCCCGCCGGAACTGCTTGGAGCGGCTGAGATCGGTCGTCCTCACGGTCGCGAAGTGCTCGGGTGCGAACACCGGCATCGGTGGGAACTCGACCTGCTGTCCCTCGGTGAGCGTGTCGCCGGGGATCAGGGCACCGGCGTTGACCAGCCCGACGATGTCGCCGGGATAGGCGAGCTCGACCGACGTACGCTCCCTGCCGAACATCGAGTGTGCGTACTTGGTCGTGAACGGACGGCCGGTAGCGGTGTGCGTGAGCACCATCCCCCGCTCGAAGACTCCCGAACAGACACGCACAAAGGCGATCCGGTCCCGGTGGGCGGGATCCATGTTCGCCTGCACCTTGAACACGAGTCCGGAGAAGTCGGCGTCGACCGGTACCGTGCCACCATCGCGTGTGGAGCGCGCCGAGGCAGATGGCGCGAGGTCGACGATCGCGTCGAGCAGCAGGCGGACCCCTATGTTCGAGACTGCGGCACCGAAGAAGACCGGCGTCGACGCTCCCGCGAGAAACGATCCGGCGTCGTGGTGAGCGCCGATACCGTCGAGGAGCTCGAGCTCCTCGAGTGCGGGCCGCAGACCGGACATCTCTTCCGCGAGCTCGTCGGTGATGCGGACATGCTCTTCGCCGGCGGCCGTCGCCCCGCCTGCGGTGCGCGAGAACCGGACGACCCGATCCGGGTCGCGCCGGTCGATCAGCCCCTGGAAGCCCCCTGCATAGCCGACAGGCCAGGTCACCGGCGTCGGAACGATGCCGAGTCGCTGCTCGATCTCATCGAGCAGGTCGAGCGCCTCGCGACCGGGCCGGTCCCACTTGTTGATGAACGTGATCACCGGCAGATGCCGATGGCGGCACACGTCAAAGAGTTTGAGCGTCTGCGGCTCCAGGCCCTTGGCGGCGTCGAGCAGCATCACCGCGCAGTCCACCGCCGAAAGTACCCGGTAGGTGTCCTCCGAGAAGTCGGCGTGACCGGGGGTGTCGAGCAGGTTCAGCACCAACTCGCGGTACTCGAACTGGAGCGCAGCGGAGGTCACCGAGATGCCGCGCTGGCGCTCCATCGCCATCCAGTCGCTGGTCACTCCCCGGCGACCGGTCTTGCCGTGCACGGCTCCTGCCTCGTCGATCACGTGGGCGTGGAGTGCCAGCGCTTCGGTGAGCGTGGACTTACCGGCGTCGGGGTGGCTAATCACCGCAAACGTGCGGCGACGTGCCGCCTCTCGGCGAATCTGGGCCTGGGGAGTGCGTGACATTCGGGATCCTTACGTAAGCGGCGGCGGGACGAGACGAGCTGCGGTTCGTGACCGCAGACTCAGGGCTCGATCCGAACCGCTCCTCCTCGCGTGCCGGAGTCACCGCGCTCGCGACCTGCCTCACCATCGAGCGCAGCGGAGCGATACGTGTGCGGGACGGGGCGTCCCGCCTTGGACCATTCGATCATGTCATGGTCGCAGACGCGACAGAGCAGGATCTCGCTCAACCCTACGATGGACAGCTGCGTTCCCCTCGAGTACTGGGTGAGCGCGCGGGAGCGGGTTTCCAGGTCGCTGCCCCCACACGTTGCACACGTCTGCGAGACTCCGTCCCTCAGCCACTCGGCATCGCATCGTCCACAGCGGATGCGTATCCCATCCGGCGAGGGAGAGCCGGTCAGCTCCTCTGACTCACCACACGTCGGGCACACGATGCGCGACTGCACTCGGGACACACCTCCTCTCGCGGGATCGATCGCCGGGCCATCCTCTTCATAGGCAGCGTACTCTACCGCACTCAGGGGGCCCGCGGCAAAGCACGCTCCGGCGGCGACCAGACTCCGGCCTGTTTGGGCGCGACGCGAAGCGGCAATCATGATGATGCTGGTGAAATGAGGGGCACGGGCGTGGGAGTCCACGAAGCGCGCACATCCTGTCAACTGCCGGCCCGTGGCTACGGGCGGCCGATCGCACCTGATTCACACGATCGGAGAGCTGCGTGCATCCCTCAACCAGTCAGACCCGTCGGTAACGGGCTGCTCCGTCTCCGCACAGACACACCCCGCTTGTCTCGGCATGCCCGGAGTCGGGCAGAGCGCTCGCTTCGCCGGTATGCCGCGGCGCACCCGGGCGGTCTGGACGGAGACACGCAGGCACTGCCGTCCCTCCAGAGGAGGTGGACCGACGGGGACGTCTCGCCGATGAGGAGCGAGCCCTGAGATCTGCACACCGAAGGAAGGGAGACGATGAGTATGCGCTCATCAGAGAAGCTATGGCGCGCCGTGCTCGCGGTGCTGCTGGTGGTCGCCCTGGCGATCCCGATGGCAGCGAGTGCGGCACCCGCCAGTTCAGGCAAGAACTCGGGTCCCTGGTGGATCGTGGAGCCCGAACCGGAGAGTCCGTCCCCGTATTACGACTCGATCCTCTACTCCGAGATCGCCCCGAAGCTGCGCGAGATCGAGCAGAACAGCAACCGGGTGAAGGTCGAGGTTGTCGGGCAGTCTGCCGGTGGCCGTGACCTGTACTTCGTGACGCTCTCGGCACCGGAGGCGATGGGCCGCCTCGGACGGTACAAGGCGATCGCCCAGACGATGCTCAAGGATCCCGAGAAGGCCCAGGAGATGATCGAGAAGCTCGGTGACTTCAAGGTGCCGGTCTTCATCAACGGAAGCATCCACGGCACCGAGTATCCCGGGACCGACGCGGCCATCCGGCTCATTGAGACGCTCGCCTACGACGACAGCGAGGAAGTGCGGGAGATCCTCGACAACGTCATCCTGCTGGTCAACGTCGTCCAGAACCCCGATGGCAGGGTGCTGGGCACGCGGTCGAATGCCAACGGGGTCGACGTGAACCGTGACTTCTTCACGCAGTCGCAGCCCGAGGCGCAGATAACCGCTGGGCTACTGACCGAGTGGAGTCCGATGGTCGTGCTGGACCTGCACGGCTTCGTAAACCCGATGCTCATCGAGCCGTGCACGCCACCACACAACCCGAACTACGAGTACGACCTCTACATCAAGTGGGCGCTCGCCCAGGCAGAAGCGATGGAGGCCGAGCTGTTCGACAAGACCGGGTGGGCGGCGCAGATACCCTATCGCGACAGGGCCGGCGGCTGGGACGACTGGGCACCGAGCTACATGCCGGTGTTCGCCTCGTACCACGGCTCCTACGGCCACACGCTCGAGACACCCTACCGTGACGAGCGGGGCGTGGACGCTCATTACCACGCCGTGTGGGGAGCACTGAAGTTCATCGCCGAGAACAGGCAGGAGATGCTCCACGACCAGGTGGAGATCTACCGCCGTGGATACCTGGATCTCGAGCAACAGCCGGTCCCACCGGAGCTTCTGCCGGTGTACGACCAGTTCCCCGAGCTGATGCTGCAGGACTTCCCGGCCGCTTACGTGATCCCTGCGGGTACACCACTCCAGCCGAGTGCGCACCAGCCCTACCGTCTGATCGAGTTCCTACTCCACAACGGGATCGAGGTCGAGAAGGCCGCGCAGGCCTTCAGCCTCGGCGGGGTCATGTATCCGACAGGCACGTACGTGATCTGGATGGACCAGCCCAAACGCGCCCTTGCCAACGTGATGCTCGAGGACGGACTCGATCTGTCCGGCGTGCCCGGTATGGTCTTCTACTCACCGCCTGCCGCGTGGAGCAACCCGCTGCTCTGGGACGTGACACGCGCGATCATGGAGGAGCGGATACCGCTTCGCACTATGTCGATCAAGAGAGCCGACCTGCCGGGCCCGAGTGTCGAGAGTGGCAAGGCCGGCGCGTATGCGTACTTGCCGACAAGCAACTCGGCAATCAAGGCAACCAACGAACTGCTCGCACAGGGACTCACACTCAGCAGGGTCGAAGGTCCGTTTGAGGACGGAGGGCGCAGCTTCGGCGCAGGCGCCGTCATCCTGTCCGGCGACCCCGCACTGGCACGGAAAGTAGCGAGCGAGTACGGACTCGATGTCTACGCGCTTAGCGCAGCACCCGACGACCTGGTGCCACTGCGAGAGCAGCGCATCGCTGTCTCCGCCACCGACAACGGCACCTACCTCGCACTCGACGCCCTCGGGTTCGAGTACGACCGGGTGTCGACTGGCATGCTGAACGCAGGCGCGCTCGCCGACTACGACGTGTTCATCAACCAGGGACTGATGTGGACCAGCATCAACGCCGCCGGACGCGCTTCGTTCCTCGACTGGTACGCAGCCGGGGGCAACTACATCGCGCTGTCCGACCGTGGCCGAGCGTTTGCCTTCGCTGTCAGCGCCGGCATCGCAGACATCGAGTACGGTTACATGACGGGCAACGGCGTCGTCGCCATCGGCTACGATCCCGATGATTCCGTGGCGGCAGGGTACCTGGAGAGCGGTCACGCCTTCCTGTACCGCTCGGTATGGTTCACGCGCTATGAGGGCCTCAAAGTGTCCGCATGGCTTGGGGAGGGCGACTTCTTCAAGAGCGGCTACTGGCCCGAGTGGCAGGCGAGCGGAGCTGCAGGTATGCCGCTCATCGTACACGCCAACGACGGAGCATCGAACCTGACGCTCATCGGAGCGGATGCGACCTTCCGCTCGCATCCGGAAGGCTCGTTCCGCCTCATCGCAAACGCAATCTACAACGGGCTCGACTGAGAAACGCCGAGCGTCTAGAGACATCTCCCGAGCGACGCTCCGGAGATGGCGTTCAGGAGCCGGGTGGTCCGCCACCCGGCTCCAGCAACACCTTCATCGCTCCGGGGCGCACGGCCGCCTCGAATGCCTCGAGCGCACGGGCGAGCGGGTAGCGCGTTTCGATGAGCGGCACCGGGTCGATCCGGCCGGTGGCGAGCAGCTCGAGCGCGGGCTCGAAGGGGCCGCAGCGCGAGCCGACGACGGTGATCTCGTCGACGACGAACGGCGCGAGGTCGAGCGTGACCTCGCCGCGGTAGGTCGACTTGAGCACCAGCGTGCCACGCGGCCGGAGCGCGGCTCGTGCGGTATGGAGCCCCGAGGGCGAACCGGTCGCCTCAACGACGACGTCCCAGCACCGCTCACCGACCTCGTCCTCGGCCACACACTCGACCCCGGCGAGCGCGAGCAGTTCGATCTGCCGCTCGTAACGGGCAAGCACGCGCACATGCGCTCCGGTGAGCGCGAGCACCCTGCCGACGAGCTGGCCGAGCCGGCCGGCTCCCACCAGAAGCACCCTGTCGCCAGGCCGTATGTGGACCTGTTCGAGAATCTCGAGGGCGGCGGCGAGCGGCTCTGCGAACACGGCGGCCTCGTCGGGTACGCCGTCAGGCACACGGTGCAGATTGGCGACGGGCACGCGCACGTACTCCGCATGCGCTCCGTCGTGGGCAACGATGCCCAGCACGGTGCGGCGCTCGCAGTGGGTCGGATGCCCGCGACGGCACATCGCACACGTGCCGCACGCATCGTTGATCTCGGCAACCACCCGCTCGCCGACCCACTCGGGATCGGGCGCCTCGGCGACCTCGCCCACGAACTCGTGGCCCGGAACCCCTGCGTACGGGTAGTAGCCGCGCGTCAGCTCCAGGTCGGTGCCGCAGATGCCCGACAACGTCACCCGAACCAGCGCCTCGCCGCTCGCGGGTGGCACGTCGATCTCGCGAACACTGAGATTTCCGTCCTCAAGCCAGAGCGCTTTCATCGCGAATCATCCGAATCCGTGTCATCGATCGGTGCGCGGCGTGAGACCCCCGGCATCCATTCGTAATCCATTCTCATCATCCTCATGACATCATCCGGGTCCCGCAGGTGTCCGGCTCTGCGGCCGGCCGCGTACTGCCGGATCTCACCGGCGTACGAACCGAAGAAGGTGATGTTTGCCGCCAGCGCCCATGTTATGGCCCACGGGCCGAGCCCCGCCACCCACACCCATGGGATGTAGAGGAGCTGCCCGAGGTTGTCCGAGGTCATCGCATCACGGATCACATAGTAGCCGAGCACGAAGCCAGCAAGACTGCAGACGATGGCACCGAGCGGGGCGATAGCCAGCATGCTCCCGAGCATCGGGGACTGACCTCGCCCGCCCTTGAAGCGGTGGAAGACAGGCCAGTTATGACCGACAAGCGCTCCGAGAGCGGCAGCGTACAGGTACGGCTCGCCCGGGAACGCGATGCGCAGCGCAAGTACGGGCAGGAAGGCCTTGAGGATGTCGCCCGCCGCACACGTCAGGCCCCAGCGCGCCCCGAGCTGCAGCCGCACAGCGGTCGCGCTCACCGCATCCGAACGGAGGGATGCGCCGCCGTCCGGAGACGTGAGGTCAAGCGGCTGCACTCGATCGTGTCCTGCAAGCCGCACGATGATGCGAGCGAACGAGATCGAGCCACAGAAGTAACCGAGCAGCAGAGCGCCACCCATCAGCAGCCAGTTCATGTCATACGCTCGCTAGGGTTCACGCGTCACATTCGCCTCGCCACGGGCCGACTCCGGCAGCAACGGGATGACCCGCTCCGCGATCGCCTTGATCGTGAGTGGGTGGTTATTCCAGGCACCGAGGTTCACGGTTTCGACCGACTCGTCGATGCGGGCCTCGGCGACCAGCTCGGGTACATCGTACTGGCTGTGGATCGATTCGGCGCTGATGCCGGTCGAGAAGTAGACGAGCTTGTCCGCCCCGGCCGACGCAAGCTCGCCGGCACGCTGGGGCACCGTCGGCTCCTTGAAGGACATCCACGCAAGATCAAGCAGGCTGCGGTCGTATCCCTCGGCCACAAGCGCATCGATGATGCCCTCTCGAAGTCCGAGCTCGTGCTCGGTCTCTGTCGCCCACTCCTCGTCCCACTCGTCAGGCTGTCCGTGCCCGACCAGGAGTACCGAGACTCTATCTCTCGGGATCTCGCCGCGCTCCGCTTCGACTTTGTCCACGAACATCTGGTGCAGCGTCGCTGAATCCCAGAGGGGTCCCGTGAAGGTCAGCGGCACCCCGAGCGATTCGACGTCGACCTCGTGGATGAGCTCCTCCCCCTCGGCAGTGTGATTCGAGATCGAGACGAAGACCTCCGCGACCACGATCTCACTCGCGCCGTCGTTGAGCGCCTGGATCACCGCCGCGTCGGGCCGCGGCTCGTCATCGAGGAAGGACGGGTAGACGCGGATGTTGGCGTATCCCTCGTCAAGCAGCTTCTGCTCGAGCGAGGCCGCCATGTCGAGGTGCCGCAGTCGATGCTGGCTCGTTCCGACCTCGAGATAGGCCTCGCGCAGCTGGTAGAGGAAGAACGGACGCGCTACGAACGGGACGAAGGAGATCCCCTGCTCGTCGAACTCGCGGAACTGGTTGAGCCAGCCGATGGGGTCGTAGGTCTCGGGCTCGCCGTGCGTGAAGTAGATCACCGCCGTGAAACCGTCGCCTGCATCGCCCGCCTGGCGGGTCAACTCCGGCACGAAACGCGAGTCCTCCCGGCCGAGCACGACGGCAGCGTTGGCGGTGTAGCCGACCACGATCAGCAGCGCGCTAAGCCCGATCAGAATCGCGCGCTCACGCCCGCGGGGTCGCGTCACAAGATAGACGAGCCCGGCCAGCGCAAAGCACGCCACGGCCAGGTATGCACTCATCTGTACGGGTGGTGCGGTGAGAAAGCCGGTAAGAGCCCAGCCCGTCACGAAGGCAAGCGCACCGGCGATGATCCACTTCATGCTCTCCATACGGAGTCTCCTTTGCCCGAGCGGCTTTCATTTCCTTCGGGCTCGATGTTCAGCACCCTTACGATCCCTTCAGTTCCATCCACTGATACGCGGGAGCGATCCGGGATAGCCAGTGTCGCATCGGAGACACCGAGGACAGCCGGGACGCCGCGTTCGCGGGCGACGATCGCGGCATGCGAGAGCCCTCCGCCGGTCCCGGTCACCACCGCGCCAACCACGCCGAACAGCGGGGTCCAGCCGACATCCGCATGCGCGATCACGAGCACGTCGCCCGGACCCAGCTTCGGCGCCTCGGCGAAGTCGGTCACGACACGAGCCGTGCCGGTAAACGTCCCGGCGCTCGCCGGTGTTCCGCGCAGCTCGCCCTCGGACGCAACGCTCTCAGCACGCTCCACGTCGAGCATCCGCCAGCGCGGCGGAAGGCGAAGCCCCCAAAGCCGGTGGGGCGGAGAGACATCGGCGTCCGCGACAAGCGCGGCCTGGCGCTGCTCCACGACATCGTGAAGCGGTCCGGACTCACCGCGCAGCGCGCTGAACAGCTCGTCGAGGGTGAGGCAGTACACACCGTCCGCGGCGGGGATGACCGATGGAGTCAACAGGTTGCCCGCCCGGCGCGCGGTCACGCGCAAGCCGTCGTAGACGAGCGCCAGCGCGTCGTTGACCTCGTCGCGAGCGACTACAGACCGGCGCAGTCTCATCACGTGACGGCGCAGCAGCCATCCCGTCCGCTCGAGCGCACGATCGGCTTCATCGGACACGCGTGGCACACTCTTGGTTCGTACCGAAAGGCGCCAGAGCAGCATCGGATCATCGCGCCACGTCGGGGCCGAGAAGTCGGTGTTCACGGTCGCCACGTGACCCCAGTGCTCGAGAAAGGCGTCCATCGCCAGACGGGCCTGCCGGCCGGCCTCGGTGCGGTCAAGCACCTCGTGTATCTCGTCGGTGGTCGTAGTCTCAAACAGGGCGAGCTCGGCCTCGGAAAGCTCGTGCACGTGCCGGGCCACCTCGTCGAGCTCGGATATCGGCCCCTCCCCGCGAGGGGTCGCAAGCGCGTTGACGTCGCCCCCGGCACGCAATAGCCGGGCGAGCAGCTTGACTCGCATCCCCCGCAGGCCCATCCCGATCATCGCTAGTACGCTCAGATACGCGGCGTCTTCGAGCAGGTCCAGCAGCTCGTCGAAGCGGCGCGCCACCTCAGCCGCCGTGGCATCTGAAGCTCCGGCCGCGAGAGACCTCGCCCGTTCCCTTAGCGACTGCACCTCCCGCTCCACGGTGCGTAACCTCGTGCGATTGGCCAGCGCGAAGCCCACGAGCCGTGTCGCACTCGCTACCATGCGCGCGACCGAGCCCTCCCGAAGACGCGGGCGCTCGCCGCGCTCGATGGCCTCCAGCGCATTCTCGGGCAGGCCAGCATAGCTCAGGACGTCCCCGAGGAGGGAATCGTTGAAGTACGCCCGGGAGGCTGCCCAGCCTGCCATGCGCTGCCAGTCAACGTCGACAGGTCCTGCGATCGCCGTGAGCAGGCGTCCCCAGGCGTTGTTGACCGAACGGTTGCCCACATCGAAGACCAGCGGCTTGATCACCCCCGGCCAGACCTCCGCCGAGAAGGTGTCCGAGTACACCTCGAGCCCGTCGAGCGCGGTCATCGGCCGACTCTGGAGCAGCCACAGCCGCCCGCCGTCCCATCCCCACTCGATGTCCTGCGCCGCGCCGAAGAGCTCCTCGGTGCGCATCGCAAGGTCCCCGACCGCACGCAACACGTCGGGTGGAAGTGAGGGCGCGTTCTGTCCCGGAGGCACGATGATGTCGCGTGTATCGCGGTCCAGCACGGCCCTCGACGGCGTGGTGCTGCCGTCGACGAGGAGCGAGCCCGGACCGCGCACCGCCTCGACGACAATCTCGGGCTGATAGGTGACCGGATCGCGGCAGAACGCAACGCCCGCCCACTCTGTCTCGATGAAGCGCTGCAGGACGACGGAGACCGCTCCGAGCTCGACGCCCATGCTCGCACCGTACGCACGAACCAGCTCAGCCGAGCCACTCGCGCCAACGACGCGCACGGCATCGATGGTCTCATCGAGGCCTGAAACGCCGACGACCGAGTGCAACTGCCCCGCGAACGACGCCTCACCGTCCTCGCCCACTCCCGACGAGCGCACCGCGACACAAGCATCACCGAGTGACTCGAGCGAGGCTGCAACCAGTTCGCGAGCGCGGAGCGTGCGCTCATCGCCCGGGTCGCCCTCCACGAGCACACGCACTTCCTCGGGTCCGAGCACGGCGAAGGCCGGGACGGGCAGACCTGCATCACGGGCACGTTCGAGGCTTGCGGCCTTGCCACCCACTCGCGCGGCTTCTGCCGACGTAGCCCGCAAGAAGCGCATCAGTCCGTCAGCTCCCCGAAGATCCGGTAGTGCTGCGCATCGCTGCCCAGAATACTCTTGCGCCACAGGTAAAAGGCCGAGAAACACGCGCCGGCCACCAGGCCGCTCACCGACCGGGTCGCAAGTCCGAGAGCAGGCCCGATGGCGAGCAGGGTCGCCACATCGGCTCTCTGTGCGGAGCGGGCCACCGCGAGTGTCGCACCGTACGTTGCAGCGAGCACCGGAAGCACGAGCGGCTGCGCGGCGAGGAGGCCCCAGATGCCCGGCGTCCGCGCATGCCCGCCGCGGAAGCGTAGGAACGGCGAGTGCGCCGTCATCACCACCGCGGCAAAGAGGGATGCCGCCTGCGCCTCGAACGGGAGTCCGAACGCCCGCGGAAGCAGCACCGCGATCACACCCTTGGCCCCCTCCAGAAGCGCTACGGCGACACCAGCGCCGTATCCCACAGACATCGCAACGTTGGCGACGCCTGGCGTGCCAGAGCCGCTGGTCCTGGGGTCATCGTGTCCCAACGCCCGCGGAACGAGGACGGTGAAAGGCACGCTTCCCACCGCGGCTGCCACGGCCAATGAGAGCACCCACGCGACGCCGGAATACGGAGTTTCTATCATGAACGCATCTTAGCGTCACTGCCCCGCACATGCGAGAGAAGTCTCGCCTCCCGGGAATCTTCACTCTGGAGGGAGGGGTTCGCCATGATCGCCGTGAAACTGAGTGAGGAGGAAGCCTCGCTCCTCAAACAGAGCCTGGAGCTGTTGCTCTCAGACGTCCGGATGGAGATCTGCGACACGGACAGCGGGGACTTCCGCGCGGGACTCAAGAGAGAGAAGGCCGTTCTGGAGCACGTGATCGAGCAACTCGAGGCCGCCGGAAAGTAGCCGGACGCGCCTAGTGCTTCGAGCTCCCGAGGAAGTAGCCCATCGCCGCGACCACCGCCGCGATCCCGACTCCCTGATACGCGAGCGCCTGCGGCTCGATACCCTTGATGACCGAGCCGAGGAAGGAGACCGCCAGCACCACTGCGATAACGCCGACCAGCTTGACCTTCAGATCGTCCAGCGAGTGGATGGTCAGCCAGTCGGGCAGAGGAGCCGAGTCGTCGATGAACAGCTCGTACAGGCCGAGCGACATGATGTAGAGGACGGTAGCGAGCAGGAAGACGTCGGCAAGCTCGATGAACTCCAGCACGGCGTCCTTCTTGAGCAGCTCGCCAACCACCGCGTGTCCGATGATCTTGGCAGTCTCGACCGCCGCCATGACGGTCAGCGTGACCGCGCTCGCGAAGAGGCCAAGTACCGGGATCGCGATCACGAAGCGTGTATACATCGGGATCTTCTGGGAGAACCCGCTTGGTCCGCTCGGCTGGTCGCTCACGCGAGAACCTCCTCAGTCGCCGATCGAGCCGCGACCGACCGAGAGCTTGGTCTGGAGGCGGCGGGCGACCATCGAGATGATGAAGTTGACGGTGAAGTAGACGAGCGAGATCACCACGTAGATCGTGATGATCTGCGACGGCCTCCAGTAGACGGCCGCGAGGATCGTGCCCTTGAACATCAGCTCGTACGCACCGATGGCCATCGCAAACGACGAGTCTTTGATGACGGTGACGAACTGCGAGACGATCGGCGGGATCATCTTGACGACCGCGGGCGGCAGCACGATGTAGCGCATCGACTGCAGGAACGAGAAGCCCTGCGAGCGCGCCGCTTCCCACTGACCGGTCGGGACCGAGTTGAGCCCTCCACGGATTACCTCGGCGATGATGGCCGAGGTGTAGATGGTCAGCCCGATCGTCGCGGCCCACATCGCCGGCAGCCCCAGCACGAAGTAGCTCACGAGGATGAGCAGCAGCGTGGGCAGGTTGCGGACGGTCTCGACGTAGCTGGCGGCAATGTGCTTGATGCCCGGCACTCCCGAGTAGCGCATCGCGCCGAGGACGGTGCCGAACCCGAAGCTGAGCACGATGGAGAGCACCGCGATCTGCAGCGTCAGCATCAAGCCCCGTCCGAGACCGAGGTAGAGGACCGGATCGCGGAGCATCATCACGACGGGCGTGTTCATGATCGCTTCCACTACAGCACCCTCGTCCGGTCCTCGAGGCGCCGCGCCAGCATGGCGAGCGGGAAGCACATCAGGAAGTACCCGAGTCCGACGACCACGTAGGTCGGACCGTAGTGGCCGAAGCGTCCGGCGAACGCGTCACCGGCGTACATCAAGTCGCCACCGGCGATGATCGCGATGACCGACGTGTTCTTGATGAGACTGACTGCCTGGTTGGTCAGCGGAGGCAGCACGATGCGCATAGCCTGCGGGATGATGATGTAGCGCATCGCCCCGATGTAGGTGAAACCCTGCGACAGGGCGGCCTCGAGCTGGCCCCGTCCGATCGACTGGATGCCCGCCCTCACCACCTCGGAGATGTACGCGCCGTGGTACATCCCGACACCGAGGATGCCGATGGTGATGACCGGGATGAACAGCCCCGAGAAGAGCATCGGAAGCGCGTTGAAGATCATGAACACCTGAATGAGGAGCGGGGTGTTCTGGTAGAACTCGACGTAGGCCCGCGCGAACGCACGCGGGATACGCCAGTGAGAAGCCGCCATCACGCCGAGGACGGTCCCTAGGACCAGCGCGAGCGCCAGTCCTAGGGACGCCACGATCAGCGTGACGATCGTCCCCTGCCAGAGCAGGTCGATGTTCGAGAACAACGCTTCCCAGCGAGGGATGGCAAACGGTCCCTGTTGCAGGAAGCCTATGTTCGCGATCAGGTCAGACATGCCTGGCTACGTCTGATCGCAAGCGATCAGAGCAGGTTCCACTTCTCGAATAGCTCGTCGAGCGCACCGCTGGCACGCATGTCGTCAAGCATGTCATCGAAGAAGCTGGTGAGATCGTCGTTGCCCTTCTTCATCGCTGCACCGTAGTCCTGCGGCGCGAAGCCGTCGGGCAGGATCTCCGAGTCGTCGGTCACGTAGCCGGAGAGGATCGACTTGTCGACGGAGAACGCGTCGACGCGACCGGACTCCAGCGCGGCGTTGATCTCGGGGTAGGTCGCGAACTCGAGAAACTCGACCGAGATGTCGGCGGCGTCGGCCTCGACCTGCACGGCGTCGGCGGTGGTGGCGCCCTGTGCGACACCGATGCGCTTGCCGTCAAGATCGGCCAGTCCGGTGAAGCCGTTCTCCGACTTCACGAGCAGGCCAACCTCGTCCTGGTAGTACGGCTGTGAGAAGTTCCACTGCTCTTTGCGCTCGTCGTTGATGGTGAAGGTCGCGATGACCACATCGAGCTGGCCGTTGTCGAGCAGCGGACCACGGGTCTTGGCGGTGACCGCTTCGAACTCGACGGCGTCCTTGCTCAGACCCATGCGCTCGGCAAGCTCGTAGGCAAGGTCGATCTCCATGCCCGAGAACTCACCGCTAGCCGCATCCTGCAGACCGAAGTTGGGCACGTCGGCCTTGACGCCCACGCGCAGTTTGCCACTGTCGACGATCTCCTGCACACCGGCGGGCAGATCGCTGACGGCGTCAGGCGTCTCGTCGTCGGCCGGCTCGTCGGCTCCGCCGCAACCGGCGAGGCCCAGCGTGCCCAGTGCGAGCACGATGACGAGCAACATCAACCATACTGACTTTCTCATACTTCCTCCTTCTCCCCCCGGGACGGGCCCGGGACACACGGTGGTGCTGACAGTACGTGCGGTGCACGAGAGGTCACGATCGACCTCGACCAGCCTGGCAATCCACGCATAGTGCCTAGCGCAGAATCTTACTGAGAAACAGCTTCGTCCGATCGTGCTGAGGGTTCTCGAAGAAGTGCTCGGGCGTGCCGTCCTCGATGATACGGCCCTCGTCCATGAAGACCACCCTGTCGGCGGCTTCCTTGGCGAAACCCATCTCGTGAGTGACCACCACCATCGTGATGCCGCCCTGCGCGAGGTCGATGATGACCTCGAGGACCTCCTGGATCATCTCCGGGTCGAGCGCCGAGGTGGGTTCGTCGAAGAGCATGATCTTCGGGTGCATGTTGAGCGCCCGGGCGATGGCGACGCGCTGCTGCTGCCCGCCGGAGAGCTGCGCGGGGTACTTGTCCGCCTTGTCACTGAGGCCGACGCGCTTCAGGTAGGTTAGGGCCGCCTCGGTCGCCTGCTCCTTCTTGACGCCGCAGACGACGATCGGGGCCAGCGCGACGTTCTCGAGCACGGTCTTGTGCGGGTAGAGGTTGAACGACTGGAAGACCATGGCGACCGACTGCCTGACCTTGGCCACGGGTGCGCGGAGAGCGGTGAGCTCGACGCCATCCACGATGACCCGGCCCGAACTGGGCTTCTCGAGCATGTTCACGCAGCGGATGAGCGTCGACTTGCCCGAGCCGGACGGACCGATGATGACGAGCTTCTGTCCCGCGGGGACCTCGAGATCGACGTGCCGCAACGCCTTAAGGTGTCCGAAGTGTTTGCTTACATCAACGAGCTCGATCAACGTCGCTCCTTTGCCGAGTCGCCATGACGTGCACGCGTTCGAGTACGCGAACGCAACGCGCCAAACCGGAGAGGTCCAGGCGCCCAGCGCGATGGGGACCTCACGCATTCGTGGCGATAGTCTACCAGTATGTCGCCGTCAGGCGTGAATGGCCGTCCTCAGGTGACGTTGATGCCGCGTCTCCTGAAGCCGACAAGTCCGGCGACAGCGAGCGCGAGTGCGACGGCCCCCACTGCAGCAACCGGTGCCAACTCGAAGCTCTCGATCGGCATGCGCGCTGCATGCTCGAACGGCGATGCCTTGATCGCCGCATCGGGGAGGCTCATCAACCCACCGAACGTACCCACGAGAAAGCCGTAGCCCACAAGCGCCCACGCCGCACTCGTCGCCTTGGGCACCAGACCGAACAGCAGGCCGGCGAAACCGAGTACCACGAGCACCGCCGGCACGTGGTTGAGATGCGCCAAGGTGACCTCCCACACCAGCGAGTTGTCGCCCATGGCTGCTGCGGCACCGAGCCCGACCCCCGCTCCGGCCGCCGCCATGGTGATCGCGACGCCGATCGCGCCTACGACCAGGTTGCTGCCGAGCCACGACCAGCGGCTCACGGCCGTTGCCAACACCGGCTCACCGCGCCCGACGGTCTCCTCCGCACGCACTCCCTGCACCGCCAGCACGGCGTAAACAGCGACGATGGTCGCGATGAACACTCCCATGTAACTCAGGTAGCCGGCAAGGATGTTCTCGGTGCCTCCCAGGACCTGCTCGAGCGCCTCGGGCATCTCACCGGGCACGGCAGCGTTGGAGAACGCACCCATTCCCATGCCCAGGAGTCCCATGCCGATCGCCCACCACAAGATGGCCTTGCGTTCGAGTCGCCACGCGAGCCCGATCGGCGTGCCGAGCCAACGGGTGGCCCGTGCCCTGCCCGCGCGAGCGGCCACCAGGCCGGCGCCGACATCGCGCCGCGACGAGAGCACGTAACCCAGCGCCGCCGTCACGGCGGCGAATCCCAGCGACAGGGCAAGCGGCCACCAGCGGTCGAGTACGAACGGGGCGGCCTGCTGCGGCCAGGCGAGCGGGGAGAACCACGAGAGCGTGGTGCCGTGATCGCCGCCAAGATCACCGAACGCTCTGATCATGAACGCCCCACCGAGACCTGCACCCGCCGCCAGGCTCGTTGCGGTCCGGGAGTACTCGGTGATCTGGACGAAGACCGATGCCAGACCCGCGAAGGCGAGACCGGTCACCAGGCATCCGGCCGCGAAGAGCAGCGAGCCCGCCGTACCGAACACCGGATCGGCGATCATCATGAGCGCGACGAGCACGGCAACGATCACGTTTGCGAACAAGGCTGTGATCAGCGCCGCGGTGAGCGGTGCATGACGCCCGACGACGCTCGCGCGCACCAGCTCGGCACGGCCGGTCTGCTCCTCGACCCGCGTGTGCCTGATGACGAGCAGGATGCTCATGAGCGCGATGATCAAGAACTGGTAACCGCCGTACGCGCCCGGGATGAACGTCTCGTATGTCATGTTCTCCAGGAAGTACGTCGGCCCCGTCCATATGCTGCCGCTCCCGGCGGTCATCATGGAGACGATGCTCTCGAGGTCCTCCGGCGTGGGATAGGCCTGAGGCACGAGCCGCGTGTAGTAGAGCCAGAACACGGAGATACCGAGGATCCATGCGGGCAGCTTGACGCGGTCCCGCCGCAGCATGAGCCGCACGAGCGTGCCCGTGCCGGCGAGCGTCCCGCGGCCGGTCGCGCTCGCCGAAGTGGTCGCAGTGGTCATCGTGCCACCTCCGCACGCTCCTCACCGGGAGCGCCTATCTCGTCGCCGTAGTGGCGAAGCAGCAGCTGCTCCAGCGTGGGCGGGCGCGAGGTGATCGCCTGCACGCCGAGGGCCGAGAGCTCCCTGACCACCACGTCGATGTGCTCGCCGTCGACGTCGAAACGCACCTGCCCGTCGGTGGGCTCGAAGTTGAACACACCCGGCATCTGCGCGATCCCGTCTGCCGGCTGAGCGGTCTCCACGGTAAAGGTGGTCCGGGTGAGGTGCCGCAGATCGCGGAGCGTTCCGGACTCCACGACCTTGCCGAGCCGGATGATAGAGATGCGGTCGGCCAATACCTCGACCTGCGCCAGGATGTGGCTCGACAGTAGCACCGTTCGTCCCTCGGCCTTCATCTCCCGGATGACCTCCTGGAAGACCGCCTCCATGAGCGGGTCGAGCCCGGCGGTGGGCTCGTCGAGCAGGAGCAGTTCGGCGTCGGAGGCCAGGGCCGAGATGAGCGCGACCTTCTGGCGGTTGCCCTTCGAGTAGGTGCGGCCCTTCCTGGTGGGATCCAGGTCGAACCGGTCGATCAGCGTGTCACGCCGGGAGGCGTTGAGCGTACCTCGCAATCTGCCGAGGAGATCGATCGTCTCGCCGCCGGTGAGGTTCGGCCAGAGCTCCACGTCGCCGGGAACGTACGCGATGCGCCGGTGCAGCGAGACCGCGTCCTCCCAGGGATCGCCACCGAAGAGCCTGGCCTGGCCTGCGTCCCCACGCAGGAGGCCGAGAAGGACGCGGATCGTGGTTGTCTTGCCGGCACCGTTGGGGCCGAGGAACCCGTGCACCTCGCCCGGTGCAACACTCAGGTCGAGCCCGTCGAGCGCCCGTACCTTCCCGAAACTCTTCTCCAGACCGACGGTCTCGATAACGCTCGACATGGTCATCGCTCCTTCGCCTCGCTGGTTCGCTTACGGGCCGCCGATCCGCCCGCACCGCTGCCGGTCCCCCTGCCGGGGGCGGTGGTCTCGCCGTGGGGCGGCGGCTCCCCGCTGGATTCGAGGTTGTTCCACGCATCCTCGTATCGGCTGTCGGCAAAGACCCCGTGCGTCAGGATCTCGAGAACCGCACGGATGTGGCGTGGTGCCGGCGCGGCTGTGAGCGGCTCAGCGCCGAACGCCCGGGCGACGTGCTCCTGCAAGAGCAGACCGCCGAACTGCCACGCGACCAGGATCACCGCCATGTCGTGGATGTTGTCGCTGGGCCTGAGCTGGCCCTCCTCGACACTGTGCTCCATCAGACGTGCCGACTCCTCAACCAGCCCGTCAAAGAGCGTCGCGGCGGCCTCGGAGCCCTCACGCAATGACTGCAGCAGGTAGCGCATCATCGGTGCCTCGCGCTCGATACCCGCCATCGCGGCAAAGGGATCGGTCGTTCCCGAGTCGACCGCCTCGTTTCGCGACCGGGCGAACTCCGCGATCACGTGCTCGTCGCACGCGGCACGCAGCCCCGCCTTCGAACCGAAGTGGTGGAGGATGAGGCCGGGAGAGACTCCGGCGGCGGCGGCGATCTCGCGGACGGTGGTCTTGTCGAAGCCCGCCTGGCCAAAGCTCACGATGGCGGCGTCGCGGATGCGGGCGGCCGCGGTGCGATCATCTGTCGAACGCGCTGAACTCATGTTCAGTATCCTAAACTTGCGTTCAGGAGCGTGCAAGCGGAGGTGCGATGCGCCGCCCGTACCTAGGCTCTCGTCAGAGCTCGATCCGCCGCAGGAGCTGGGCGTTGAGTGCGACGATCACCGTGCTTGCAGACATGAGCACCGCTCCCGCAGCTGGAGTCAGAAGGATGCCCCACGCAGCGAGCACGCCGGCAGCCAGGGGAATGGCGACGATGTTGTATCCCGCCGCCCACCAGAGGTTCTGCAACATCTTGCGGTACGTCCCCCGGGACAGGGTGATGATCTTCGGGATGTCCCGCGGGTCCGAGCGCACCAGGACGATGTGGCCTGCCTCGACCGCGACATCTGTCCCCGCACCGATGGCGATGCCGATATCAGCGGTGGCGAGCGCAGGGGCGTCGTTGACGCCATCCCCCACCATGGCCACCCGCTTGCCCCCGGCCTGCAACTCCTTGACCTTGGCCGCCTTGTCCTCGGGAAGCACCTCGGCAAAGACCGTGTCGATTTCGAGCTCTTCGGCCACCGCGTCGGCGACAGCGCGGGCATCGCCGGTGAGCATCGCCACCTCCACGCCGCGCTCGTGCAGCGCGCGGATGGCCTCGCGGCTCTCCTCCCGGATGGCGTCGGCTATGGCGAAGACCGCAAGGGCATCGCCCTCTCTGAGCAGGTAGATCGCGGCCTGCCCCCGGCTGGCGGCACGGTCGGCTGCCTCTGCGAGTTCCTCGGAAACGCGCGCATCCTCGGCTTCCAATAGCGCAGGACCCCCGATGTGGTACTCGGCGCCGGCGATGGATGCGGCGACCCCTTTGCCGGTGATGGCACGGAACCCCTCCGTGGAAGGAATGTCGATCTCCCGGTCACGGGCAGTATTGACGATGCCCCGGGCGATGGCGTGTTCCGAATCCGATTCGATGCCGGCGGCGACCGACAATGCTTCGTCCTCCGAAACACCATCTGCCACCGTCAGCTCGACCACCCGGAACTCCCCGAGCGTGAGGGTCCCGGTCTTGTCGAAGATGACGGTGTCCAGATTGCGCGCCTCCTCCAGCCCGCGACGGTCCCGGACCAGTAGCCCGCTTCGCGCACCTTTGGTGGTCGAGATCGCGACGACGAGCGGGACCGCAAGCCCGAGGGCGTGGGGACACGCGATCACCAGCACCGTCACCGTGCGGACGACGGAGAAGTCGATCGTGGCGCCGGCAAGCTGCCAGGAAACAGCGGTGATGATGGCGGCCAGGATTGCGACGCCGGTGAGCAGTTGGGCTGCTTTGTCGGCAAGGTGCTGTGCGCGCGACTTGGACACCTGGGCGTCGGCCACCAGACGCATGATTCCCGAGAGCTTCGTGTCGTCCCCGGTGCCGGTGACCTCGATCCGCAGGGACCCCTCACCGTTGATGGTGCCGGCGATAACCTCGTCTCCCTCCCCCTTCTTCACGGGACGGGACTCGCCCGTGATCATCGCCTCGTTCACGTCACCTTGACCCGTTTCGATCACGCCATCCGCCGCGATGCTCTCGCCGGGACGGACCAGGATGACATCACCCGTGCGCAGTTCGTCGACACCGACGCGCTCCTCGCCGGCCTCCGTCAGCCGGGTGGCGGTATCCGGGAGCAGCGCCGCGAGTTCCTTCAGGGCACCCTGGGCCTGCGAGATGGAGCGCATCTCGATCCAGTGGCCGAGCAGCATGATGGTCACCAGTGTCGCGAGCTCCCACCAGAGAGCCATGGCCTCGATCAGACCGAGATCCACGACCCAGGAGAACGCGAACGCAACGGTGATGGCGAGAGAGATGAGCGTCATCATCCCGGGCAGGCGGTCTGCGAGCTCTCGCGCCGCACCGCGCAGGAAGACCGATCCTCCGTAGATGAAGACCACCGTGCCGAGAACCGGTCCGATCCACTCCGAACCGGCGACTGCGGGGGCCTCGTAGCCCAACAACTCCTGCACGTGCTCGGACCAGTAGACGATCGGCAGGGTCAGAACGAGCGAGAGCCAGAACTTCTGCCGGAACATCTCCGGGCTGTGGCCCTCGTGACGGTCGTGTCCTGCGTGCTCGTCGGCATGCCCCTCGTGTCCATGTGTCGAGTTCATCACACGACCCCCAGACCCTTCAGTACGTGCATCACGATGGCAAGATAGAAGGTGACCGTCGCACCGACGTGCAGCGCACGCCACTCCCGCATGGCACCGGACAGCAACCGGTAGCGCATCAGGACACCCGTGAGGACCGATATCGCGAGTGCGGTGTAGAGGACGATCCCCGTGCCCAGGTCGGGGTAGAACTCGGCCGGTCGCGTCACGTGCTGGATGAAGTGCGCCGATACCGCGGCGGCGGCGATCAGTCCGCCGAACACGTGCCACGGCAGCAGGGCCTCGCGACTCTCCCTGCTCCGACGTTTCAGTACGTAGAAAGCGGGCGTGAAGAGTGCGATGAACGTGGCTCCGAACCATGAGAGCCAGTGATGCAGGTTCCACGGACCGATGGTGAAGTGCAGGTCGATCGAGCGCGTGCCGACGCCGATCATCATCGCCATCGTGGCTGCGATGATCAGGAGGACGATCGCAGGTGAACCGCGGCCGCTCTGCTTCTCCGTCATGGGACTCTCCTCCAGGGATGCCCGCCCCGCAGGGCCGACCGGCGGACCGGGTTGGGGCCTGTCTTACCTGTGTCTACCCAACCCGGGCAGAGCGCAGTTGGGGTCGTGGCGAGAGGAAGTGGCACGAGACTGCTACTCTTGAAACGACGGAACTATCTAAGACAGGGAGGGACGCCATGCCGCCGACCGGAAAAGGATTCGCCTACGGAGTCTCCATCTCGCTCGTCTTGATCCTCGTAGGCCTCCCGGTGTCCTTCGCCGGCATGGTGCTGACCGAGCCGGTCCTGCTGCGCATGGGGGGCATCATGGTCGGAGGCGGCTTCGCCGCCGTTATCTTGCTCCTCGTCGCACTCGGGAACCGGAGCGAGGCGACGGACTGACCGTCTGTCCGCGGCCGCTGATCGGACTGCTCGCAGCGGTACTACTTGCTGTGCAGCGTGATGAGATGTATCTCCGGCTCGGCGAAGAGACGCACGGGGAGTGTGACCGTTCCCACGCCGTTCGATACCAGGATCGGTGTTCCGTTCTCGTCCCGCCAGCCGGAGCGGTACCGGTCGCCGTGGTCCGAGGGGACGAATGCGGGTGTTCCGAAGAACGTGATCTGCCCGGCGTGCGTGTGCCCTGCAAGCGCAAGGTCCCACTCGCCCGCCGTCGTGCCGAGTCTCCCTGCGAAGACATCCGGGTTGTGACTCACGAGCACCGAGAACGTTCCCGGCGCGATGTCGCGCGCTGCTGCTTCCGGGTCCGGCGCGCCCGTGGACAGATCGCTGACACCCGCGATCGCGATCGAGGCATCGCCGATCGAGATGTGCACGCTGTCGTCCTCGAGTAGCGCGAATCCCGCTTCGGCAAACCCCTGCCTCGCCTCCTCGGAGCCCTCCCACACATCGTGGTTGCCGAGTACTGCGACCTTGGCTCTGCGTGCCTGGAAGTCTGCTGCCCGCGCGTAGAACGTCCTCGCCCCGCCCATGCGACCACCCACGTAATCACCGCCGAGGACGAGTACGTCAGGATCGAGCGCGTTCACCTGCTCGACGAGCTTGTCCATGCGATCGGGCCCGAAGTACGGTCCGGCGTGAATGTCCGCGACGAAGACGATCCGGGTGCCGTCGAACTCCTTCGGCAGTGATCTCGACGTGATGACGTCGCTCGTCACCCTGAGCGTGCGCGCTTCGGCAGCTCCGTACAGCGTGACCGCGGGGACCGCCAGGGCAACGCCGAGCATGCCGACCCGGAACGTGTCGAACAGCCACGGCATGTACTCGGAGATACTCATTGTCTCCCGGTGTGCAACAAGTCTGCCATCCGACCGGGCCGCTCGTGACCGGATGGCCGAAGGGACCATCGGCAACCGGGCACCTACGCAAGGCCGAACAGCGGCGGGAACGCGATGACGACGATCGCGGCCCACAGAGCGTAGACAGGCAGGTAGCGCATCTGCCAGCGCTCGATGTGATCGAACCCGTGCAGCCTCCTGAGGAAGCCGGCCTGCAGACGCGCGGACCACCCCAGGTTGACGAGCAGTATCAGGTTGAGCCCGAGCGCTGCCATCCTGTTGGCACTGAAGCCGTACTCGCTCAGGCGGGCGGCGATGTTGACGAGTGCAAACACGTCGACCGTCAGCGCACATACCACCAGTACCAGCTGCACCCAGTCGAACACCCGGGGCCCGGCGAGCGGATCGCGTGCTGATATCCCGTAGAGGACGAGCGCCACCACCACGACGAGGAGCAGATCGAAAAGGATGAGGGCCTCGCGCTCGATGTCGATGACACCCGATGTCCAGCCCACGCCGACCAACAGGGCGATGAGCATGAGCGCGAACAGGGGTGTGAACACGCGCGCGAGCATCGGTGCCATCCCGCCGATCAACGCGCGGCGGGTTTCGACGAGCCATGCAGCGACGATCACGGCACCCATGGCCAAGGCGAGGATCCAGTCCTCCACGAACGGCTCGGCATCGAGACCGATGGCATCGAAGACGCCGATGGAGAGCGCCACGAGGACACCGCCGCCCAGCGCGATGAGCGCGTAGTTCACGAGCCACTCACCGGTGAACCGCACGTACTCCATGCGCCGCGAGTGAGAGCGCCACTCACCGCCGACGTAGGCGACGCCGACAGCGAGCCAGAGCGCGATGGGCAGATGAATGGCGGTGAGCACCTCTGTGGACCCGCCCGGTAGGAATGGGTATGCGTTTGTGAACACGGCCCCGGCGACGAAGGCCCCGGCAACGCCCATGACGGCCGTGGCGGCCGGGCGGCGTTTCCAGACGAAGTAGATCGCCAGAAGCGGCAGCACGAAGAGGCTGAGGTTCCGTGCGAAGAAGCCCCCGTCGGGCCCGTCGAACTCGAATCCGAAGAGCGTCGGGACCTTGATGGCGATCGCGGCAGCGACCGCGCATCCGAGCATCACCCAGAACTCGGTCGTGCCGGTGCGGGTGGAGGCTTCCTCCGTGTCCGTATCGACAGGCCCAGACCAGTGCTTCTCTGCGTACGCGCGGGTGAGACTGCCAGAGACCTCGTCGCTTTCCGCCACGCGCCGGAGCGCTACGAGGAATGCCTCCTCCTCCGACAGGCCCGCGCCGCAGAGTGCGAGCGCGTGAGCGCGCAGCCGGGCCTCTACGGCCGCGACGTTCGGCTCGACCCCAGCATGGGCGAGAACGTACGTCCGCCACCCGTCGATCCGCGAGTCGAGACCCTCTGCCACACCCGTGCTCTCCACCGCCGACCTCCCCTGCTGCAGGCTTCTGCCGGGAACACCATGCAGTCAACGGTACGGCTCCGGCTGCCTCTCGCAGGCAACCGGAGCCGTTTCGTTACCGAAGGGGTGCGGACAGCAGCGGCGACCGCTGCCGCCAACGCAGTACTCAGACCACGTCGAACCTGTCGAGGTTCATCACCTTGTCCCACGCCGCCACGAAGTCGTTGACGAACTTCTCCTTCGAGTCCTCGCTCGCATAGACCTCCGCGAGTGCCCGGAGCTGGGAGTTCGAGCCGAAGACGAGGTCGACGCGGGTGGCGGTCCACGTGGGCTCGCCGGTCGCGCGATCGCGACCCTCAAAGACGTCCCCATCTTCCGAGGTCGCCTTCCACTCCGTGCCCATGTCGAGCAGGTTCGCGAAGAAGTCGTTGGTGAGCGTCTCCGGCCGCTCGGTGAACACGCCGTGCTTCGACCCGCCGAAGTTGGCGCAGAGCACCCGCATGCCCCCGACGAGCACGGTCATCTCGGGAGCGGTGAGCGTGAGGAGCTGCGCGCGATCGAGCAGCAGCTCCTCGGCGGTGACCGAGTACCTGGCCTTGAGGTAGTTGCGGAAACCGTCGGCAGCCGGCTCGAGCACGGAAAACGCCGGTACGTCGGTCTGCTCCTGCGACGCATCGGTGCGTCCCGGGGTGAACGGGACCGTCACGTCGTGGCCGGCGTTGCGCGCCGCCTTCTCGACCCCGGCGCACCCGGCCAGGACGATCAGGTCGGCGAGCGAGACCTTCTTGTTGCCGGACTGCGATGCGTTGAACTCGGCCCGAATTCCTTCGAGGGTCTCGAGCACGGTCGCGAGCTGGGCCGGCTGGTTGACCTCCCAGTCCTTCTGCGGCGCGAGGCGAATGCGCGCACCATTGGCCCCTCCGCGCATGTCCGAGCCCCGGAACGTGGACGCCGAGGCCCATGCGGTCGCGACCATCTGGGACACGGACAGGCCAGAGGCGAGCACCTTGGCCTTGAGCGCTGCAACGTCCTGCTCGTCGACGAGTTCGTGGTCGACCGCGGGCACCGGGTCCTGCCAGAGGAGCTCCTCCTCGGGGACCTCGGGGCCGAGATAGCGCGAGCGCGGGCCCATGTCGCGGTGGGTCAGCTTGAACCACGCGCGGGCGAATGCATCGGCGAACTCCTCGGGATTCTCCAGGAAGCGGCGCGAGATGGGCTCGTAGATGGGGTCGAAGCGAAGCGAAAGGTCGGCCGTGGTCATCATCGGCCGGTGCTTCTTCGTAGGATCGAACGGGTCGACCACCATGTCCTCGTCGTCTACGTCCTTCGCGAGCCACTGGTGCGCGCCGGCCGGGCTCTTGACCAGCTCCCACTCGTACTTGAACAGGACCTTCAGATAGCCCATGTCCCACGTGACCGGATTGGGCTTCCACGCCCCTTCGATTCCGCTCGTGATCGCATCGGCCCCCGTGCCGCTGCCAAAGCTGCTCTTCCAGCCGAGTCCCATCTGCTCGAGAGGAGCGGCCTCGGGCTCCGGACCAACGTGCGCCGCATCTCCCGCGCCGTGGCACTTGCCGAAGGTGTGTCCGCCGGCCACGAGCGCCACGGTCTCCTCGTCGTTCATCGCCATGCGCGCGAAGGTGTCCCGCACGTCGCGACCGGATGCGACCGGATCGGGGTTGCCGTTGGGCCCTTCCGGGTTCACGTAGATCAGCCCCATCTGCACGGCCGCAAGCGGGTTCTCGAGCTCACGCTCACCAGAGTAGCGCTCGTCGGCAAGCCACTCGCCCTCGGCTCCCCAGTAGATGTCCTGCTCCGGTTCCCAGATATCCTCGCGCCCTCCGGCGAAACCGAAGGTCTTGAACCCCATCGACTCGAGCGCGCAGTTGCCGGCGAGAATGAAGAGGTCGGCCCAGGAGATCTTGCGGCCGTACTTCTGCTTGATCGGCCACAGCAGCCGGCGCGCCTTGTCGAGGTTCGCGTTGTCGGGCCAGCTGTTCAGCGGCGCGAAGCGCTGAGACCCCGACCCGCCTCCACCGCGACCGTCGGACAGGCGATAGGTTCCCGCACTATGCCAC
>JAHYJI010000012.1 GCA_019429145.1 Coriobacteriia bacterium | reverse complement strand
AGCTCACGTGGTTCCGTGGCGACCCCCGCATCCGCTGGATCGATGCGACCGACCGCTCGACGGACGAGTGCGCCCGGGCAGCGGCCGGACTGCTAGAATCCGATGAACCGGGCACGGGCACGCCGGCTCCGGGCACTTGGCGTCTGCCTGCCGGATGACACGCAGAGGGGGAAGCGGATGCTGCTGAAGTTCACGAAGATGCACGGCCTCGGAAACGACTTCGTCATGATCGACGACCTCGACGAGACACTCGATCTGGCGCCCGAAGCCGTCGCATGGTTCTGTCACCGCAACTTCGGGATCGGAGCCGATGGGATGATCCTCGTCCGCCCGACGTCCCTGCCCGACGCCGACTTCTTCATGCTCTACTACAACGCCGATGGCACGACCGCGGAGATGTGCGGCAACGGCATCCGGTGTTTCGCCAAGTTCGTCGTCGATCGCGGCCTGGTCGACGCAGGCGCGAACTCCGTGCGGGTTCAGACCCTCGGCGGCATCAAGCCGATCACCTTCTCCCGCAACGCCGCGGGACTCCTCGCAACCGCCACCGTCGACATGGGCGAGCCGGTCCTCGAGCCCGCGCGGATCCCTGTTGCCCTGCCGGGCGAGCGCGCGATCGACCACCCCATCACCACTGACGCCGGCGAGTTCGCCTTCACCGCTGTCTCGATGGGCAATCCGCACGCCATCATCTGGGTCGACGACGTCGATGCCGCACCGGTACGATCCGCCGGGCCGCTGATAGAGACCGACCCGCTCTTCCCGGCGAAGACCAACGTGGAGTTCGCGCAGCCCGCGGGACGGAAACACATCCGTTTGAGAGTCTGGGAGCGCGGGGTGGGCGAGACGCTCGCCTGCGGGACCGGCGCGTGTGCCACACTCGTGGCCGGCGTGCTGGCAGGCCACACCGACCGTGAAGCGACCATCGAGCTGCCCGGAGGCGAGCTCTCCGTCCGATGGGGCCAGGACGGGCGCGTCTACATGACGGGCCCGGCGGTCGAGGTCTTTCGCGGCAGCGTGGAGATCCCTGACGAAGCCCCGCCAACCGGGTGATCGTGCACTCTGCTACCATGTCTCGAACACCGCACCGACCGGGCTTAGCCACCAAGTGAAGGGGATGGACGTACCGTGAGAACCGCCCAGCGCATCGCCGAGCTCCCTCCGTATCTGTTCGCCGAGATCGACCGGAAGAAGGAGGCGAAGCAGGCGCAGGGCATCGACGTCATCTCGCTTGGCATCGGCGATCCGGATACGCCCACTCCCGACCGCATCGTCGATGCGATGGCCGAGGCCATCCGTAACCCTTCCAACCACCAGTATCCCAGCTACTACGGTGCAAAGCGCTACCGCGAGGCGTGCGCACAGTGGATGGACCGCCGGTTCGGAGTGAAGGTCGACCCCGACGACGAGACGCTCGCGCTCATCGGTTCGAAGGAAGGCATCGCGCACATCTTCCTCGCCTTCGTCGACCCGGGTGACTACACGCTCGTACCGGGCTGCGGTTACCCCGTCTACCACACCGGCGGCATTCTTTCAGGTGGCCTGACGCACTGGATGCCCATGACCGAGGAGAACGGGTTCCTCGCAGACTTCGAGGCGACCCCGGCCGACGTGCTCGCCAAGGCCAAGATGATGTTCCTGTCCTACCCGAACAACCCGACCTCGGCCATCGCGACGCCCGAGTACTTCGATCGCGCGATCGAGTTCGCGCGCGAGCACGACATCCTCATCGTTCACGACAACGCGTACTCGGAGATCGGCTTCGACGGCTACAAGCCGCCGAGCTTCCTCGAGCGCCCGGGCGCCAAAGACGTGGCGATCGAGCTCTTCAGCTGTTCGAAGGCGTACAACATGACCGGGTGGCGCGTCGCATTCGCTACCGGCAACGCTGCGGCTATCAAGGCTCTGGGCACGGTCAAGTCAAACATCGACTCCGGCGTCTTCACGGCGGTGCAGGACGCGGCCATCGAAGCGATGCTCGGGCCGCAGGAGGTCGAGAAGCTCTCCGCACTCTACCAGCGCCGCCGCGACCTCGTCATGCCGGCCCTGAACAAGATCGGCCTCAAAGCGCTTACTCCGAAGGGCACCATCTACGTGTGGGCGCGCGTCCCCGAGGGTTACACGTCGGCTGACTTCGCCACCAAGGTGCTCGAAGAGGCCAACGTCATCGTCGCACCGGGCAACTCCTACGGGCCGAGCGGAGAGGGTTACATCCGGATCAGCCTCGCCACCCCGGACGACCGCCTCGAAGAGGCAATCGCGAGGATCGAGGCCACGCTCTGAGGATGAGGCGCACATGAGCGGGCGCACGCGCCCTCCCGAATGGGAGCGCGATGACTCCAGGCCCCGGGCTGTCCTGGTCGGCGTAGACCGTGGGGCGGGGGAGTGGCCGGTCGAAGAGTCGCTCGCCGAACTCGAACGTCTGGCGTACACGGCCGGCATCGATACAGCGGCGATGGTCACCCAGCGCCTGGACAAGGCGAATCCCCGCACGTTCATCGGTGCCGGCAAGGCCGAAGAGGTCGCGCAGCTTGCCGGGGCACACGGCGCGGAGATCGTCATCTTCGACGACGACCTCACCCCCCGCCAGCAAGCCAACATCGAGACCATCCTTCCGGATGTCCGGGTATTCGACCGCACCGCGCTCATACTCGAGATCTTTGCGATGCATGCGGTCAGCCGTGAGGGTAAACTTCAGGTTGAGCTTGCCCAGCTCGAGTATCTCCTTCCGCGCCTGCGCGGCATGTGGGGACACCTCGTGCGCGAGCGACTCGGCGGCGGGCGAGGCGCGCGATTCGGAGCAGGAGAGTCGCAGCTCGAGACCGACCGCCGTCTCGCACGTAAGCGTATCGCCGACCTCAAGCGTGAACTGCGGCGCGTTTCCGCTGCACGAGCGACACAGCGCAAATCGCGGGCGGGAAGCGGCGTGTTCCGCGTTGCGCTTGTCGGTTACACGAACGCGGGGAAGTCCTCGCTCCTCAACGCCCTGACCGGCGCTGATGCGCTCGCCTACGACATGCTCTTTGCGACCCTCGATTCGACGACCCGGCGTCTTGCGCTGGCCGATGGTCGTGAGATCACGCTGACCGACACCGTCGGCTTCATCAACAAGCTACCGCACGGGCTGGTCGAGGCGTTCAAGTCCACGCTGGACGAGGTACGTGAGGCGGACCTGCTGCTCCACGTTGTCGACGCCTCGCACGTCCAGGCCGAGGCGCAGATGGCGGCGGTTGATGTCGTGCTGAAGGAGATCGAGGCCAGCGCCGCCCCACGCGTGCTGGTCATGAACAAGGTCGACCGGCTCGCTCCCGACGAGCGTGCCCGGGTCGTCGCCCGGCATCCTGACGGCGTGCTGCTCTCTGCTGCCACAGGAGAGGGTGTCGAGGCCTTCCTCGAGCGTCTCGCCGCGGAAGCCGCCCGTGACAGCGTGACGATGACGGTCCTCGTGCCCTACACCCACGGGGAACTGGTTCGTCTTGCTCACGAGAGGACTCACCTGGTAAGCGAGAGGCACACGCCGGAGGGAACGGCGCTGGTGATGCGGGTACCGTCAACGATGGTGCCGACCTTCGCGGAGTACGCAGTGGACGCCGACGCACACGAAGCGGGAGCTTCCCGGTAGTTTCATAGCGCAAGCGCCGGCAGCGGAACGCTCTACATACGCCTGAAGAGCGCGACGACCTTCCCGAGGATCGTGACGTCTCGCGCGTAGATCGGCTCGAGCGCCGAGTTCTCGGGCTGGAGCCGCACCCGGTCCGCCTCCTTGAAGAAGCGCTTGACCGTGGCGTCGTCCTCGAGAAGTGCAACGACGATCTCGCCGTTTGAGGCCGAACTCTGCTGACGGACGACAACGAAGTCCCCGTCGAGGATGCCCGCCTCGATCATGGAGTCTCCGCGCACACGCAGGATGAAGGTCGACTCGTCGGCCATCTCAACGGGGAGCGACATCGTCGCTTCGATGTTCTCGGCGGCCAAGAGGGGAGCGCCGGCGGCTACCTGTCCGACGAGCGGAACCGCGCGTACGCCATCATAGTCGATCGCCCTGTCGGTATCCCGGTAGTCAAGCACCTCGAGCGCCCGGGGCTTGGACGGGTCACGCCGAAGGAAGCCCTTGTCCTCGAGCGCTGCAAGATGCGAGTGCACGGTGGAGGAGGACGACAGCCCGACCGCCTCGCCGATCTCCCGGACAGACGGCGGGAAGCCGCGTCTGTGGATCTCGGCGCGGATGAAGTCGAGTATCTGCCTCTGACGATCGGTGAGCTCACGCTTGTAGGACATCGTGTCCCCCTCGCAACCGAAAGCATGTTCGCCGTCAGTCTAGTACACCCCCCTCGCCGGATGCAAACATGCGTTCGCCCCACCAGTTGCAATCGAACGTGTGTTTGGTATAGTCAGTACGAACATACGTTCGCCGTAGATGTCAGACCCGGGTCCTAGAGTGGTTTCACACCCCGGACACGCAGCAGGAGGCGACCAGAGATGCACAACCAGACCACCGCAGGAGGGTTCTGCCAGCGGCAACCGATGGATCACCGGCAGTATCCGGATACCCGCCCGGGACACCGCGCGGCGCCCTCGCGCAAGGCGTACGCCCCGGCCGAGTGGATCGGTCTGGCCCTGCTCGCAGCCGCGCTTCTCGTGACAGCGCTCGCCATCGCCCCTGAATATCGTCCTGACGAGGTACGCACGCGACCTGTGAGGGTCGTGCAGGGAGACTCCCTCTGGACCGTCGCTCGCGCCAATCCGGTGGCGGGTCTGAGTACGGCCGAGACGGTGGACCTGCTGCGTCACATCAACGGGCTCGAGGGTTCCGTCGTGCACGCAGGGCAGCTGCTCGAGGTGCCGGGCGGGTCGATCACTGAGGGTTTCGTCGCCCGGAAGTGAGATTCAGGCACTGATTCCGCGTCCCGTCCACAGCGCGCCGAAATCATCTCCATTCATTCGTTGTAGCGCAATATGTAGTGTGCTAGTCTCACCCATAGCCAAGATATAGGGGTGAGGCAATGCGCTGTCCGTTCTGTGGCCATGCTGAGACCAAGGTCGTCGACTCGCGTGTTTCCGAGTCGCAGGACGCCATCAGGCGACGTCGTGAGTGTCTCTCGTGCGAGAAGCGCTTCACCACCTACGAACGTCGCGAAGAGATGCCGCTGATGGTGTCCAAGCGTGACGGCTCGACAGAGCCCTTCGAGCGAGGCAAGTTGCTCCGTGGACTCATCGTGGCAACAGCAAAGCGCGATGTCTCCACCGAACAACTCGAGAGTTTGATCGACGATATCGAGTCCGAGCTTCACAACGAGTTCCAGTACGAGATCGACTCCAAGGTCCTCGGCGACATGGTTCTCGAGCGGCTCAAGGCGCTCGACAAGGTGGCCTACGTCCGCTTCGCGTCCGTCTACAAGTCCTTCGAGGACGTCGAAGAGTTCACGTCGGAGTTGCGGGGTCTGAAGAAGCGCTGATCTGTAGGGTCGTTCCGCTGGTGCGGGACGCGAGGGGGCGGAGTGTCGCATGGTCATGGAACGAGTCGTCAATGTCATCAAACCCGCGGCACCCGGCTCCGGTGCCGATGCCACAGACATAGCCCTGCTGGTATCGACGAACTCTCGTCAGGAGATCGACGCATGGGACCGTGATCGCATCTCCGACTCGCTCGTCAAAGAGGCCGGCATCGCACCCCACGTGGCGGCCGAGATCGCCCTCGCGGTCGAGGACCGCATCGACCGTACGAACCTCATGACGGTCACCACCGCGATCATCCGGGAGATAGTCGACCTCGAGCTGCTCGAGCGGGGCATGACGTTGGCGCACAAGCGCCACAGCCACCTCGGCCTGCCGATGTGGGACGTCGAGCAGATCATCACCAACGCCAACAAGGAGAACTCGAACACCACGCACAATCCCGAATCGGTCAACCTCACGATCGCAGAGACCATCCTGAAGGAATTCGCGCTGCGCCGGGTGTTCACCGAGGACGTTGCCGAGGCTCACTACGTGGGCGATGTACACCTGCACGATCTCGGCTTCATCATCCGCCCATACTGCGGTGGTCACAGTCTCGAGTACATCAAGAAGTTCGGGTTGAACCTGCCCAATATCACCAGCGTCTCCAAACCCGCAAGGCACGCCGAAGTGCTCATCGGCCACATGGTGAAGATGGCGAGCGCGTTGCAGGGGCACTATGCCGGCGCGGTTGGCTGGGAGGCGGTCAACGTCTTTCTCGCGCCGTATCTCGTCGGCAAGACAGACGAGGAGATGGACCAGCTCGCTCAGATGCTCATCTTCGAGTTCAACCAGCTCGCTGGAGCCCGGGGAAGCCAGGTGGTCTTCACCGACTTCAACCTCTACTTCAACGTACCGCGGCACTTCGCAGATACGCCGGCGATCGGTCCGGGCGGTGAGTACACAGGCAAGACCTACAAGGACTACGAGAGTGAGGCTCAGCGATTCGTCACCGCCATGATGAACGTCTACATGCGAGGGGATGCGACCGGTAAGACCTTCGTCTTTCCCAAGCCGCTCCTCCACATCAGCGATGACTTCTTCACCGCCCCCGGTCACGAGGAGTTCTTCGAACTTGCCTGCGCGGTCGCCAGCCGGCAGGGCATCACGTACTTCGTCTTCGATCGGGGCGATGAGGTAACGATCTCCCAGTGCTGCAGGCTCAAGCTCAAGTTGAGCCAGGAGCAACTCGATGAGACCTCGACCCCTGAGATCATGAGGTTCTCGGCGCTCCAGAACGTCACCATCAATCTGCCACGCATCGCGTACAAGGCGAGCGGGAACGACCAGGCGCTCTTCATGGAGCTGAACCGGTCACTGGAACTCGTCGCAAAAGCCCATCTCCAGAAGCTCGAGTTCATCACCGGACTCGTCGAGCTCGGAGACGAGGGGCCGCTCGGACTGCTGACGCAGAACATCGACGGTCAACCGTATCTGAAGATGGACAGGCTGACCTACCTCGCCGGTCTGATCGGTCTGAACGAACTCGTCCAGTTCCACACGGGTGAAGAGCTGCACGAGTCCGATGCCGCGCTTCGTTTCGGCCTGAAGGTCATCTCGGCGATGAACCTCAAGTGCAAGGAGCTCTCCGAGCGCTACGGCATCAATATGGTGCTGGAGGAGAGTCCTGCTGAGTCTGCGGGCTATCGCCTCGCCAAACTCGACATGAAGTACTGGCCGACCCAGACGGCATCCGTGCTCAAGGGTGATGTCACCGGAGATACCTACTACTACACGAACTCCGTACACCTCTCCGTCGAGGCGGACGTCGACTACATCGAACGCGTCGAGAAGCAGTCGCGTTTCCATCCGTTGATCGAGGCCGGGGCGATCGTCCATGTCTGGCTCGGCGAGAACGAGCCCGATCCCGGGGCAATCGCATCCTTCGTCGAGCGCACCTTCCGCAACACCCAGTGCGCACAGATCGCATTCAGCCCCGAGTTCACCGTCTGTGAGTCGTGCAAGCGAACCACCCGTGGCCTTCGAACGCAGTGCACCCTCTGTGGCTCCATGGACGTCTACGGTGTCACGCGGATCGTCGGCTACTTCAGCAAGGTCCAGACGTGGAACCAGAGCAAGGTGGGCGAGTTGTACGACCGTGTGCGGACCGGGCTCCGGAGCTGAAGGGCCGGGACACCACCGGGCAATCCGATGCTGCGGAACGAGAACGAGGAGGGGCGTTGAACGTCAAGCTGTTCGTGAAGGACCAGTGCCCGCGCTGTCCCGCTGCAAAGCGGGTGTGTGAGGGCCTCGACGCAGTCGAGGTCTACGACGTGGCCAGCATCGATGGCCTCGCCGAGGCCTCCTTCTTCGGCGTACTTGCCACCCCGACACTGCTCGTTCTCGACTCGCACGGCCAGGAAGTTGCCGGGTGGCGCGGAGAACCTCCTCGCCGCGAGGTGCTCCTGGAGGTGCTTGCACGGTGACGTCGGGTCCGGTTGCTGCACCGGTCTCAGAGCACCGGCCCGCAGCGTGTCCGTCCGACAGGATAGCGGGATTCATCCCCACCGGCATGATCGACTGGCCGGGCAAGGTAGCCGCGACACTCTTCGTCTCGGGTTGCCAGATGCGCTGTCCCTACTGCCACAACGCCGATCTTCTGGCTACCAGATCGGCCCCTGAGTCGTGGCCTGCGCTCCTCAAACACTTCTCGGTGCGTCGGGGATGGCTTGACGGCGTCGTGCTCACGGGAGGGGAGCCGACCGCCTCGCCCGACCTCCTCGACATCCTGGAGGCGCTCGCCTCAAGGGGCATCCCGGTCAAACTCGACACCAACGGGACCGCTCCGCAGATGCTGCAGCATGTCCTGGACTCCGGACTCGTCGAGTACGTAGCGCTCGATGTGAAGACGCTTCCGCACCGCTACGACAGGATCGGTCCCGCAACGTCGGGCGACTCGGTGCTGGCCAGCATCGACATCGTCCGCGCGTCGGGCGTCGACCACGAGTTCCGGACGACCGTGTACCCGCCGCTCATCGACGCAGCCGAGTTACCCGATCTCGCACAGCTCCTCGCGGGCGGCGATCTCTACGTGCTGCAGCAGTTCCGCCCTGGTCAGACCCTCGATCCCGGAGCGGCTTCAGTCGCGCCGCTCTCCGCCAGCGTGATCGCTGCTGCGACTGGCGCGTGTTCAGAGTACCTGCCGACGATCGCAAGAGGGGTGTGAGCGAGCCGATGCGCCTGCCGATCAAACGCGTCGACACCGACCTGCCTCTGCCGGCCTACGCTCACGAGGGCGACGCCGGTCTGGACCTCTTCGCCGCCGAACCGATCACCCTGCGCCCGTTCGAGCGCGGACTCGTGCCTACGGGCATCGCTGTGGCTATCCCCGAGGGGTATGCCGGCTTCGTCCAGCCACGAAGCGGCCTGGCGCTGCGCACCGGCCTCTCACTGGTCAACACACCCGGTCTCATCGACAGCCACTACCGCGGCGAGATCAAGGTCATCGCGATCAACCTCGACCCCGAGACACCGATCACCATCGAGCGCGGAGACAAGATCGCACAGCTCGTCATCCAGCCGGTCGCCCGCGTCCAGCTGTCCGAGGTCGAATCCCTCGACGAGACAGTCAGAGGGGAGGGCGGCTTTGGCAGCACCGGCGTGTGACCACCCCCGTATCCGGGTCGCCGCACTGCTCGTCATCGACGGGAACGTAGTGCTCGTCAGGCACCTGAAGAACGGTCGCAGGTACCACCTGCTGCCCGGGGGAGGCGTCGAGAGGGGAGAGAGCCTGGCAGAGGCTCTGAGCAGGGAGGTTGCCGAGGAGACCGGGTTGGTCGTCATGATCGGTCGTCCGCTTCTCCTGAACGACACTATCGATCCGTCAGGCTCCCGCCATGTGGTGAACATCACCTTCGCCGCCACCGTCGTTGGCGGACGCCTCGCAGCTGAAGCACCAGGGGGCAGGATCGAGGGCCTTGACCTCGTAAGACCCTCCCGCCTCACATCCCTCGATCTCCGTCCGCCCATCGCCTCTCAACTCCTCGAGGCGATCGATGCGGGCGATTCCTACCAGGCCACATACCTCGGATCGCTCTTTACCGGGGAGTGATGAGTTGACATAAGAAGGCGGGTCGAATGATCGCGTGAAAGGGGGTCGCACCGGAGTTGCATCGGGGCCTGGAAGCCCTGCCTGACCGAGACGAGTGAAAGCAAGGGAGTGAGATGGAAGGCTTCTTTAAGTTCAAAGAGCGTGGTACGGACCTGAGGACGGAGATTATCGCCGGGATCGCGACGTTCATGACGATGGCGTACATCATCTTCGTGAACCCCGGCATACTGTCCGCGGCGGGAGTGCCGTTCGCGGGCGCTGCCACCGCCACCGCACTGGGTGCGGCTCTCATGTGTATCTGCATGGGCTTCATCACTAACCGCCCGTTCGCGCTGGCTTCAGGCATGGGCCTGAACGCGGTGGTGACCTTCTCGGTCATCGGTTTCCAGCAGGCGAACGTCCCCTGGCAGGTTGGCATGTCGGTCATCTTCGTCGAGGGCCTGATCATCCTCGTGCTCGTCCTGACCGGCCTGCGCGAGGCCGTGATGAATGCCATCCCGCTCGACCTGAAGCGGGCCATCGGTGTCGGTATCGGTCTGTTCATCACCACCATCGGACTGAACCAGGGTGGAGTGATCCGGCCGGCTCCCATCACACTGGTCTCGCTCGGCGACTTCACCCAGCCCCATGTCTGGGTGACACTGATCGGGCTTGCCGCGATCCTGGTCTTCATGGCACTGCGCATCAAGGGCGATATCCTCTGGGGAATCCTCGTCGCCACCGCCGCAGCTCTGGCCTTCGGCGTCACGCAGCTTCCCAGCGCAGTCGTCGCACCGCTCGACTTCTCGACCTTCTTCGCACCATTCCAGCAGGTGGACGGCGGGATGGCTCTCGCGCAGATCTTCACCCCGGCGCTCCTCGTCGCCGTCTTCGCCATCATGCTCACCGACTTCTTCGACACGATGGGCACCGTCGTTGCGGTGGGCGAGCAGGCCGGCTTCGTCGGCGCTGACGGGAGCGTTCCGGGTATCCGTGAGATCCTCGTCGTCGACTCGGCGGCTGCCAGCGTCGGTGGTCTGTTCGGAGCGAGTTCCATCACGACCTACATCGAGTCGGCGGCAGGGGTCGCCGAGGGTGGTCGCACCGGCCTCACGCCGGTGATCACCGGCCTCTTCTTCGCGGCAGCGGCGTTCTTCGCCCCGGTGGTAGCCATGGTAGGTGGGGGATCGATCATCCCGAACGAGTTGCAGTACACGCTCTACGGGGGCTCCGGTTTCCAGGCGCCTTCCGGTGACTTCTTCGTGTACCCGATAACCGCAGGAGCCCTCATCATCGTCGGCTTCTTGATGATGCAGAGCGTGCGCGAGATCCCCTGGACCGACCTCGAGGAGGCCTTCCCGGCGTTTCTCACCATCGTCGGCATCCCGCTCACCTACAACATCAGCTACGGCATCGGCTTCGGCTTCATCAGCTGGGTGCTCATCAAGGTGTTCCACGGCAAGGCCCGTGAGATCCACTGGCTCATGTGGGCCGTGAGTGCCGCGTTCGTCCTGGCCTTCCTCGAGCCCGCGCTCATGGCGCTTCTCGGTTAGGGGGGCGATGCGGACAGTGGCAACCACACGGCTGATCCAGACTGACGAGAGACTGCCTGTTATACAGGCGGTACCTCTTGCACTGCAGCACCTCATGGCGATGTTCGGCGCCACGGTGCTGGTACCGCTCCTGACCGGTCTCGACCCCTCGGTCGCGATCATGACGTCGGGTGCAGGCACGATCCTGTATCTGATTCTCACGAAGGGCAAGATCCCGAGCTTCCTCGGCTCGTCCTTCGCGTTCATCGCGCCCATAGCAGCGGTGGCCGGCGTCACCGCCGGGGTCGCTGACCCGGCGAAGGTCCCGTACGCGCTCGGTGGCCTGGTGGTCGCCGGCCTCGTGTACGTGGTGGTCGCGGCCATCGTCAAGGCGTTCGGCACGAAGTGGCTCTACCGGTTGCTGCCACCGGCGCTCGTGGGTGCCGTGGTCATCATCATCGGCCTCGGGCTTGCCGGCATCGCGATCAAGATGTCGCTGTTCCCGTTCGCCGACCCGAGCCTCGGACTCGACTGGAACCTGGTAGCCGTGGCATCGATCACGCTCGCTGCGTCGATCGGGTTCTCCAGCTACTTCAAGGGCTTTGTCGCGACGATCCCGATCCTGCTCGGCATCATCGTGGGCTACGTTGCAGCCATTCCCTTCGGGCTCGTGAACTTCCAGCCCGTCCTCGACGCGGCCTGGATCGGCCTGCCGACGCTCACGATCGCCAAGTTCGAGTTCTCGGCGATCATGCTCATCGCTCCGGTCGCACTCGTGGTCATCATCGAGCACATCGGGCACCTGCTCGTCATCAACGAGATCACGGGCAAGGACTTCAACCCGCTGCTCCCGCAGTCACTGGCCGGTGACGGTCTCGCGACGTCGCTCTCGGCCATGGTGGGAGGCACCCCGTCAACCACGTACGCCGAGAACATCGGCGTGATGGCCGTGACCCGGATCTACGCCGTGCAGCTGTTCTGGTACGCGGGTGCGTTCGCCTTCGTGATCGGTGGTTTCGTTCCGAAGCTCGGAGCGCTCATCGGCAGCATCCCGACGCCGGTCATGGGCGGAGTATCGATCCTGCTCTTCGGTCTGATAGCGGCCTCCGGCCTCAGAATGCTCGTGGACAGCGGCATCGATTACAGCCACAGCAGGAACCTCATCCTTTCCAGCATCGTACTCGTGCTCGGCATCGGCATGGAGGTCGCCGAGATCAAGATCCCCGTGGGCGAGTACACGGTCCCGGGTATGGCGCTCGCGACCGTCGTCGGTGTCATCCTGAACCTCATCCTGCCGCCCGAGAGCAAGGGCCTTGCGGTCGATTCGCCTGACTTCAACGCCGACCTGCAGGAGGACGCTGCTCACAACGGCACCGTCAGCTGACGCTGACGCCACCTGAAGACACCGCTCACGGCGGAGCGTGTCTCGCATAGGATGGGCCCCGGGAAGCGACGGCTGCGCGACCCGGGGCCCATCGCGGCTCTCGCATCGGCCTCAAGAGGCCCTCTCCGACCCTCTCGTTCTCGATACCTGTACGTCTGATAATGTATCTTATGGTAAGTGGCGATGAGCCGGACGCACGGGCACGACTTCCCTGCTCCCGTGGGGTCAGTCCTGAGGAGAACCGGCTCTCGAGCGGGTCGACTCCGGCCGGCGACCCGCGCCAGACCGGCTCACGCTCGTGTGAGGTACCGGTCCTCGAAGCCCGACTTGGTCAGCTCGCCGAGGTCCTCGCCGGCACGCTCCATCAACTCATGTGCCTCGTCGGCGGTACCGAATCGACTCAACTCGGTCACGGTCTCGTGCTCGTCGAGCGTGACGGCCTCGACGACCCACTCCTCGCGCTCCTGCACGGACTCGGTTGGTGAAGAGCGGTACAGGATATCGTCACGCCACTCGAAGTCCGGCTCGTCGGTCGCGTCATAGCGCGTCAACCGGAGACGATAGAACTCCGATGCCGCACCGATGATCCTACCCACGGTCGATCACACGGGTCCTTCCGCGGTGGCACTTCACCGCTGAACTTCGGTGTACTGCTCGCTGGCCGAGACGTACCCCTCGACGCCGTCGTCGTCACGTACGTGATGCCAGCCATCGTTCGTGTCGAGATACTCCAGACGCGCGCCACGGCTCAACCCGCGGATGAGCTCGCCTTCCCGCGACGGCTCGCGACGGAAGTTCAATCCCTCGATCAACACGACGACGGTAGCCTCGCTGGCCGCCGGCTCCTCGCCGTCCGCATCGTCGGCCGGTTCCTCGGGGGTCTCTGCGTCTCCTCCGGGCGTGGTCGTGGTCTCACCTACCACCGCCGGTGGCTCTCCTCGCCGGAAATCGCCCCACCAGGTGTTCACGAGGAACACGAGGGCTAGCAGAACCACGACGCCGAGCGCGGCGCGAGCTATGCGACCCACATCCATCATATGTACAACCCTCCACCGTAGACGGCAGCCTCATCGAGCTCGAACCGCTCGGATGCCTCCTTGACCTTGGCGTCAGCCGCGTCGAACGCCTCCGAAGCACGGGTGATGTCCACAGCGGCGAGTGACGCGATGGCGTCTGCGGTCCCGGCCGTCTCCCCTACCCTTCCGGCCTCCTGGCCGATGATGTAGGCGGCATCTGCCAGTGTCATCGCCGCAGGCCACAGGGAGCGCGGCAGCGGCATCGTGTCGAGTTCCTCGGTGGCGATCTCCATGCGTCGCGAGATCTCGTAGAGGGACTTGCGATCCTCGTCATCGGGGTCCGACGCGAAGCTCTCGCGCTTCTCGTCGTCCTCGTCTGCGAGGTGCCTGACTACCGCCTCGAGCGTACGTTGCGATGCCAGTACGCCTTCGCGCCGTCCGATGACCTGAACGAGATAGCGGCGGGACATGCGCCGGTATGCGAGACGCCCGCCGAAGTATGCGCCAACCGTCAGGAGGAGTGCCGCCAAGCCTGCGGCGACCCACCACACCCACGACGGGACCGAGGAGAGATCCATGGCCAACACCTCCTTGTGCTGAAGCGACGGTTCCTGCTAGCAGTCCTTCTCTCGAAGATCCAGCACGTGCTGTGCCTTACCCGCCGTGCGCTCGATCGTCCCGGGTTCCACGAGGGTGACCTTCACGTTGAGCCCGAGGACCGCGTGCAGCCGCTCTGCTACGTTCTTCGTGAACGCAACCATGTCAGCCATGATATCCGAAAACACGTCTTCGGCGACTTCGAGGCGGACCTCGATGTCGTCCAGTCCGTGCTTGCGGTCCACGACGATCAGGTAGTGGGGCCGAATGTCCTCGATCTTGAAGAGGACGTCTTCTATCTGGCTCGGGAAGACGTTGACTCCCCTGATGATGAGCATGTCATCGGTCCGCTGCCGGACCTTGCTCATCCGGGCGAATGTGCGTCCGCACTCGCACGGCGTCCGATCGATGACCGTCAGGTCATGCGTGCGGTAGCGCAGCACCGGGAACGCCTCCTTGGTGATCGGCGTGATGATGAGTTCGCCCTCCTCGCCCTCGCCGCGCGGCTCGCCGGTCGCCGGATCGACGATCTCGATCAGGAAGTGGTCCTCGTTGATGTGCAGTCCACACGCACACTCGCACTCCCCCGAGACTCCAGGGCCCATCACCTCGGACAACCCGTAGTTGTCCGTCGCCCGGATGAAGAGTTTCGCCTCGATCTCGCGCCGGGCGGCCTCGGAACACGGCTCGCCTCCGAAGAGGCCGAGACGAAGTGGCAGTTTCTGGAAGTCTATCCCGAGACTTTCCCCGACCTCGGCAAGGTACAGCGCGTAGGAGGGCGTTGAGATGAGCACGGTCGTCCCGAAGTCCTGCATCATCATGAGGTGTCGCTCCGTGTTGCCTGCACTCGCGGGTATCACGCTCGCCCCGACGCGCTCGAGGCCGTAGTGCATTCCGAACCCTCCGGTGAACATGCCGTACCCGAACGCCATCTGAGCGAGGTCGGTGCTCACAACGCCGGCTGCCGAGGAGACCCGGGCCGTGAGCTCGGTCCACGTCGCGATGTCGCCTTTCGTGTAACCGACGACGATCGGCTTGCCGGTAGTCCCGGACGACGAGTGGATGCGCACCACCTGGTCGATGGGCACCGCGAACAGCCCGAAGGGGTAGGTGTCCCGAAGCGCGCTCTTGTCCGTGAACGGGAGCCGGACGACATCGGCGAGCGATCTGACGTCCTTGGGCTTCACTGCGCGCTCGTCGAGGGCGGCGCGGTAGTGCGGCACGCGCTCGTAGACCCATGCAACCGTCGACTGCAAGCGCCTCAGCTGCAGCTCCTCGAGATCGGTGCGGTTCATCGTCTCGTACTCGGGGTTCCAGATCACGTGTTCTCCCCTTCCCCGTGCCAGGCTCCGAGATAGATCAGCCTGACGTCGTCGTCTGCCAGCAGATCGGCCGCCGCACCCGCAAGCGCGATCGACCCGGTCCGCATCACATACCCGCGATCGGCGTGTTTGAGAGCCAACCGTGCGTCCTGCTCGACGAGCAGGATAGTCAGCCCCTCGGCCTTCAACTTCTCGAGAGCCGCGAAGATCTCCTTGATGACCTTCGGCGCCAGGCCGAGCGAAGGCTCGTCGAGCAGAAGCAAACGCGGGCGCGCCATGAGCGCCCGGGCGACCGCAAGCATCTGCTGCTCGCCTCCGGAGAGCGTCGCAGCGGTCTGCAAACGCCGTTCCTCGAGAACGGGGAAGAGATCGAAGACCCGTTCGAGCGATTCGGCCGTGTCCGCACGGTCCCGCACGTGGCCACCGAGTTCGAGGTTCTCCTCAACGCTCATCGGCCCGAAAAGCATCCGTCCCTCCGGCACCAGCGCCAGTCCCGCCCTGACGGCGCGCTCCGGCCGGAGGCGGGTGATGTCGTTGCCCAGGAAGCGGATGGTGCCCCCGCTCGGAGGAACGAGTCCAACCAGCGCCTTGAGAAGCGTCGACTTGCCCGCCCCATTCGCACCGATGAGAGTGACCAGCTCACCCTCGGCAACCCGCATGTCGATCCCACGGAGCACCGCGACGCGACCGTATCCCGCGTGTAGACCCTCGACGGAGAGCACGGTCTTGGGCTCAGAGCTCATCGGCGTCCTCCTCTCCGAGGTAGGCGGCGATGACCGCAGGGTCCTTCTGGATGAGCCGTGGCGGGCCCTCGGCGATCTTGGCACCCCGGTCCAGTACCACGATCTCGTCGGAGACCTCCATGACGAGCCCCATGTCGTGCTCGACGATCAAGATGGTGACTCCGCGGTCGCGGATGCGGTAGAGGGCATCAGCGAGCGCGGCGGTCTCGGCCGTGTTCAGCCCTGCTGCAGGTTCGTCGAGCAGGAGCAGCCGGGGTTTCGTGGCCAGCGCACGGGCGATCTCGAGAAGCCGGCGTAGACCGTGCGGTAGGTCGGCCGCGTAGGCATCCGCCCACTGGCCGAGGCCGACGAGCCTGAGCAGTCGCCCTGCTTCCTCGGCGACGTCACGCTCCTCGCGTACCGTCCACGGCAGCCGTAGTGCGGCAGAGAGGAAGCCGGCCCGGGTCACCGCGTGCGCACCGGTCATCACGTTCTCCAGAGCACTCATCTCCTCGAAGAGCTGGGTGTTCTGGAACGTGCGGGCGATCCCCGCACGAACGATGCGCTGCGGCGGCCACCCCACGATGTCCGCCGCATCGAACATCACACTGCCCTCATCGGGACGATCGAACGCGGTGAGGATGTTGAAGAGCGTGGTCTTCCCGGCACCGTTCGGACCGATGACGGCCTTGATCGCACCCTCGAAGACGTCGAAGGAGACGTCGTCGACCGCCGTCAGTCCGCCGAAGCGCTTGGTGACGGAGCGCACCTGGAGCAGACTCACTCCGCCCGCCTCCCCCATCCGGAGACGCGGCGCAACGCGCCGGCGAGCCCTCCCGGGACGAAGAGCAAGACCGCGATGATCGTGAGTCCGTATACGTCCTCCTGCCACTCCTGGATCATCTCGAGCGCCGAGCGCGAGAGCCCGGGGATCACCGCGTCGGCGAAGGGGATCATGGTCAGCAGGACGGTCGCAAGGACCGGACCCGCCAGCGACCTCGTGCCTCCCAGTACCGCCATCGCAACGAGCAACACCGATACGTGGAGCGAGAACGTGGAGGGCGAGATGAACCCGACCACGTGCGCGTAGAGTGCGCCCGCCAACCCGGCGAGCGCTGCCGATATCACGAACACCCGCACCTTCAACCCGGTCAGATCGATGCCGCAGGCCAGCGCTCCGGACTCGGAACCGTGCAGCGCACGCATGGCTCGGCCCGCACGGGAGCGAACCAGGTTGGCGGCGAACGCCAGCACCACTGCTGCGACTCCCCAGATCAGCCAGTAGTTGCCCCCCGCGGAGTCGATCGTCAGGCCACCCACCGAAGCGAACGGGATTCCGGAGAACCCGTCCGGCCCGCCGGTGACACCGCGTGCCTCCACGAAAACGACCCTCATGATCTCCCCGAAGCCCAGCGTCGCCATGGCGAGGTAGTGACCCTTGAGTCGTAAGCTCGGCAATGCGAGCAGCAGCCCACCCGCGCAGGTGAGGACGACCGCAAGGACCACCCCTGTCAGCCAGGGCCAGCCGAGTGAAGAGACCACGTATGCCGAGGTGTACGCACCGATCCCATAGAACGCGGCGTGACCCAGGGAGACCTGACCGGCGTAGCCGAACAGAAGCGCCATCCCCGTCACGATGATGACGTTGACCCCGACGAACGTCAGTACCTTGAGCAGGTAACGGTCGGAGGTGAGTACCGGGACCGCGAACACCAACGCTGCGACCAACGCGAGTCCGACCACGGTCCTGATGTCGATACGCCTCTCCCTCACCGGCTAGACCTTCTCCCGGCGCGAGCGCCCGAGGATGCCCTGCGGACGCACGAAGAGGACCCCGAGCAAGACGATGAGCGCGATCGCGTCTTTGTAGGTCGACGAGATGAATGCGATGGAGACGCTCTCGAGCATGCCGAGCACGAGACCGCCGACCACCGCTGCGATCGGGTTCCCGAGTCCGCCGAGGATGGCTGCCGCGAACCCCTTGATGCCCACCGTGGGCCCGACGTCGAACGCGGTCTGGGTGAGCGGGGTGACGGCCAGGCCGGCGAGCGCGCCGAGCGCCGCCGCCAGCAGGAAGCTCACCGTCACCATGAGACGGGTGTCTATTCCGACGATCCTCGCCGCGTCGCGGTTGACCGCGCACGCCCTCATCGCCCGACCGAGACCGGTGCGGTTGTACAGGTACCACAACCCTACGACCGCCAGTGCGGTCAGGCCCAGGATCCAGATCGTCTGCACCTCGAGCACCGCGCCGAACACCGAGACACTGCCGCCCCCCGAGAAGAGCGGGAGCGGGCGCTCGTTCGGACCGAAGAGGTGGCGGGCCATCGATGAGAGCACCATCGATCCGCCGACCGTGATGACGATGAGCGCGAGCGGATCGCCGTCCTTGCGTTGTCGTATGGCGCCGAGCTCGAACACGCCGCCGACCGCCGCGGTGGCCATGACCCCGACGAGACCTGCCAGCGGCAGGGGCAGGCCGAGGTCCGCATATGCCCAGACCGAGAGCATCCCGCCCAGCATGTAGAACTCGCCCTGGGCGAAGTTGATCACGCCGGTCGCCGCGTAGATGAGCGTGAAGCCGAGCGCGACGAGCGCGTATATCGAGCCGTTCTTCAGGCCGGCAAGAACGAACTGCAGGAGTTCGGTACCTCCCACGTGCCTACCGGGCCTGTCCGACGAGTACCCACTCGCCATTCTCGATGCGGTACATCGTCAGGTCGTCCTCCGAGAGGCCGTTGTGGTCCGTCGGGCCGAAGGTGAACGTCCCGCCGGCGCCGATGAACCCGTCCGTCCTCTCGATCTCATCGCGCAGATCCTCGGGTGTGAACCCTTCGGGTAGCCGCTTCATCGCATCGACGATCAGGTAAATCCCGTCGTATGCATGACCGGCGAAGATGTCCGGACCGACACCGAACCGCTCGGTGAACCTGTCGATGAAGCTCGTGGTCACCTCGTACTCGTCACTGCCCACGCCATAGGCTTCAGGCACGAGGATCTTACCTGCCGAGAAGGTGAAGCCCTCCGCTGCGTCCCCCGCTCCCTGGATGAGTTCGATGCGCCCGTTGCCCGGTCCGCCGTACACCGACAGCGGTGAGTCTCCGCCGAGCGCAGCGTTGTTCTTCAGCACCGTCGCGGCCTCCGCACCCGCGGCCCACATGAGCAGCGCGTCGGGACCGGCGGCCCTGATCTTGGTGATCTGCGGCGTCATGTCCGTGTCGCCGCGGTTGAACTGCTCGTCGGCAACGATCTCGATGCCGAAGCGGTCGACCTCAGCCATGATCACGTCGTAGCCGTCCTTACCGTACGCGCCGGAGTCGATGAGCAGGCCGAGCCGCGTCACGCCACTGTCGCGCAGATAGCCCAGCGTGAACGGCACGACGATCCGGTTGGGCCACGGGGTCTGGAAGACCCACTCGCTGAACTGCGCGGTCACCACCGAACCGCCGGCAAGCGACATCTGCGGTATCCCGGCGCGCTCCACCTCCTGGCGCACGGCCATGGTCTGGCCGGTGCCCGACGCGGCGATCAGCGCGATCACGCCCTCTTGCTCGATGAGGCGGCTTGCCGCCGTCACGGCCTTCGCCTCGTCGGTTGCATCGTCCTCGAACAGCACCTCGACAGGGCGCCCGTGGACGCCGCCCTCCTCGTTGATGCGCTCGACTTCCATCTCGATGGCACGGCGCTCGGGCTCTCCGAGCCCCGCCTGGGGCCCGGAGAGAGAGAGCACCGCACCGATGCGGTAGGTATCGCCGGCCGCCTCGCCGCCTTCATCAGGTTCGCCAGCGCATCCTCCGAGCGACATGGCGAACAGGGCTCCTGTCAGAAGTACGCCGAGCATGACCCGTCTCATGCCTCACACCCCCCGCATCAGTGCAGCGTGTCTTTGTCTACTTCTCAAGCGTCCAGACTCCACCGGACACCCGGTACATCACCAGGTCGTCGTCGCTCAGACCGTTGTGGTCGGTCGGCGAGAAGGTGAACACCCCGCCGATGCCGACGAACCCATTCGTGCTCTCGATCTCATCTCGCAGTTCCTCTGCGGTGAACTCCTCGGGCAGACGCTTCATCGCCTCGACGACGAGGTACAACCCATCGTAGGCATGGCCGGCGAAGGTGTCCGGCGCCACGCCGTAGCGCTCCGTGTAGCGCTCGATGAAGTCGGTGGCGACGACCTGCTCGTCCGAACCGGGCGCATAGGCCTCCGGCACGAGAACTTTGCCGGCGGCGAAGACGAAGTCCTCCGCTGCCGGCCCCGCGCCCTCGATGAACTCGAGGCGGGCGTTTCCGTGGCTTCCCACCAGCTGGATACCGAGGTCGAGCGCTGCCATGTTCTTGGCCACGGTCGCAGCCTCACGCCCAGCATTCCACATGAGAACCGCCTCGGCGCCCGACGTCTTGATCTTCGTCAGTTGGGCCGTCATGTCAGTGTCGCCCGGGTTGAAAGACTCCTCGGCGACGAGCTCGAGCGAGGTCGCGCCGATCAAGTCCTTGATGACCGCGACGCCGTCGGCTCCGAACCCGCCGGAGTCCGCTATGAGCGCCACCTTCTGCACGCCCTGCTCCTCCAGGTAGCGCAGGGTGAACGGCACGACGAGGCTGTTGGACCAGGCGGTCTGGAACACGAGCGGGTGGAAGTCCGCCGTGATCACGGTGCCGCCGGCGATCGAGACCTGCGGGATACCCGCCCGGTCGACCTCCTGACGCATCGCCATCGTCGCTCCGGTCCCAGTGGCACCGATCAGCGCGATGACCTGGTCCTGCTCGATCAGGCGGGTCGTGACCGCCACCGCGGTCTCCGCGTCGGTCGCGTCGTCCACGATGATGACCTCGATGGGCCTCCCGTGGACGCCGCCGGCGTCGTTGATCCGCTCGACCTCCATCTCGATAGTGTTCTTCTCCGGTTCACCCAGTCCCGCGTACGTGCCGCTGAGCGACAGTACCGCCCCGATGCGGTAGGGTTCCGCCGTCGCCGCACCGTCGTCTCCCGGGTCGCTCTCGGCGCCACACGCCGAGAGCGACACGACGGCCATCGCAGCGAACAGCGCCACGACCGACGCGAAGTACCATCTCGTCGTTGTCATGACTCCCTACCTCCTATTTCCTCCGTGCATCGGATGCTCGCAATCTCCTTCTGAGACACGAGCTGCACGGGTTGGCCCTCGAGCAGGCGGAGCGCACGGTCAGCATCGCCTACGTTGATTACGACGTACGTCGCTATGAGCGAGTACACGTACTCGATGTTCACCCCCGCAGCCGCAACGATCTTCAGCACCGATGCAAGCCCGCCAGGCTTGTCCGGCAGGTTGATGCAGATGACATCGCTCTCCTTGACGGTGAACCCGCCGTGCTTGAGGGCTGTCTTGGCGTCGTCGGGCTTGTCGACGATCAGGCGCAATATCCCGTACTCCGCCGTGTCGGAGACAGCGAATCCCCGGATGTTCACGCCGGCCGAGCCGAGAAGGTCGGTCACCTCACTGACCCTGCCCGCTTCGTTGGCGATGAAGACCGATAGCTGGCGCACCTTCATAGCAGACACGCTCCTCCCTCTCCGCAGGCGCGCCTGCCCAGTTCGAAGGCACGCAGATTGAACTCCACCGTAGCCGGTGGGACACGACCGCCGATGACCTCCGTCCAGAGGTCGAGCGAGAACTCAAGACCCGTAGAAAGTGCTCCCAACAACACGATGTTGGCCGACTTCGGGCTGCCCGCCTCGCATGCGAGCTCCTCGGCGTCGATGAAGATCGCGCCCTCGGCCACGAGAGCCTCCTCGACCCCTGCCGGCGAAGCAAGGTCGCCGATGAGCACCGGCAGCGGGTCGATGGTCCGCGAGTTGACGAGCAGTCGACCGCCGGGCTTCACGTAGGGCAGCTGGCGTGCCGCCTCGATCATCTCGAACGCGACCAGATGGTCGGCGCACCCGTGGTCGGTGATCGGCGACGCCACGGACTGGCCGAAGCGCACCACCGTGTCGACCGAGCCGCCGCGCTGAGCCATGCCGTGCACCTCGGAGAGTTTCACGTCCAGACCCGCGGCCACGGCCGTCTTGGCCAGTACATCGGCTGCCAGGATCGTACCCTGACCGCCGACGCCCGCAAGCATCACGGTGACTGTCTGCACCGCCATCACACGCCTCCGATGTCGCACGCAGGACCGGTCAGCTCGATCGCCGAGAACCTGCAGACCTGGACGCAGTCCCCGCAGCCGACGCAGATCGTGGTATCGATACGCGCCTTGCCGTCCTGCTCCTTGCTGATCGCCGGACAGCCGAGCCGGATGCACAATCCGCACGCCGTACACGACTCCTCGTCGACCGCGAAAGGCTGCTCCTTGTCCTTGATGAGCAGAGCGCACGGGGCCCGGAAGATGATGACGCTGAGCTCGTCGGCTGCCACTTCCTCGCGAACCGCTTGCTCGGCGGCGGCAAGATCGTGCGGATCGACCGTTCTGACGCGCCTCACGCCGACGGACCTGCAGAGCGCCTCCAGATCGATCTCGGTCGTCGGACGCCCCTGCAGTGTCATCCCGCTCACCGGGTTCTGCTGGTGCCCGGTCATCGCGGTTATGCGGTTGTCGAGTATGCACACCAGTGCATCGCTACCGTTGTACGCCAGGTCGATGAGCCCGGTGATCCCCGAGTGCGCGAAGGTGGAGTCTCCGATGACCGCAGCCACCGGCCGGTCGCTCCCCTGCCCTGCGAGCCGCATTCCATGCGCCATGCCGATACTCGCACCCATGCAGACGCACGAGTCCATCGAGGCGAGCGGCGCCAGCGCTCCGAGGGTGTAACAGCCGATGTCACCGGTGACGATCGCCTTGACCTTGCGAAGTGCGTTGTACGCGCCGCGATGGGGACAGCCCGGGCACATCAGCGGAGGACGAGGCGGAAGGCCGGACACGCTGTTTCGTGTGGCAGGCGCCTCAGCCCCGAGAGCGCTCGCGATGATGCCCGGTGAAAGCTCCCCGGCGGCCGGCAGCCCCACGGGCTCCGGATCAAGGCCGAGCGAGCGCAGCTTCGAGGCGAGGTAGGCATCCGCTTCCTCCACGACCACGAGCCGGTCGACCTGCGCGGCAAAGGCCGCAAGCGCCTTCTCCGGCACCGGGAAGGAGATGCCCAGTTTGAACACGGATGCATCGGGGAGCGCTTCGCGGACGTACTGGTAGCACACGCCCGAGGCCACGATCCCGAGGGTCGGGTCACGCATCTCGATGCGGTTGAGCTGGGAGTCCTCGGCGAACTCGCTCATCTGCCGGACCCGCTCGTCGAGCGCTTCCCTGCGAGCGCGGGCCATCGCAGGCATCATCACCCACTTGCCGATGTCTTTGAGATACTCGCGCGGTTCCGTCGAGATCCGGTCGCGCGTGAGATCGACGACTCCCTTCGAGTGCGAGAGCCGGGTTGTCGACCGGACGATCACGGGGATGTCGAATCTCTCGGAGATCTCGAACGCCGCCCGAGTGAACTCGAGTGCCTCGGAGCTGTCTGCCGGCTCGAGAACGGGCACCCGGGCGAACGGACCCCAGTTGCGGGAGTCCTGTTCGTTCTGCGAGGAGTGCATCCCGGGATCGTCGGCCACGAAGATGACGAGGCCGGCTCCCACTCCCGTGTACGCGAGTGTGAAGAGCGGATCGGCTGCCACGTTCATGCCGACGTGCTTCATCGTAACGAGCGCACGCGCACCACCCATCGATGCGCCTGCGGCGACTTCCAGCGCGACCTTCTCGTTGGGCGCCCACTCGGCGTACACGCCTTCCATGCGTGCGAAGACCTCGAGTGCCTGGGTCGACGGAGTGCCCGGGTAGCCGACACCAACGGAAGCGCCCGCCTCCCACGCGCCACGCGCAACCGCTTCGTTACCTGAGAGAAGCGTCGAAGACACGAGACTCCTTTCGGGGGACAGGGGGTGCAACGGGCGTTCGGAGATGGGTCGGATAATACCACAGACCAGCGGATTAACGGTCGAACGCTCCACCTCGGTGGGGAGCGCTACGGCCTGGTGGCGCCCACGAAGTCGCCCCGCCGCTCGATCCGGGAAGTGAGCGACTCGACCTGTACCGGACGGCCGGTGCTCGGCGCATGAAGGTAGTCTCCCCCGCCGACGTATATTCCAACGTGATGAATGCGGTCCGGATTGCCGTCGTACCCGAAGAACACCAGGTCACCGGGGAGGAGCAGGTCGAGCCTGTCGGGCGGAATGTATCCGCCGACGGTGAACTGCGTACGGCTGTTCCGGGGGATCGAGATCCCTAACTCGCGGTACACGTACCAGGTCAGTCCGGAACAGTCGAAGCCCTGCGGTGTCGACCCGCCCCACACGTAGGGCACGCCGAGGTAGTTCATGCCTGCAACTACCGCTTCCGGACGGCCGGGTCCCAATCTCGCCGGATCGAAGGCCCTCGCATTGGGCTGGGCAACGGTACCTGGGGTGGGCGGTACGCCTGGAGATGGGTTCGAGCGCGCCTGCGCCTCACGTGCAGCCTGCTCAGCAGCCGCTCTTCGTGCCGCCTCCTCGGCCGCTTTGCGCGCCCGCTCCTCGGCTTCCTTGCGAAGGCGCTCTTCCTCGGCCGCTACCAGGGTGGCGATCTCGCGATCGAGACCGGAAACGTAGCGCTCCTGCCGGGCAACTGCTTCATCCACCTCGCGAGACTTGACCTCCGCCTGGCGCTTGAGGGTACCGAGCTCGATCTCCCTGCGCTCGAGTGTGCGCTCTGCCGACTGCACGGCCGCGACCGCGTCTTTGACGCTGAGCACGAGGACCGCATCGCTGCGGTTGACCCGCCTCAGCCACTCCATGCGGGTGAGGAAGTCCCCGAACGACGTCGTTCCCAACAGGACCTCGAGCATCTGGACGCTACCCGAGCGGTAGATGCCCGCGGCTCGCTCGGCAAGCGCGCTCTCCGCCGCACGCTGCTCGCCGCGAGCGGCGGCGAGCTGATCGCGCGTATCGGCGATGTCAGAACGCACGGTATCGAGCGCCTCGGTAGCTGCCAGGAGTTCCTCGCGCCTGAGTTCGGCCTGGTCGGCGAGGTCTTCGAGTTGCGAGCGCGCCGAGTCTATCTCCTGGCGCTTGGCTTCGATCTCAGGAGTCGAGGGAGTCGCGAGCAACGGCTGTACTCCGCCCGCAAGCAGCGCAAACGTAAGAACGCCGGTAAGAACGGCTCCGATGGCCCTTGTGGAGGACGCTCTGGGCACGGGACCTCCTGCTGCGTCTTGTTCTGCGATCGAGGTCACGCCGGGACTTCAGGAGTCCACGGCACGAGCCGACATCTTCTACATGATACCATGTCTCACCAGCGTACCGGCGTTCGCCGACGCTGACGCACGGGAGGGCCGGTCATGACGCGGACGAGAGCATTCGCAGCGCTTCTCGGCGCGTGTCTGCTGGGCATGTGGGTGGCCTCGCCCGTCGCGATCGCGACGCCGCCGGCGGAATCATCGATCACGCCCGGACCTGAACTCCGGCAAGCCGCCGACCGCGTCCTCGAGCTCGAGCAGACGATCGAGGATCAGCGCGCCGAGCGCATCGCCATCGAGGAGCGCATCGCGGTCACGAACTTGCGAATCGTCGCTCAGCAGGAGGAAGTCAGCGAGGCTCGGCGTGCACTCCTTGCCGCCCAGGAGGCGTACCACACGCGCATGGTCAGCATGTACAAGTCGCGCGTTGCCGACCCCGTCAGCATCCTGCTGAGCTCCCAGAACATGGCAGACTTCTACTCCCGCATCTTCATGCTGGCCCGCATCGCCCAGCGTGACCGACGCTCCTACCTCGATGCGAACGTCGCTGCCGCCGAAGCTCAGTTCCAGGCTGCCTACCTCGACGACCTCAAGGCCCAGGACGTTGCGCTGCGCCAGCTCCAGCGCATCACCCTCGCCGAACTCGACGAGGCGCTTGCCGAGCAGCGCACCCTCGTAGAGCGCCTGACCGAGGAGGCGCTCCGGGAGCTGGAAGCGAGGCGGGCGGTGATCGCGCAGACGCGCAAGGAGTGGCGCGAGAGCTCGGTTCCGCTCGACGATGTCGTTCAGTTCGTGCCTGCGGTCGTCGAACCGTACGAGGGAGTCACGTACCTCGCCTCCGAGCACCATCCCCGCCGCTACCGCACGCTCGGACAGACCACCACGGCATACTGTTCCTGGTACGGCAACGAGTTCCACGGACGCCTGACCGCGTGCGGACAGGTCTACAACCAGAACGACTTCACGTGCGCGTCACGTACCCTGCCCTTCGGCACACGCCTCGCACTCACGCGCGGCGACCGGCGGATCATCGTCGTCGTGACCGATCGCGGCCCGTTCATCGCCGGCCGCGATCTGGATCTCTCGAGAGCGGCCGCGCGGGCCCTCGGGTTCTCGGGGCTCGCGACCGTCGAGGTGGAGTTCGTCGAGGCGATCGCCGAGTAGGTTACGGCAGGACCGGCGCTACGTGACGTGGATCAGCGAGACGATCTTTGCTCCGCCGAGCTTCTGCCGCCCGCCGAGGAAGTCAAGCTCGATGAGGAAGGCGAGTCCCGCCACGGTCGCTCCGGTGCTCGCGGCCAGCTGGGCCTTCGCGGCCGCGGTGCCGCCGGTGGCAAGCACGTCATCGACGATCAGGACGACATCGTCGTCTCCGATCGCATCCAGGTGCATCTCCAGTATGTCCGTGCCGTACTCCAGCGCATACTCGGCCTTGGTGGTCTCCCACGGCAGCTTGCCGGGCTTGCGTGCGGGGATGAAGCCCGCACCCAACCGGTACGCGAGCGCACCGCCGAAGATGAATCCCCGCGCCTCGGCGCCGAGAACCTTGGTGACGCCATCCTCCGCGAACGCTTCAGCGATGGTATCGATCGCCTGCTTGAAGCCATCCGGGCTGGCGAGCAGCGGCGTGATGTCCTTGAAGACGATCCCCTCTTTGGGGAAGTCGGGTATGTCGCGGATGTAGCTTTCCAGGTTCATCGTGCCTCCAGGCTTGGGGTTGTCCGTGGACAGGATACGACTATGCGTCCGGCACGACCAGCGGACCGGCGGGCAACGCCGCATCCTCGTGAACGGTGGCGATGTAGGGCAGGTTCCTCAGACGGGCATCGAGATCAAGCCCGTATCCGACCAGGAAGCGATCGGGCACCGAGAACCCCCGGTAGGCGATCGGGAGATCGACGATCCGCCGCACATCCTTGTCGAGCAGGGTGCACACCTCGAGCGACGCAGGCCGCCGCTGTCGTAAGACGGACAGTATGTAGTTCAGGGTCAATCCGGTGTCGATGATGTCCTCCACCACGATGACCCGCTGGCCCTCGATCGGATCGTCGAGGTCCTTGGTGATGCGGACAGCACCCCCGCTGCCCCCGGCAAACGACGAGATCGCCATAAAGTCGAGGGTAAGCGGCAGATCGATCTGGCGGCACAGGTCGCACAGGAAGAAGAGCCCTCCCCTGAGCACCGTGATGAGACGAAGCGCATGCCCTTCGTGCTCACGGGTGATCGACCCGCCGATCTCGGCGACGCGTTCGTCGATGGCCCGCTCGGAAATGATGATGTGGTCGACGATTTCCTCGCCAGCGTAGTGCCGCGTCACCGCTCGTCCTCAGACGAGGTGGCGCCCGGCGCGAGCCCGCCGCCGCGGGACAGCGGTTGTTCCGACACGCCCACTCCGTACTTGGCGAGCAGCATCCGGAAGTCCTTCTGGTAGAAGATCTTCACGTTCACCTCGGGATAGAGCTCCTTCAGCCGTCTGACCTTGCGATTCTTCTTTGTGACGAGCTTCTGGCTCATGGTGGTGAGCTCGATGTAGAGATCGAAGTCGGGCAGATAGAAGTCGGGAGTGAACGACGCGACGACCCTCCCCTCCCCGTCCCACTCGATGGGAAACGTCGTCGGTTCGTACTCCCAGCGGATGCGGTAGAAGTCGAGTATCTCCGCCGCAACCCGCTCGCTGGGATGCGCGAACTCGATGGTCTCGCGATCCGGGCCGGAAGGCCCCGCAGCGCGATCGTGTGTAGTGTGCTCTGCCATGCTTCCTACACGACGTCCTCGAACACCCGCCCGAGTGCCCGTCTGAGAAGGTGGCTCTTCAGGTCGCCGGTCAGACCGGTCAGTTCGCCGAGGGTCTCCACAAGCTTCTGTCTGGTCTCAGGCGTGCGGTGGCGGAAGGCCGGCGTCAGCGCCTGCCCGAAGAAGGCGGCCTCGCGCTCGGCAAACGTCTCGTACATGCGTAGATGACGCGGCTCGATCCCGAAGCGCCTCAGGTCCCAGGCGGCATGTGCGATACGCACGTCTACAGGTCCGATCTCCTCGCCATGCTCGCCGTTGACGATCTCGACGAGCGCGAACTCGGCGAGTTCCCGCACGAACGACGCAGGCAGGCCGAGTGCGGCGGGAACGTCGTCAAGGGTGACGGGTTCGGCCTCCTCGAACGGCAGCGCTACCGGCTCGGTCCCGGTCGGTCCCGGACCGGTGAGCTCGGGCGGTACCTTGCCCTTGTCGAAATCCGCGAGCTTCTCGCGGATGACGGCGAGCGGAAGGAAGTGCTCCTTCTGCAGCCGCAGGATCATGTCGACGCGGTTGAGATCGTGCTGCGAGAACTTCCGGTATCCGCCGGAGGTCCGCTCCGGCGAGATCAGGCCCTCCTCCTCGAGGAAGCGGATCTTCGAGATGGAGAGGTCCGGGTATGCCGGCTGAAGCGTCTCGACGACCTCGCCGATCGTCATGTAGTCACGTGTCGCCATGGGGCTCACGCTCCTCCGCGGTTCATGAAGACCATCTGGAACTTGCCGATATGCAGGATGTCGCCGTCTGAGAGTTGCGCCTTGTCGACCCGCACACCATTGACGTAGGTGCCATTGAGGGAGCCCGCGTCGCGCACGGAGACCTCATCACCAGCCATCTCGAGAACTGCGTGGCTTCTGGAGACCGTGAAATCGTTGAGGAAGATGTCGCACTCCGGGCCGCGGCCGACAGCGAGGGTCGGGCGATCGATGAAGAAGCGTTCTCCAACCTCGGGGCCCTTGCGGACCACGAGTACCGGCCCCGTAGACAGGTCGGTGGCGGGGAGTTCTGCAACGCGATCCGCCTCGGATCCTACCGGTGAGAACGCCTCGGTAGGGCCTTCGAGACGCGCGCCGCACGCCGGGCACTCGGCAGGACGAGGCTCTTCGAGGTGCTCTCCGCACACCGGACATGTCGTCATAGCACGCTCCCTGTCGCCGCTCCGGTTGCGCCGCCTGTCACTCCGAGAAGCCGAACTCCTGCTTCTTGAAGGACGCCGTGATCTGGGCCTCGAGCGCGCTGACGACCTCCGGGGCCTCGAGCACCTTCGCGAGCTTCTCCTCGCTCAGGCGGTTCTTGACGTAGGGGTCCTTCAGCGCCTCGCTCAACTTGCGGCCGTTCTGGACTTCGCGGATGACGTACTCGACCACGCGCTCCTCGACCGCGTCGGTAGCCAGCTCGTCCATGAATCGTTGCAGCTTCTCTGCGAGTGTGGGCACGAATCCTCCTTCACCTCGACCGTGTCCGGCCGGGTCCTACGCTTACTCGTCCTCGTCGCCGAGCGACTCGGCCACGTCGATATTCGAGACGCCGCGCAGGTCACTGGCGAGGATCTCGATGAGGCGCTCGACGTCCCCGCCGGAGATGACGTCGCCACCGCCCTCACGCTGACCCTTCAGACGGCTCACGAGCTCGGCTCTCAAGATATCGATCTTGCCGTGAAGGACCCGACGCCGGTAGGAGATCTTCTGCTCCTCCTCGTAGAGCTCATTGAGGACGGCGCGTAGCTCGTCGTTGCTCTTACCTTCGAGATCGATCAGCACATCATCGTACCTGCTGTCGCCCACGATCCGGGCCCCCTTCGGTCGGCACCGCACGGGCGCGCCATCCAACGCTCCGATTGTATCAGACGCACGGTGAGTCCGTACCTCAACCTTCACTCAAACCCGAGGTATTCCGCACACGTTCCACACCCTCGATACCCCGCTCGAGCGCTCTGCTCTCGAGATTGCGTGCGCACTCCCTCTCGTCTGCGGTCAGATCTCCCTGGACGAAGGTCATACCGAGGCCCCGCTCGAAGCCCCTGATGACTGCATCGATCACCGTCTGACGCTCCGGGGCGTAGCCGAGCTGGTCGGCGAGGGTCGCGGTGCTGTCAACCATCGAGCGCCGTGCGTCCTCATCGAGGCAGAAGATGGCCGACTCGGCGGCAAGGTCGCGGGTGATCGTGAACGATCCGTGTTGCAGGACCGTCGTGCCCTCCCAGACCTGCGCGCTGCCGGACAGTTTGCGGGCTCCGACCGAGAGATCGGCAGGGGTCGCGTGCAGGTAGCACGCCGCCGACGCTCCGTCTCCACGCGTGCGCCTGGTCAACTCGGCAGGAACGCCGAGCAAACGGTAGGCCTCCGCAAGCCCGGCACACAGGTGCCGGTAGGACGCCGCGACTCCTCGGGGCACGCCGTCGTCGACCGATGCCACCAGCGAGTACGTCACCTCGTCATCGTGCAGGACTCCCCTGCCCCCGGTCGAGCGTCTGACGACATCCACGCCGTGCCCGGCACAGAAGTCCCTGTCGAGACCGGCAACGTCCTGGAACCGACCGAGCGAGACGGTCGGGCGGATCCACGAGTAGATGCGCAGCGTAGCCGGGACCGACCCTGCAGCGCGGGCGAGCTGCACCGCGCGGTCGACCGCCATGTTCCACGAACCCGTGCACGGGGCGTCCTCGACGATGAGACGCCAGGCACCACCCAACGGGTTCACTCCTCCGGGCGATAGCGAAGGTCGGGTTTGCGGGCAGCACCTGCCTCGTCGAGCCTGCGAACGGGCGTGGTGTAGGGCGCGCCCTTCACGAGATCGGGGTCTGCCGCGGCTTCCTTCGCTATGGCAAGCATCGCATCGGCAAACCGGTCGAGTTCCTCGAGGGACTCCGTCTCCGTGGGCTCGATCATGAGCGCCTCTTCGACGATGAGCGGGAAGTAGACCGTCGGCGGGTGGAAACCGTGGTCGAGCAGGCGTTTGGCGATATCGAGCGTGCGCACGCCGTTCTCGCGCTTCTGGCGCGAGCCCGAGAGCACGAACTCGTGCATGCACGTCCGATCGTACGGAAGGTCGTAGGCCTCCCGTAGGCGCTCCTTGAGGTAGTTCGCGGACAGCACCGCCTGCTCGCTCACCTCTCGCAGCCCGGAACCTCCGAGCGCACGCAGGTACGTGTACGCGCGAACCAGGATCCCGAAGTTGCCGTAGAACGACCGGACGCGGCCTATGGAGAGCGCCGGCTCGGCGAGGTCGTACGTGCCGTCACCCCGGCGGTAGGGCACCGGTCCCGGGAGATACGGGGCGAGTGTTTCGGTCACGCAGACCGGGCCGGCTCCCGGCCCACCGCCTCCATGAGGAGTAGAGAAGGTCTTGTGCAGGTTGATATGAAGCGCGTCGAATCCCATGTCTCCGGGACGCGAGATGCCCATGATGGCGTTCAGGTTCGCCCCATCGCAGTATGCGAGCGCGCCCACTGCGTGCACCGCATCGGTGATCGCGAGGATGTTGGGATCGAACAGCCCGAGCGTATTGGGGTTCGTAAGCATGAACGCTGCGACGTCCGTGTCGAGCGCCGCGCGCAGCACCTCCATGTCCACGCCGCCGTGCTCGTCGCTCGGAACCGTGACCACCTCGTAGCCGCACATCGCGACCGTGGCGGGGTTGGTGCCGTGGGCAGAGTCCGGGATGATCACCTTCCTGCGCGCGTCTCCCCTGTCGACATGGTAGGCGCGGAAGCACATCAGGGCTGTAAGCTCGCCGTGCGCACCGGCTGCCGGCTGGAGCGTCACACCGGGCAGACCCGCTACTTCGCCCAGGTCTGCGGCCAGCTCGACCATCAGTTCGAGAGCGCCCTGAACGGAGTCGACAGGTTGGTAGGGGTGCAGTCCCGCGAACCCCTCGTAGCGTGCGGCGTCCTCGTTCACCCGCGGGTTGTACTTCATCGTGCAGCTGCCGAGCGGGTAGCTCCCGGAGTCCACACCGAAGTTCATAGAGGCAAGATGGGAGTAGTGCCGCGCGATCTCCACCTCGGTGACGTGAGGCAGAAGCGGCGGCTCGGCGCGAAGCGCACCGCCGAGAGCCTCGTCGAGATCGATCCCCGGGACGTCAGGCGCGGGAGGCATCACGCAACGCGACTCCGGGGCGCCGGTCTCGAAGATGAGGCTGCGGGGACCACGCGACGGCGCGTGTGAGGGAGTGTGTGTGAGCTTCTCGGTCACAGCGCGCCCACCTCCTCGGCAAACGCGTCCATCTCGGCTCGCGTTCGCTTCTCGGTGACCGCGAACAGAACGAGGTCGTCCCCGTTCCCGGACGAATCGCCCACCATCGGGTCGAGACGGGAGAGCGGCACCCCGGCCACGAACCCGCGATCGAACAGTGCGGCGTGCATGGCAGCGACGTCGCCTTCGTAGCGGAGTGCGAACTCGTGCGCGAACGGCGCTTCCCACGGCGCAACAAATCGTCCCGTCTCGAGCAGGCGGCTCCGCAGATAGTGCGCCTTCTCGATGCACGCCGTGGCGGTTGCCACGAGCCCTTCGCGACCAACGGCACTCAGGTAGACCGCCGCTGCAAGCGCACACAGGGCCTGGTTGCTGCAGATGTTGCTCGTCGCCTTCTCGCGACGTATGTGCTGCTCACGAGTGGAAAGCGTTAAGACAAACGCCCGGTTACCGTCCAGGTCGACCGTCTTGCCGACGAGCCGGCCCGGCATGTGGCGCATGTGCGCCTCGCGGCAGGCGAAGAACCCGAAGGCCGGACCGCCGAAACTCATCGCGTTTCCGAGCGGCTGCCCCTCCCCGACCACGATGTCCGCACCCTGTATCCCCGGCGCCTCGAGCACGCCGAGAAGCAGCGGGTTGGTTCCGGCGGCGAGCAGCGCGCCCGCGTCGTGAGCGACTCTCGCCGCGGCGGCGACGTCCTCGAGGTTCCCGTAGATGTTGGGGCTGCTCAGCAGGAGTGCCGCGACGTCTCCTCCCTCGAGCGCCGAACTCACCTCCGCCTCCCTTCCCGCGATCGCCACCCCGCCAGCAGCAGCGGGGGGCAGGAAGGTCACGTCGAAGTTGCCGGCGGCGGCGTACGTGGCAAGCGTGTGTCGCCATTCGGGGTGCACGGTGCCGGCGCACACGACGCGCTGCCGGCGGGTCACGCGGCACGCCATCAGCGCGGCCTCGGTGAGCGCCGTGGCTCCGTCGTACATCGAGGCGTTCGCCACCTCCATGCCGGTCAGAGCGCAGATCATCGATTGGTACTCGTAGATCGCCTGCAACGTGCCCTGGCTCACCTCGGGCTGGTAGGGCGTGTAGGCCGTGAAGAACTCAGGTCTGCGCACGACGTGGTCGACGATGGAGGGCACGTAGTGGTCGTAGCACCCGGCACCTGCGAAACTTACCAGTCCCGACGCAGGCTCATTCGCGTCGGCCAGCCCGCGAACGTGCGCGACGAGCTCCATCTCCCCCAGGCCGCCCTCGATCTCGAGCGGGCGGTTGAGGCGCACTTCATCGGGGACGTCGCTGAACAGCTCGGACATCTCCGAGCACCCCACCGAGCGAAGCATAGCCTCGCGCTGCTCGCACGTGACAGGTATGTGTTGCATCCGGGCTTTACGCCTCCTCGGAGACGAACGCCTCGTACTCCTCCGCCGAGAGCAGCTTATCGAGCTGCGCAGGGTCGGCGAGCTTGACCTGGATCATCCAGCCCTCGCCGTACGGGTCCTCGTTGACGGTCTCGGGAGCGTCGGACAGAGCCGAGTTCACCTTCACGATCTCACCGTCGGCCGGCGCGT
>JAHYJI010000123.1 GCA_019429145.1 Coriobacteriia bacterium | reverse complement strand
CGGGCGGGGGCTCAGGGCGCTGCGGTGTGGAGCGGAGTTGTGTTCCACATGATGCGGACGAAGACGGCCGCGAGCGTCGGGTCGAAGTGTGCGCCGCCCTCGAGTTCGATGTGGCGCAGTGCGGCGTGGTGTCCGAGGGCCGGCTGATAGGGTCTGCCCGAGGTCATGACCTCGTAGGCGTTTGCGATGGCGACGATGCGAGCTTCGAGCGGGATCTGCCCGGCGACCAGACCGTCCGGGTAGCCGGCGCCGTCCCACCGCTCGTGATGGTGGCGCACCCACGGCAGTATCTCGTCGACACCGCTGGAGCGCAGGACTTGCTCGGAGTAGACCGCGTGCTCCTCTACCTGCTCTCGCTCGGCCTGAGTCAGAGCGTGTGCCGTCGCGAGCAAACGGTCGTCGACGGCGAGCTTGCCGATATCGTGCAGCAGCGCGGCGGTCTCGATCAGCGCGACGCGCTCGTCGGACAGTCCGATCTCACGGGCGAGCATGACAGCCGCCCGCGCAACCACCCGAGAATGCTCGGGCGCATGAGGGTCTCTCGCATCAACGGTAGACGCGATCGCGCGTACCGTGGAGAGGTGATCGCCCCGTCTGATGCGTTCGAGGCGTTCTGCCGGGTCGAGGACGTGCCCCTCGGCTTCATCGAAGACCCTGGTGCGCGCCCCACCCGCGGACCGGGCCCACTCCTGCGCCGACATCGCCTTTCGCACGAGGTCCTCGCCTTCCCGCGCATGCCGGGGTGCCGAGGCCACACCCGCCGAGAGCGAGACCGTCATCCCGCTGGAGCGCACGTGTCGCTCGACACGCCGACCGCACTCGGCGGCCAGATCTGCGGCGGCCGCTGCGTCCACGCCGGGCAGCAGCGCAACGAGATCGTCCCCGCCGAGGCGGAACACCTTGCCGCGGGCGTCCAGGACCTCCTGCACGATTCCGGCCACTTCACGGAGCACACGATCACCCTCTGCATGTCCGGCGATCTCGTTCAGGATTGCGAAGCGGTCGATGTCGAACGCCACGGCCGAGACGGGTTGGTTGTCGTAGGCGGAGACCGCCGCGGGAAGCACCGCATCGAACGCGCGCCGGTTCGCGAGTCCGGAAACCGGGTCGGTAACGGATGCGGTGAACAGGTACGTCCCCTCGACCGTCGAAAGCCAGCTGCGCACGCCCAGAAGCGACACGAGCGCTACCACCGCCCACAGGTAGACCGCTGCATCAGCGCTGTCCTCGGCCGCGGCGCCGGCCCATGCGATGAGCGGAACCGAGAGCACCATGCCGCTGAGGTAGAGCGGGCTGAGCCATGGCCACCGGCCGACCGGAGCAGGAACCCCTCGCGACACTGGTCGCACATCGTATTCGGTGAGACGGTAGAGGGCAGCGACGAACAGGAGATAGAAGCCTCCGGTGAACACCGCGTCGACGATGAGCGTGTTCGCGCCGCTCGCTCCCGAGCGCTGGAAACCCGAGTACCACCAGGGCCAGTAGAGGATCCCGAGCGTGTAGACGGTCACCGACGCGGCAACGGCTCGCTCCCAGGACCGCCAGCGATCGACCTTCAGGCCAACCAACACGCCGAACGTGCCGATGAGTAGTGCGGCACCGAGAACCGGGTACGCCGAGCCGACGAGGACCAGGCCCGTCGAGTACCGCGGGATCCCTTCGAACAGCGGGCCGACCACCCACCGGTAAACGGCCACGAACCCGACCACCATCGAGAGCACGACATCCGCGTAGAAGCGGATGCGCACCGGCCATGGCTCCGTGCCGAACCGCGTGAGCGACACGAGGATCGCCAGGAACGCCACAGCAGCCGCTGCTTGCAGCAGTTCGAAGGGGTGAGGCAGCCGGGGCCCGAGCGGATCGACGAAGAGTACGGCGTACGCCCAGTACGTCTCGCTGAGGAGGAGGATCGAGACGGCGAGGGTCAGCGGGAGCCAGAACCGCCGCTCGTCGCCCTCGGCACGACGGTACGCGAGGAGCGACGCTGCCGCTGCCATCGGCATCGGCAGCAGTGAGATCCCCCACGCCGCGATGGCGCCGGCGGCTCCGGGCAGATGTGGGCCCTCCACTGCGACGCGAGCCAGTACGAGTGCAGCGAGCCCGGCCCAGGCAAGAAACCGGGTCAATGCGACGCGGTTCACCCTGTCCATAGCGCACCCCGCCCCTCGTCCTCCCGGCGCATCCCCGGAAGGCTCTCGGCGATCGAGATGAGCGCCTCGACCACCTCGGGGTCGTGTCCAACACCCATGCTCTGATCCAGCTCCTGAAGGGTCGCATCGAGCGAGAGCGGCCGGCGCCCCGGCCTGCCCGACAGCAGTCCCTCGAACGCATCACAGACTGCGATGATGCGTGCGAGGCGCGGAATCGCATCTCCGACTAGGCGGTCGGGGTATCCCGTCCCGTCCCACCGTTCGTGGTGCGCCCTGATCGCGGGGGCGACGCGGCTCAGGACTGTAGCGGCCACGAGCCGCTCGCCGGTCACCACGTGCTCGCGGAAGTGAGCATCCTCGACACGCGACAGGGATTCCGCCTTCATAAGGACCTCGTCGCTGACTCCGATTTTCCCTATGTCGTGCAGAAGTCCTGCGAGCTCGGCATCGCGGACCTCTTCAGCAGCCAAGCCGAGGAGCTCTGCCACCAATACCGAGAGTGCAGCTACGTTGCGGGAGTGGAAGCGCGTAATCTCGTGGCGCGACTCGGATGCCATGACGATCGAGAGCAGCATCGCGAGGTCAGCCTGTTCCTCGGCAGCATCCATACGGGCGACCTGGTCGAGGGTTCGCATGCGGGCGGGATCGTAGGAGGCGAGCAGGTTGTGTCCGCGGGTCTTGGCCCAGTGCTGAGCCGAGTAGGCCTTCATGATGAGACTGCGAGGGCTCGTGGCGTCCTGCGGGCAGGTCGCCACACCCCAGGACGCAGTCAGAGGCAGCCCTGCGGTGGTCAGTATCCCGTGCACTTCAGCGCGAATGCGGTCCGCAGCGAGCAGTGCCTCCGCACGGTCGGCCCCCTCGAGAACCACCACGAACTCGTCGCTACCGAGCCGGCCGGGGGTCGTACGGGGACGGGGGTCGGCCTCGAGTACCCGGGCCACTTCTCTCATCAGACGATCGCCCTCGTCGCGGCCGTAGAGCGTGTTGACACGTGCGAAGTCGTTGAGGTCCGCCACGATGACAGATACCGGGTCGCCGTACCGCGCGAAATCGGTCACCGCCCCGGAAAGACGTCGCTGAACCGCCCGTGCATCGAGCAGCCCCGTAAGGGGATCGGTGCCTGCCCGCCTGCGCAGGCGTCCTGTGTACACGGCGTCCAGGGCGGTGTGAGCTACCATCGCGGAGCCTACCAGCGCCATCGCGATGAAGTTCACCGTGGCATGCTGAGCGTCCACGCTCGCGCGAAACGCCGTGATCCCGAGCGCGGGAATCGCCAGGAGGAGTACCGTCGAGATCACGACGTCCCTCCATCGCAGGCCCGCCAGCACCTCCTCGGCTACCAATGCACGCGCTGCCGCCGACACACCTGGTCCGCGCGAGCGATACACGCCTGCGACGAAGACGAGGTAGTAGCTGCACATGAACGAGATCGGGAGGGCGACCCTTTCCCAGGGCGCACTCGCAAACGCCGGGAAGTGGCCGCCTATCGGCACCAGCATCACGCTCAAGCCGAAGAGGGTAAGTGCGGCTCCGATCACGATCTCCCACGTGTCAGGGCGACGACCGCGCACGCCGGCAAGCCCGAATACGACGGTGGCAAGTATCGCGAGCCCCATAACGACGTAGGCCACTTCGGCGAGCTCGTCGAGGAGCGTCCCGACCGGACGGTCGACGATGATGCGCATAGCTGCGTACGCAGCAGCGAGCGCCACCGCGACAAGCCCGAGCGCGTCGGCCGCCCGGCGCGCAAGCACGACACGCGGCATCCGCGACAGAGTCGAAACGAGCAGGAGCCCGAGTGCAAGCGCGAGCGCGCCAATCCCGTAGAGCACGTCGGACGCGGAGATGCCTGCGGGGCCGAGCGGGTCAATGAAGACCTGATAGCCGCTGAAGTAGGTCTCTCCCGCAGCGATCGCGACACACGCGAACGCGAAGGTCGCCCACGGCCGGCGTTCGACCGTGCCCTCGGCGGTGCGAAGCGCCATCACCGAACCGGCCACACTCAGCCAGGCCGCGAGCAAGAAGACGACCTGACTCGCGGCGAACGCGACCGGGCTCGAAGGACCGGGGTTGCGCAGGACAACGAACGTCACCGCGAGGGCTGGAAGCCCAAGCCACAGGACAGGATCGGGAACACGGAACCCCGACCGGCGCTTCGCGTCGTTGGGCCCACGCTCCACCTTCACTGTCCGACCTCGAGCATCACGCTCCCCTTCCCTGCCATGTGCGGATTCTAGCCGACATGGCAGAACCGGGTCGCGCTGCCCGTCAGATCAGCCCGAGCGCGTTTCCGGCCTCTGCGAACGCCGAGAGAGCCTGGTCGATGTCCTCGTCGGTGTGCGTGGCCATCAGGCAGGTGCGCAGCCGGTCCATACCCTTGGGTACGGCCGGATGCACAATCGGGCACACGA
>JAHYJI010000011.1 GCA_019429145.1 Coriobacteriia bacterium | reverse complement strand
CTAGATGCTCTCGGGCTACTGGCACTTCGTCCCCGAGGTCCTCGTCGTAGCGGGAGCGCTCGCCGCGCTCTTCGGAGAGTTCCTGCCCGGGCGCGACAAGGGAGCCGCGTACATCGCTGCGGCTCTTGCCGGGGTCGCAGCGCTTCTCGTGGCTGCTGGCGGCACCGGGGGACCGATGGTGTTCGGGCAGATCGAGCCCGACGGCGTCGCGCGCTTCGCACGCACGGGCGTCGCGGGTCTGACCGCCGTGTGGGCGCTCTGGGTCGCCGGCAGGGGGATGTCGGACGAGCGCCGGCGGGATGCGGTCGCGCTCGCGCTCTTCGCGGCCGCAGGCGGCATGCTCCTGTGCATGGCGCGCGATCTGATCGTCATGTACATCGCCCTCGAACTCTCGACCATGCCCGCATACGTCCTCATGGGCTACCGCCGGCGCGACGTCTCGGGGCTGGAAGGCGCGCTCAAGTACTTCCTGCTCTCGATGCTCACGAGCATCATCATGCTCTACGGTCTGTCGTTTCTCTACGGCATCTCGGGCTCGACCGCGTTTGCCGAACTCTCGATCGAGGGGGCGGGCATTCTCGGACTCGTCGCCGTGTTGCTGACGCTCGTCGGCCTGCTCGCCAAGATGTCGGCCGCCCCCTTCCACTACTGGGCTCCCGACGCGTACGCGGGAGCGGCGCCCGCATCGGTGGCGTTCGTATCCACCGTACCCAAGATTGCGGGCATCGCCGTCATCGCACGCCTGCTTTCGGCGATCGCCCCCGACATGCCGACGCTCGTCACGCTCGTGGCGGTTGCCTCCGTTGCCTCGATGCTCCTCGGCAACCTCGCCGCGCTGCCCCAAAGCGATCTGCGCCGTCTCATGGCGTACTCCGGCGTCGCGCATACGGGTTACCTGCTGATGGCGCTGGCCCCGGGTACGGACACGGGATACACGGCCGCTGTCTTCTATGCCGTGGCGTACGCGCTGCCCTCGATGGCGATCATGCTGGTTGCCGCCGAGGAGGGCACGGAGATCACCGACCTGGCGCAGTTGGCGGCACGGCGTCCGTGGCTTGCCTGGTCGGTGGTCGTCTGGCTGCTCTCGCTCATCGGGATCCCGCCGTTCGCGGGCTTCTTCGGAAAGCTCTACCTCTTTGGCGCCGCGGTCGATTCCTCGCTGTGGGTGCTCGTGGTGCTCGGCGTCCTGACGAGTGTGGTGTCGGCCGGGTACTACTTCCGGGTGGTGCGGGAGATGTTCTTCGGCGAGCAGGTGGGCGTTTCAGGAGAGGGGGTCGCCTCGCCGGCGGCCACCGTGGCACTGGTCGCGCTCGTGGCCGGCACCGTTGTGATCGGTCTGGCTGCCTCCCCGCTTCTCAGAGGGCTCGGAGCGCTGCTCGGCTAGGAGCGCACCGCGCTGGCCTGCGTGTTCTTGTGGTGGAGAAGATGCTGACGCTTCACAGTCCGTCCGGCCCCGCGGGTATACTCACCGCGTATCCATAGTGACCACCCGCGATTCCGAGGACGATCATGAGCGACGAGCGCGACGACACCATCGAGCCGGATGCTCCCGGCGAGACGACCGGACAACCCGAGCCCGCCTACGTCACGGTAGAGGGCCCCCTCCCCGTGTGCGAGTACACGGGATCTGCCGACGACGAGCCCTGCGAGGAGCCGGCGCTCGTCAAACGGTGGTCGAGCGCTGCCGTCATCATCTCGGCAGGACTCGGCGCCATCGTCGGTGGCGTCCTGGTGGCCGCGGGGATCATGTGGGCGGTCGGGCTCGTTCCGGGCGTTCGGCCACTGACCCGCACCGAGGCGCCGACCAATACCCGGCCGAGCGAGACGCAGATCACTGTGGACGGCAACGTCAATGCTGCGGTCGCCGTCGCGTCCAAGGTCACCCCCTCGGTGGTCAACGTCTCGGTCCAGCAGCAGTTCAGGAACGTGTTCACCGGAAGCGTGGAGCTGCGTGAGGTCGGCAACGGCAGCGGAGTCATCGTCCGCGAGGACGGCTACATCCTGACCAACTACCACGTGATCGAGGGAGCCGACCGGGTGGTCGTGACCGTCGGAGTGCAGGACATGGAGGCCGAGGTGAGCGGCGTGGACCCGTCCACGGACCTCGCGCTGCTCAAGATCCCGGGTAACGGTCACCCCGCCATCGCGTTCGCCCCCTCGGCAGACCTCGAGGTCGGCCAGTTCGTGGTCGCGGTCGGCAGTCCCTTCGGGCTCGAGAAGACGGTGACCGCCGGCATCATCTCCGCACTCCAGCGCACGCCCGACGGCAAAGGCCTCGGGATCGCTCGCTACACCAACCTCATCCAGACCGATGCGGCCATCAACCCCGGCAACTCCGGCGGGGCGCTCGTCGACGCCGAGGGCCGGCTCATCGGGATCAACACGCTCATCCAATCCACGTCGGGCTCCTCGGCAGGCATCGGTTTCGCCATACCCTCCGACTTCGCGCGCAACGTCGCCGACCAGCTGATCGAGACCGGGGAGGCCATCCACCCCTACCTCGGCGTCCAGTCGGTGACGATCGACGAGAACCTGTCGGTCCAGTTCGACCTGCCGGCGCGCGCGGGTGCGCTCGTACAGTTCGTGGAGCCCGGCTCGCCCGCTGATTCGGGTGGCCTGCAACGGGGCGACATCATCGTTGAGGCGGGAGGCCGGGACATCGCCCGTGCCGAGGACCTGGTCGCTGTCGTCCGCGCATCCAGCGTGGGCGACGTGCTCGAGGTGGCCGTGATCAGAGCGGACACGGAGCGGGACCTCACGGTCACGCTCGGCTCCGACGCCGACCGCTGATGAAGATCACGCTCGTCGCCGTCGGTCGCCTCAAGGAGGCCTACTGGCGAGATGCTGCCGCCGAGTACCTGAAGCGGTTGCGGCCGTATGCCACCGTCGAGGTGATCGAAGTGCCCGACCGTGACGTGACCCGCGACGAGGCGCGCGCTCTTTCCGAGGAGGCTGCCGATGTGCTGCGGGCGCTGCCCGACGGCGCCCACGTTGTCGCACTCGAGATCTCAGGCCGCGCACTGTCCTCGGAGGGCTTCGCCGCCGATCTTGCCGATCACATGGTGGGCGGCCGCAGTCACGTGGCGTTCGTTCTCGGCGGGGCAGCGGGCCTCGATCCTGCCGTGCTCGCCCGTGCCGACTCCCGCCTCAGTCTCGGCCCGATGACGCTGCCGCACCAGCTCGCGCGCGTGGTCCTGCTCGAGCAGATCTACCGGGCCTTCCGCATCGTGCGCGGCGAGCCGTACCACCGCTAGACGCGTGATGCCGGTCATTCGCTCCCGAACGGGTATCTTCCTGGCATGCCCGCACGCGAGCGAAGGGAGATGTCGATGGGTCTGCTGAGCTGGGTGGCGGTGGGTCTGGTTGCGGGACTGCTCGCCCAGGCGATCATGGGCGGGGGAGAGCGCAAAGGGTGCATCGTCACTGTCATCCTCGGTATCATCGGGGCGCTCGTGGGCGGGTTCGTGATGGGACTGTTCGGGTTCAGCGGCGTTGGCGGGGTGGACCTGTGGTCGATCATCGTGGCCACCATCGGAGCGATCATCCTGCTCGCCATCGGCAGGGCCATTCGCTGAGGCGCATGCGTTTCGCTGCGTTGCCGCACGGGTCACCTCGCGCTATTCTGGATAGCCCGCTGTTTCCGCCCCGTTCCGAGGAGTCTGTGACCCGTGAGAGAGCTCGCCACCACCCTCGTCCGTGACGCGCTCGCCGCCGCAGTCGACGCGGGCGACGTGGTCCTCGCCGAGGTGCCGGAGGTCCGGGTCGAGCGTCCCCGCGACCCGTCGCACGGCGACTGGGCGACCAACGTCGCCATGGTCTCGGCCAAGGCGGCCGCCATGAATCCCCGGCAGCTCGCCGAGGCGATCGCCGCACGCATGAGCGGTCACCAGGACGTTGCCGCTGTCGAGGTCGCCGGTCCGGGGTTCATCAACATCCGGCTCTCGGCCAATGCCCTTCAGCGCGTGCTTACCGAGGTGCGGCTGGCGGGTTCCGGGTACGGGCGCGTCGACGAGGGCGGCGGCAGGCGCGTCCAGGTCGAGTTCGTCTCGGCCAACCCCGTGGGGCCGATGCATGTCGGCCACGGCCGGTGGGCAGCGCTTGGGGACAGCATGGCCCGCGTGCTCGCTCACGCGGGATGGCTCGTCGAGCGCGAGTTCTACATCAACGACCAGGGCGTCCAGATGGACACCTTCGCCAAGTCGGTCGCCGCGCGCTACCTCGAGCTGTGCGGGCGCGAGGTGGAGTTTCCCGAGGAGGGGTACCGCGGGGCATACATCACCGAGATCGCTCGCGAGATCCTCCAGGACGAAGGCGAGAAGTGGGCAGATGCCGAGCCGTCCGGGCGTGAGTCGCACTTCCTCGAGCGGGCCTACGCCCAGGTGCTGGCGCATCTCGAGCACGTCTTGCACGGCATGGGTGTGGACTTCGACGTGTGGTTCTCCGAGCGGAGCCTGCACGTCGCGTCTCCCGCCGACGGCGTGACCGCGGTGGAGCGTACGCTGGCGCGCCTGAAGGAGGCCGGTCACACCTACGAGCATGAAGGCGCGCTGTGGTTCCGCTCGACCGCACTCGGCGACGACAAAGATCGCGTGCTCAAGAAGGCCGACGGCTCCTACACCTACTTCGCGGCCGACATCGCGTATCACGCCGACAAGTACGACCGCGGCTTCGACCGCGTCATCAATATCTGGGGGGCGGACCACCACGGCTACGTGAAGCGGATGGAAGCGGCCGTCGCCGCGCTCGGCCACGAGGGCAAGCTCACCATCGTCATCGGCCAGCTCGTCAACCTCTTCCGGGGGGGCGAGGTCGTGCGGATGAGCAAGCGCACCGGGGAGATGGTGACCTTCGAGGACCTGCTCGACGAGGTCGGCCCCGATGCGGCGCGCTACTTCTTCCTGAGGCGCTCGACCGACCAGGCACTCGACTTCGACATCGCGCTCGCCAAGGAGCAGTCGAGCGAGAACCCGGTCTTCTACGTCCAGTACGCGCACGCTCGCATCTGCGCGATCCTGCGAAAGGCCGCGGGCGCCGACACGGCTGACACCACCGTGGACATCGCAGCGACCGCCACGGCGCTCGTGGCCGGTGACGCACCTCTCCACCTACTCGCGAGCGAGCCGGAGCTGGCACTCATGCGCAAGCTTGCCGAGTTCCCCGACGTGGTCGAGGTGGCCGCGCGCCAACTCGCCCCGAACAAGCTCACCCGCTACGCCGAGGAGCTTGCGGCATCGTTCCACCAGTTCTACACGCAGTGCCGGGTGGTCGACCCGGACGACGCCGATCTCACCGCCGCCCGCCTCTACGCGGTCGATGCCACCCGGATCGCGCTCGCCACCGTGCTCGGCCTGGTCGGCGTGAGCGCGCCCGAACGGATGTAGGAGGAGTTCCATGGCTGCCAAGCCGAGCACGTCCCGCCCGCCGGCGGTCCCCGACCAGAAGACCGCTGCCGATCTCGCTCCGGTCCTGCCCTTGACCGCCGAGGTACGCGACGGACACCTGTGGATCGGTGGAGTCGACATGGTCGACCTGGCTCGCGAGGCCGGCACCGCGCTCTACGTCATGGACGAGGAAACGATCCGCCACCAGCTTTCCGAGTATGTGCGCTGGACGCGCTTTCACTGGCCCGACGTGGACGTCGTCTATGCGGGCAAGGCGTTCCTCTCGCTCGCGATGATCAGGATCGTCGCCGAGGAAGACTGCTGTCTGCTGTGTGCATCCGGGGGAGAGCTCGCCTATGCGATCCGTGCCGGCTTTCCGGCCGGGCGCGTGCAGGTCCACGGCAACAACAAGACCCCTGCCGAGCTCGCCGAGTGTCTCGATGCCGGAGTTGGACGCATCGTCGTGGACAACTTCGAGGAGATGGAACGGCTCTCCGCACTCGCATCGGAGCGTGGTGCCTCGCAGAAGGTGCTCATCCGTGTGACCCCGGGCGTCGAGGCGGACACGCACGACTTCATCATGACCGGCGCCGAGGACTCCAAGTTCGGCTTCGGGTTGAACCAGGGTCTCGCGATGGAGGCGGTCAAGCGTGCGATAGCCCTGCCCGGTATCGACTTCGATGGCCTGCACATGCACATCGGTTCGCAGATCTTCGCGCTGCACAGTTTCGCGCGCGCCATCGAGGTCATCGTCGCCTTCATGCGCGAGATCGAGAGCGAGACGGGTGAGCCGGTACGCATGCTCGACGTCGGAGGCGGGCTCGGCGTCGCGTACGGTGCGCCGGACGAACCCTCGACCGTCAAGGACTTCGGCAAGGTGGTGGTCGACGGCATCAAGGAGGAGTGCGAGAAGCACGGGCTGGCGGTGCCGCGCATGGCCGTCGAGCCGGGGCGCTCCATCGTGGCGAACGCCGGGGTCACACTCTACACCGTCGGCTCGGTCAAGGAGATTCCCGGCATCCGCACGTACGTGGCGGTGGACGGGGGCATGTCCGACAACATCCGCACCTCGCTCTACGGGGCGGACTACGAGGCGCTGCTCGCCAACAAGGCCGACCAGCCGCGCGAGATGGTCGCTACCGTGGCCGGCAAGCACTGCGAGAGCGGGGACATCGTGGTCAACGACGCCCCGCTGCAGTGCCCGGAGCCCGATGACATCCTATGCGTCTGCGCGACCGGCGCGTACTGCCAGTCGATGGCGAGCAACTACAACAAGCAGGTTCGCCCCGGAGTGGTGTTCGTGCGCGACGGGCAGTGGCGCTGGGTCATCAAGCGCGAGACCTACGACGACCTCATGCGCAACGACGTCGTCTAGGAGGCGAGGGCATGGACGGACAACGGGTGCTCCGTCTGTTCGCCGCGGCTGTCTGCGCCGCACTGCTCGTCATCCCCGGGTGTGCGCCGGCCGACGGGCCGCTCGAACCGGTCTTCGATGAAGGCACTGAGATCGAGGCCGTCGAGAGAGCCCTTCGCGACCTCGGCGTGCCGGTGCACGACGGCGTCAGCGTGCTCATGAAGGAAGTCGAACCCGGTGCGGCCTGGACCTACGAGCAGGTGTTGGCCGACCCGTACGAAAGGGTTGTCGAGTGGCACCGGCGGGAGTATGCCGCGGGCGGATGGACGCTCGCGGCCGGGGACCCGGTCGAGGACGAGCGCCTCGTTCGCCTGGAGTTTCGCATGGAAGAAGGGGCTGCCTCGACCGTGGACATCCGTGGAATGGACGACGGGCGGACCACCGTGGCGGTCAGTGTGCGAACGGATGGCGCCGCCAGGTGAGGCGACCGGACTCAGCCGAGTAGCTGGATAGCTCCGATGACGAAGACGTACGTCCCCGCGACCCCGAGCACACCCGCTATCAGCCGTTGACCGTACACTCTCAGCCACGACTTCATCCGTTTCAGGATGCGCTCCGCGCCCTCGCGGAAGAGCAGGTAGATCGCGATCGGCGTTGCGAGCATCCACTGCAGGGCAAGGACGAACACCCCCAGGGCGACGACGCGGTCGACAGGACCGCCCGTGGTTTCGAGCACAGCGGCTAACCCTCCGAGCAGGTAGGCGTATTGCACGCCCGGAGAGGCGGTCATCAGAGCGCCGGCCACGAACGCGGTCCGCGGGCGGATCTGCTCCGCCCGCTCGACCCAGCTGTCGCCCTCCGGCGCCGGGGGCCGCGTCCAGAGCCACACCGCGAGTGCGAGAAGCCCCACGCCGAACACGATCACCGCGCGCGCGTCCCAGGCGCCGGAGTCGAGCCGGAAACTCTCGCTGTCGGGGAGCGGGATCACGAACAGCACGGCGATCCCGAGCAGCGCGCGAAACGCAGCATTCCCGAGAACGAACGCGGTGCTGTTCGCGACCGGCCGAGCGGTGCCGAGCAGGGCGATGACGACGATCGTCCATGTCGGCAGTATCGATCCGGCGACGACGAACGGCGCAAGAGCTGTTGCGGTTTCCACCCTGGGGCACCTCCTCCGGGGTTGGTACCCGGCGCACGCTACCACATCACGCTGCTCGCAGCGCACGTGCCGGTCTACCAGGCTAGTCCCCCTTCGTCGGCGCGCAGTCCGGTGTCTTGTGCTTCGGCTCCTTCGGTGGCGGGCACGATCCACACCGTGCCGGTATGCGTGTCCCGAAACGCGATGCGTGTGCCGTCGCGAGACCAGACCGGATCGGTGGGCACACCCGCACCGACTCCGATATCGGCGAGCGATCCCGACGAGGTGTCGACGACCCAGAGGTGGAACGTGCCGGTGCCCTGGTCCGATCCGGTCAGCAGCACCCGGGTCCCGTCCGGGGACAGGCGTGGAGAGAAGAGTGTGCCCGCAAAGAGCAGCTCTCGTGTCTCCACTCCTACTTCGTAGAGCCGTGCCGGTTCCTGCGAAGCCCCCACTACGAAGACAGTCCCATCCTCGTAGCGGACCGCGAAGTACGGGGAGGCTTCCACCGCCATCTCCAGCGTGCTCGCACTGCCCGTCCCGTCGCGCACCCCGATAGTGGCAGTCTGTTCGCCGCTCACCGAGAACCAGAGCGCATCGGCGATATCGTCGTGTGAGCTCTCGACGAGCAGCGAGCCCATCTCGGTCTCCCACATCGACTCGGGCCGCCAGTCGCCTCGTGCAGCCGTGTAGACGTGGGCGTTCGTGCCCTCGAGCGAAGCGTAGGTGATGGCGTCTCCGCTCCGCGCGTCACGGAGCGACCACGGCGACGCGCTCTCGATAACCTGACGGGCGATACCGTCCTCGACTGCCCAGATCGACCCCTGTCTGACGAACACGAGCCCCTCCAGCTGGGGATATGGCTCGCCGTCGGTGTCGACCGCCACGGGTCCAGCTGATCCGCTTCCCGGCGCGTCGCCGGATTCGCCCCCCGCTTGAGAGCAACCTGCGGACGCGCCGAGGGCGAACGCGAGCAGAAGGGTCCCGATGATGATCGCGAAGCGTCTCGCCCCTGTGGTCTCCGGCATGCGCACCACCCCCGTCCTCCTCATCGTACCCGTGCCAGTGCGTCGAGAACCGTCTCAGGAGGCAGCACACCCTCCACTGCGACCAGCGTGTCGCCCACGTGCATCGTCGCGTGGGTCCGCCACGGATCGGTGTAGTAGGCGACACGATGACCGCCGACCTCGGTGAGCAGCGGCCCCTCCGTCCCATCTCCGGCCTCGGGCGAGAGCACGAACTTCTCGTCCACGGCGGACTGGGTTACGAGCACGGGTCCGACGGGTGTGGTGTAGTGAGAGATCCACGTGGGCGTGTTCGGGGCACCGTCGAACGCCGCCCGAGGATCGATGTAGCCGGACTCGAGAAGCCGCCACTCGTCGGGGGCCGAGAACTCCCGCGGCGTGAACCCGATTAGTGCGGGTGCGGAGCGCAGGTCGGCGCTGCGGAATCCGAGGTCCTCTGTCACCGATGGCTGCGCGCCGAGTGAGGTCGGGTCGAACTCGGACTGATCGACGGCAGACTCCGGGTCGAAGAGCAGGAACTCTATCTCGTGGGTGAGCATGCCGTCCGCATGATACTGCTCACGCAGGGGGGCGGAGTTCGTCGCATCGACCCATACCGCGTGGTCGGGCTCCACCTGCAACTTGAGCGCATCCTTCCCGCGTACCTTCTCACGCCCTGCGTAGCGCATCTGTCCCGCTCGTGCGAGATCGCGGACCCGCTGGCCGAGCATGTTGTCTGCCAGCGCGCCCAGACTCGGCGGAACGTTGCGCAGTTCGAGCACGCGTGTGCCTCCGTCATCCGCCGGCATGGCAGCGTAGACGGTGTTGCCGTTTCTCAGGGTGACCGAGATGACCTCCCTGCCACTCGCGTCCTGCTCGATCGTCTCGATGCGGTACCGGTTAGGGCCGCCTACTGCCACGCGGTGTCTGGTGGTGCGGTAGGCGCCGTCAGCGACGAGTTCCCGCTCCTCGATGTGCGCGCGCCACGTCGATGCATCGCGATAGGTTCGTGCCATCTCCGCCTTCACGTCGTCGGCGAACGCGCGAGCGACGTGAGCGCGGTTGACGGACGCCGTGACGGCCAACGCGACGATCATCGCCGCCGCGGCAGCTGCCGTACCAACGTTGCGGATCGTCCTGCCAGAGATGCTCATTGCGACCCCCTTCTCTTCAGTCCGTTACTCTTCCGTGTCCGGATACGATCTACGCTCCCAGTACCAAGCGGTCGCGTAGAGTCCCTCCCGCCGCGACACCCGTACGAGCCCACGTGCAGACTCCGGCGCGATCCATGCCTGCACGCTCTCCTCACCGGCACCGATCGATCGGTGAGCCCGCAGGTAGTGCGTCGCGGAGATGTCCGCCGGAGCAGACTGCTCGAGCAGGCGCGCCACAGACAGTGCTGCGAACGCGGGCCCGGGCGCCGCAGTGTCGCCGAAGCACTCCGCGAACGCTCTCCAGCCTGCGAGTGCGCCGGAAACGTCTCCGCGCTGCTCCGCGTCGATGGCGATGACCCGCCACGCCTCCGAGGCCCACCGCGAGTCCGGATGACGCGCCACGAGCGTTCTGGCTGCCGAGCGGGAGCCCGGGTCCTCCCAGGGACGGGAGTCGGTGGCGACCATCCGCAGGAACAACTGCTCGGCCGCTCGCTCGCTCGCCGCGATACGAGCTGACGCGACGCCCGAGACACAACCTGCCAGCAGCACGAGGGCGAGGACCGCCCGGGCTGCCGCCCGCCTCCGGGTTGCCAGGAGCGCGGTGACGAGTGCGACTATCGCCCAGCCGGCGAGGGCGGGAAGTGGCAATGCGGCCAGCGGCAGGCCCCCGGATGCCATTGCCGCCAGCGGGCTCGTGCTCCTGTGCACGACGGCGACGCTGAGACTCAGCGGGAGCAGCAGCGTCCACTCGAGAACGCGCAGCGCCGGTGAGCCGAGCTCCGCTCCAGCCCGTATGCCCTGGGCCGGGACCAGAGTGCTCGCTGCGATGAGGCATGCGTGACCCCATGCGATGCCCGCGCCGGCCCGCGCCCAGCGCCCGGCTGCGCTGACCCGGCGGCTCCCGTGCTCCCGCACGGCCTCAGTACACGACACCCTGGCTGCCATAGTTCTTCACCAGGATCGAACGGGCCATGGCCGAGACGCTCGCGCGCCGTGTCCCGTAGTGGGCGGAGTTGTAGTGGGGATCGAAGTAGTACACGTAGTCTCGTGTCGAGGAGATGTCGTACCCGCGGATCGCCACATAGTGACCGCCGGCCTTTGTGCCGCTGTAGGTCGGGAGTCCCGGAGAGTAGTAGCCCGCGCTGTTCGTGTACGGGTACGGGTTGACGCAGGGGATAGCGCAGGACTTGCGGTCCACCGCATAGGTGATGATGCTCCGGACGAGCGAGATGCTCGTGATGTAGGTGCGGGGGACACGCACGTACTTGATCGACACCTTCTTGTACTTATTGAGCACCGCGGGGATGTTCTCTATGGCAGTAGCTCCGGAATACCCCTTGAGTTCACGTGCCAGCGTCGATTGCGTGACACTGCGGCCTTGCGAGTGCAGCACGAAGTGCGTGCTGGCAGGGCCGCACCAGTAGGTGGTCTGTTGCTTGGCACAGCTGCTCGTGCAGGTCGTCGGCACCATCTTGTAGGCGGCGAACGCGTACGCGGGCAGCAGCGCGCCCAGCGCGATCAGTCCCACCGCTCCCGCTCGTATCGCGGCATGTCTCCCTCTCATCCCGGCCTCCCTCGGTCAAACGTATGTTCGATTCCGAGTATCCACAGGCATGCCAACCACATCTGACCGTTGTCTGACCACTGCGGCGCGACCCGGCCCGGCCCGGGACTCGGGTACAATACGCTGTGACCGGGCAACCACCGGTCTGCCCCGCAGTCTGCACCGGAGGAAGTCATGCGCACCGTCAACGTCGGCCTCATCGGCCTTGGAACCGTCGGCTCCGGAGTAGTGGAGATTCTCGGTCGGCATGCCGGGGACTTCCGCAGGCGGGCCGGCGTCGACATCAGGCTCACGCGTTACGCAGACCGGGACCCCGACCGCGCAGCCGCGCTCGGCTTGCCCGCGGGGGCCTTCACCACTGACGCGTTCGAGCTCATCTCCGACCCCGAACTCGACATCGTGATCGAGCTCATCGGTGGCACCGGAGTGGCGCGGGACGTGGTACTCACGGCTCTCACATCGGGCAAGAGCGTGGTGACCGCCAACAAGGCGCTCATGGCAAGCCACGGCCAGGAGGTCATGGACGCTGCTGCACAGCACGGCGTGGACATCGCGTTCGAGGCGAGCGTGGGCGGCGGCATCCCGATCATCAGTCCGCTCAAGCACTGCCTCGTGTCCAACGAGATCACCAGCGTGATGGGCATCGTCAACGGCACCACGAACTACATGCTCACACGGATGGCCGAGGACGGGCTCGACTACGACTCCGCGCTTGCCGAGGCCCAGGCGAAGGGATTTGCCGAGGCAGACCCCACTGCGGACGTCGACGGGCTCGACGCTGCAGCCAAGATCGCTATCCTCGCTTCGATCGCGTTCAACAGCCGCGTCGTGATGGACCAGGTGCCGGCCGAGGGTATCCGCTCGATCTCGGCGGCCGACGTCGCCTACGCCGCGGAGATGGGCTACGCGATCAAGCTGCTGGCGATCGCGCGGCGCACAGAGGCCGGCATCGACATCAGGGTCCACCCGACGATGATCCGCATGTCTCACCCGATGTCGGGCGTCAACGGTGTCTACAACGCGATCTACGTCGTCGGGGACTCGGTCGGCGAGACGATGTTCTTCGGCGAGGGCGCCGGGTCGCTGCCGGCGGCGAGCGCGGTGGTCGGCGATGTGATCGAGGTGGCCCGTCACATCTCCCGCGGTTGCCTCGGCCTGGTCGGCTGCACCTGCAACGAGGAGCTGCCCGTGCGTGACATGGGAGACCTCGAGACCTCCTACTACCTGCGGCTGCGCGTCGTCGACCAGCCGGGCGTGTTCGGCCGGGTGGCCGCGGCCTTCGGAGATCACGGCGTGTCGCTCGCGAGCGTCATCCAGAAGGGCGCCGACGAACCGACAGCCGAGATCGTCTACGTGACGCATCGTGCGACGGAGCGGGCCGTACGGGCGGCGCTTGCCGAGATCGAGCAGCTCGACATCGTCGAGTCGGTCGACTCGGTCCTCCGCGTCGAGGACCTCTAGGGTCCCCGTGTCACGCGTGCACACCGTCACGATACCCGCGACCAGCGCCAATCTCGGTCCGGGTTTCGACTCGTTCGGCCTGGCGCTCGCGCTGCACAATAGGTTCAGCGCCGAACTTGCCGAGGAGTGGCACGTCGAGGTCGTCGGTGAGGGCGAGGGACGGCTCTCCAGCGGAGCCGACAACCGCGTGGCCCGTTCGATGGCCCGGGTGTTCGCCGAGGCGGGTTGTCCCGGGCTTGCCGCGTCTCTGCGGTGCGAGAACAGCATCCCCCCGGGTGCCGGGCTCGGTTCGTCGGCGGCAGCGATCGTCGGCGGGCTTATCTTGGGAGACGCGCTGTGCGGGAGCAACCTGGACCCTGAGACCCTCTTGGCGCTCGCCACCGAACTGGAAGGCCATCCCGACAACGTCGCAGCGGCTCTGTACGGAGGGTTCACGGTGACCTGGGCCCTGGGTGACGGGACGCCGCGATGCGTACGGCTCGAGCCGGCCGGAGGGCTGGCGGCCGTCATCGTGAGCGCCCGGATCCAGCTCGCGACCAGCGATGCGCGAGTGCTGCTTCCGGCAACCGTGCCCCACGCCGACGCAGCGTTCAGCGCCGGTCGCGCCGGCCTCCTCGTCGCGGGGATCGCACTCGGCGATGCCCGTGCGCTCGCTGCGGGTCTGGCCGACCGGATCCACGAGCCGTACCGTGCTGCCGCCGTCGACGATCTGGAGGCGGTGCGCTCCGCCTTGCTCGCCGCCGGCGCCACGGGAGCCGTGCTCTCGGGTGCCGGTCCGACGGTGATAGGGCTCGTCGCTGACACCGATGACCAGAGCGCACTCGCGCGCGCCGGGGAGATCGCCACTCGGGCCCGTCCCGCCATCGAACCGCTCGAGGGCAGGTACGAGCCGTATGCGATCGGGATATCGCGCTCGGGCGCGACACTGGCCTAAAGTGTGCTGCGACTGTTGACCGGATGATCCACGGTCGGGGAATATAGAGAGCACCGCCATCCGCTGTCGCACCCGCGACATGCCACACCTCGCGCGGAGGAATCCATGGAACACCAGGGCGCAACTCCTGCACCACGAGCGTCCGAGCAGCCCGCTGCCCCTTCTGCTCCCGAGCGATCGAGCACCGGGTGGCGTTGGTTCATCGGTGCGGTCGTCGTGCTGCTGCTCGCCGCCTTCGCGTGTTCGTTCGTCGCATTCTGGGCCTACGACAGCGGTCCGACGATCCGGACATCCGGGGGATCGGTGGCGCTTCTCTACCTCGACGGCGTGATCGCCGGTACGGGAAGCGTCTACAACGGCATCATCACGCCCGAGTACTTCGTCGACCAGCTCCAGCAAGCCGATGAGGATCCCTCCGTCAGGGCGATCCTCATCCGGGTCGACTCTCCCGGAGGCACGGTGGCAGCGTCGCAGGAGATCTCGATGGAGATCGCCCGCATCGAGAAGCCCATCGTGGTCAGCGTCGGCGACATCTGTGCCTCGGGAGCGTACATGGTGTCCTCGCAGTGCGATGAGATCGTCGCCACCCCCACCTCATCGGTGGGTAGCATCGGCGTTATCGCCCAGATACCCAACGTCGAGGGGTTGCTGGACACGCTGGGTATCGAGTTCACCGTGCTCACCGCAGGCGAGTACAAGGATGCAGGGAGCCCGTACCGGAGCATGACCGCAACCGAGACCGCGCTGTTCGAGGAGTACATCGACGTCGCCTACCGCGAGTTCATCGACATCGTTGCGGAAGGTCGTTCGCTTCCCGCCGATGAGGTCGAGGAGATGGCGACCGGTTGGATGTGGCCGGGCATGGTCGCCCGCGAGATGGGGCTGGTCGATTCGCTCGGCACCTTCAACGATGCGCTCGACCGTGCCGCCGAGCTGGGTGGTATCGAGGGTGAGCCGACCGTCGTGACGTACAGCGCCGACGACTACAGCGGGTTGCTGCGCAGCCTCATCGGATTCGGCAGTCGCCTCCAACGCCTCGGCAGCTTCGCGCCCGACGCCGACGCTGTCCGCCGTACGCTTCCGCGCTAGAAGAGGGAGTCGATCGTGAGCGAGAACGCACCTTTCGTCATCGCCCACATCTCCGACCTGCACTGCGGGTCGCGCTACCACATCCCGAGTTTGGCCACCCGGGTGATCGACGAGCTCAACGAGCTCGAGCCCGACGTGGTGGTAGTGACCGGAGACCTCACCGATATGGGGTTTCGCCAGGAGTTCGCGCAGGCCCAGCGCTTGCTCGACCGGATCGAGTGCCCGAACCGCCTCGTGCTGATGGGCAATCACGACGCGCGCAACGTCGGCGACGAGCACTTCACGGAGCTCTTCGGTGCGCGCAGTCGCGAGCTGCTGGCAGGGGGCATCCGCCTCCTCGGCCTGGACTCCTCCGAGCCCGATCTGGACAGCGGTCGCGTGGGTCGCGAGAGGTACCGCTGGATCGAGGAGCGTTTCAGCGAGCCCGACGAGTTCAAGGTGGTTTGTTTGCATCACCATCTCGTACCCGTGCCGGGCACCGGACGCGAGCGCAATATCGTCTACGACGCCGGAGACATGCTCAGAGTGCTCTCGAACTGCGGCACCGATCTGGTGCTCTGCGGCCACAAGCACGTACCCAACGTCTGGCGGCTGGAGGACATGCTCATCGTCAACGCGGGGACGGCGTGTTCGCATCGCCTGCGCGGCCGGGTGCGCCCTTGCTACAACATCGTCGAGATCCACGATCGCGAACGCGTTCGCGTGCTGCTCAAGGAGCCCTTCGCGGGCGCCGAGTGCGTCGCGGACTTCCACGATGTCCATCGCACCTACTGCCGGTGGCGCCCGGAGGCCGGGGAGGTGACGGTGTGAGCCGTGTCGTCGCGCTCATCGACGGCGAGCACTACCCGCCGGTGGTCCGCTTCGCGCTCGAGCAGTTGGCTGCCGAGCATGAGGTCGTCGCGGCCGCCTTCCTCGGCGGGACCGAGAAGGTCGACCTCGACGGCGGGCACGAGACCTACGGCGTGCCGCTCGTCTCGGCCCCGAGCGCCGAGGGGGCCGTGACCGCGGCGATAGAGCGATACGGCCCGGACCTGGTCGTCGACCTGTCCGACGAGCCGGTCGTGACTTCCGCGGACCGCTTCCGCCTCGCGGGCATCGCGCTCGCACACGGCGTGGAGTACCGGGGCGCGGACTTCCACTTCTCGCCGCCCACCGCCGCGCTGCACACCGTGACGCCCACGCTGGGGCTCATCGGCACCGGCAAGCGGGTCGGGAAGACCGCCATCTCCGCGTACGTCGCGCGCCTGCTGAAAGCCCGGGGCCACGACATCGTCGTGCTCGCGATGGGTCGCGGAGGTCCTGCCGAGCCCGAGCTCATCCGGGGCGACGAGGTCGCACTGACCACGCCCGACCTCCTCGAGCTCGCCAAGCAGGGCAAGCATGCCTCCTCCGACAACTACGAGGACGCCGTCATGAGCCGGGTCACGACGGTCGGTTGCCGCCGCTGCGGAGGCGGGATGGCAGGGGAGACCTACTTCAGCAACGTAGTGGAGGGGGCGCGGCTTGCCGACTCGCTCGGCAAGGAGCTGCTCGTACTCGAGGGTTCCGGCGCGGCGATCCCGCCGGTCCACGCGGATGCGTCGATTCTCGTAGTGGGAGCCGGGCGCGGTCTGACCTACGTGCGCGACTACTTCGGGCCGTTCCGGCTCGGCAAGGCCGATGCGGTGGTGCTCGCAACGGCCGAGGAGCCCAACGCGTCGGCAGCGGAGATCGAGGCGATCCGGCAGGCCGTAGAGGAGGCCCGCCCCGGACTCCCGGTTGCCACGACCACCTTCCGGCCCGCGCCGATCGAGCCGGTCGACGGCGCCCGCGTGTTCTTCGCGACCACCGCACCGGAGGCCGTGCTCGACAAGCTCTCAGCCCATCTCGAGGACGAGTACGGCTGCACCGTGGTGGGCGCGAGCCCCCATCTGTCGAACCGCTCGCTGTTGCGGCGCGACATGCAACGATGCGCCGGGGAGTACGACCTGCTCCTGACCGAGCTCAAGGCTGCGGCGATCGATGTGGTGGCCACCGCGGGCGAGGAGGCAGGGGTGCCGACCGTGCTCTGCGACAACGTTCCTGTCCCGGTGGACGGGGGCGACCTTGACGGAGTGCTGCTGGAAGCGTCGCGCCTCGCGCTCGAGCGCGGCGCAGAGAGGGGAGCTTAGCGTGCCACCGACCGGAAAGGTCATCACGCTCTCGGACAAGCGACACGGGCTTCCGTTCTCCAAGGGGCTTCTCGCCCAGTCGTTCACGGCGACCGGACTGCCTCCGAGCAAGGCGTACGAGGTGGCCCAGGCCATCCAGGACGACCTGCGCGAGCGCGACGAGCTCTCGATCACGATGGGCCGGCTCAAGGACCTGGCCGTCGACTACCTGCAGCGCATGGTGGGCGAGTCCTTCGCCGAGCGCTACCAGCACCTGGACGAGCTGAGCAGGATCGACACGCCCGTGATCGTGCTCATCGGCGGGACCACCGGCGTGGGCAAGTCGACCATCGCCGCGGAGGTCGCACACCGGCTCGGCATCACGCGTTTCGTGTCGACGGATTCCATTCGTGAGGTCATGCGTGCTATCTTTACCGAGGAACTCATGCCCGCGCTCCATGCAAGCGCATTTGAAGCGTGGCGCAGCCTCCGAGTCCCGGTACCCCGTGGAGCCGATCCGGTCATCGTCGGGTTCCGGGAGCAGACGGCAGTGGTCGTATCCGGGGTCAAGGCGCTCATCGAGCGGAGCATGAAAGAGGGCGTCAGCCTGGTAGTCGAAGGTATCCATCTCGTTCCCGGATACATCGAACCATCGGACTTCCCGGGTGCCCGGGTCGTCCAGATCCTGATAGCTGTCGAGGACGAGGACTCGCATCGCAGCCACTTCTACATCCGCGAGGTGCAGACCGATGGGCTCAGGCCCTTCGAGCGGTACCGGTCCAACTTCGACAACATCCGGATGCTCGGTCTTTATATCGAGGACCAGGCCGACAGGCACGGAATACCGGTCATCTACAGCCATCAGCTCGACCACACAGTCGCAGACACGCTCGAGCACGTCGTCAACGAGGTCCTGCGCAACTCAGAAGATACGCCTGAAGACGGCGTGACGACTAAGGAGGAAGACGAGACGTGAAGTTTTTCTTGGACACGGCGAACATCGCCGAGATCGAGGAAGCCGCAAGTTGGGGAGCGGTTTCGGGAGTTACCACCAACCCCACGCTCTACGCGCGCGAGGGCGGCAAGCTCGCCGACTTCCACGCGCACATCGTGCGGATCTGCGAGATCGTGGACGGGCCGGTCTCGGCCGAGACGGTCAGTCTGAAGCGGGACGAGATCGTCGCCGAGGGCGTCGAGCTCGCCGCGTTGCACGAGCACGTTGTAGTCAAGGTACCCACGATGCCCGAGGGCCTCGCCGCGACCCGTGAGCTCTTCGAGCGCGGTATCAAGGTCAACATGACGCTCTGCTTCACGGTGCCGCAGGCGTTGCTTGCCGCGCGCGCCGGAGCCGCGTACATCTCGCCGTTCATCGGCCGCTTCGACGACATCTCCGAGGACGGCCTGGAGCATCTCGGCAACACCGTCGCTGCGATCAACAACTACGACTTCGGACACGACGTCGAGATCATCGCGGCGAGCGTGCGCCATCCGGGCCACGTAGTGGGTGCCGCGCTTCTGGGGTCGGACATCGCGACCGTTCCCTTCAAGATCCTGCAGCAGTGCATCAAGCACCCGCTGACCGATCGCGGTCTGGAGTCGTTCCTGGCCGACTGGGAGAAGGTAAAGAACTCATGAGCGCACGACCTCGTAAGCGCGGCCGCCGAGGCGGCGGCGGTCCTTCCCAGCAGCCGCCTCAGCCGTCGATCACCCGCGCCGACCTCGAGCCGAAGAAGGTCGTCGAGCTCCGGGAGATGGCGGCCGAGCTTGGCCTCGACGTCAAGGCGCTCAAGAAGAAGGACGAGTTCATCGATGCCGTCCTCGAAGCCAAGGTCAAGGCCGAGGGATTCGTCGAGATCAAAGGCATCCTCGATGTCCTTCCCGAGGGCTACGGCTTCATCCGCACGGCCGGTTACCTCCCGGGTGATTCGGATGTCTACTGCTCGATGTCCCAGATCCGCCGGGGCGAGCTGCGCCGCGGCGACCTGATCCGCGGGCAGGTGCGGCCACCGAAAGACAACGAGAAGTACGCGGCCCTCCAGCGCATCGACACGGTCAACGGGCTGAGCCCGGAGCAGGCGCGCGGGCGCAAGCACTTCCGCGACCTGACGCCGGTCTACCCCGACGAGCGCTTCCGGCTAGAGACTAGCAAGGACGAGCTCACCGCCCGCATCATCGATCTGGTGGCCCCCATCGGCAAGGGGCAGCGCGGGCTCATCGTCTCGCCGCCCAAGGCCGGCAAGACCACCATCCTCAAGGAGATCGCCGCATCAATCTCGGCTAACGACCCCGACGTCCACCTCATGTGCCTGCTCGTCGACGAGCGGCCCGAGGAAGTCACCGACATGGAGCGCTCGATCAAGGGCGAGGTCGTCTCCTCGACCTTCGACATGCCGAGCGAGAACCACATCGCCGTGGCCGAACTCCTGATGGAGCGCGCCAAGCGCCTCGTCGAGAGCGGGTACGACGTCGTCATCCTGCTCGACTCGATCACCCGCCTCGCGCGCGCGTACAACCTCGCGACTCCCGCCAGCGGACGCATCCTGTCTGGCGGCGTTGACTCGACCGCGCTCTACCCGCCCAAGCGCTTCTTCGGTGCGGCCCGCAACATCGAGTTCGGCGGCTCGCTCACCATCATGGCGACCGCGCTGGTTGAGACCGGCTCGAAGATGGACGAGGTGATCTTCGAGGAGTTCAAGGGCACCGGCAACATGGAGCTCAGGCTCGACCGCAGGCTCGCCGACCGCCGCATCTTCCCGGCCATCGACGTGGTCACCAGCGGCACCCGCAAGGAGGAGCTGCTTCTCGATCCGATGGAGGCACCGTTCGTCTGGGGCCTACGACGGATTCTGCACGGTGTGGACAGTTCCGAGCGTGCTATCGAGATGCTCATCAAGGGCCTACGCCAGGTGCCGAGCAACCAGGAGTTTCTGCACCGGATGGCCAAGAAGGCCAACGAGAAGAGCAACGGGGTGGATCTGTAGGAGCTGCCCCTGACGTATCTGAAGCAGATGCCCTGTCGCCCCGTCGGTCGCGACAGGGCATCTGCTCTCCTGCGCTTCTACATCTGCAGCGGCGGCTTGAGCGGCAACACGTCGACGTAGACCGGCCGCGCCCCCACGACCTGACCGGTTCCGGAGATGGTGGGCATGGTCGCCCCCGTGAAGTGCCGCTCGTACTCGCGGATCACGAGGCGGTAGTCTGAAGCGTCCAGGGCACTGCGCAAGGCCACGGTCCGCCTCCAGTACGTGCGCGCCTGGCCGACGTGCAACATGCTCGGCTGGTACGTCTCCATCTCGAATTCGGTCACGGTCTGCCCCGGAAGCTGATAGGGGCGCCACGCGAATCCATCATCCTGGCGCCGCTCGACCGACATCGTCATCCGCGGCCCGTAACCGGAGCGCGCCTCCTCGTACGAGCGCCCGTTGACGTTGACCGTGAACGAGAGTGCGTTTTGGGCCCACATCACGCTGGCTGTGCGGTCCGGAGTGAGTTGCACGGCATCCACCTCGACCGTTGGCGAGAGCTGAAGGTTCGTGAGCGCCCAGCGCTGGTAGCGTGCAAGCGCAAGCTTGACGAAGGGGAAGTATGCGTTGCCCTGCTTGACGGTGATGTCCGCGAACCAGCGGTCGGTCTCCTCGTCGAAGTCGACGTCGTACACGAGCACGGTGACGTAGAGGGCGCCGCCGGATAGCTCGGCAGGGTACTTGAAGTAGTGAAGCGAGGAGTAGTCCTCGAAGTTCGCCGGCGTCGGATAGTTGTTTGGAAGCGAGCCCCTACTGCGGTAGAGCGGGTCGTTGCCCCACTCGGTGACGTAGGGCCGCAGCTTGTCGTAGCCGCCGATAGGATTGCTCGACTGCCAGAGCAGTACGGCAAGCTTCTCGTCGTCACCCGAGCTAAACCAGGGACGCTTCAGGTACACGCGCAATCGTCCGCCTCCGCGCTGGCTCGAGGTGCCTGAGAGGCTCCGCGTCCACTTGAACGCGGGTATCACGAGATCGACGTCGGGCCGCACAGGCCGCGCCGAACTCGGGATGTGTAGTTGCTTGGTGTTACCGCTGCGCGTCGTCTCCGCCTCGGAGGGGAAGTACTTCTGGAACCTCGACGACGCGACAAGGCTGTACTTGATGTAGCGGTGCTTGGTGTCGCCGAACGAGTGGCGCTGCGCCTTCGCATCCCGGTTCGTCGTGAGCGGAGTGACCGGTAGCGTGACCCCGGGAGGCGGCGCCTGCATCAGCGAGAGTGCCACGGTGTCCTCCCGGCCGACGGCAAGGTCGAACGCCTGGCCGCTGCGCTCCACGGCGGTATCTCCCCACTTGGGCGGGCCGTCGGCGGGATCGTCGATCTCCTCGGTCCACTTGGCGTTCATCGCGATACGCGCGGTGCTCTTGCCGTGGATCTGCACCCAGTCCACCAGGGTCGCGGCGGTGTCGCCCTGCTTGCGCCCGTAGACCTTCATGTCACCCGTCAGGTTCGGCGCGATCATCGGCTGCTGGACCGCGTGCACGAGCGTGAGCTTCTCGGCCGGCGTGATCGTCCAGTTGTTGCCCAGGACGCTCAGGTCGATCACCGCGTTCGTGATCGCATCCAGCGTGTCCTTCGACAGCAGTGGAAGCGCGAACGTCTTGGGGGTCATGACCGACGAGGCGAGACTCGAGGTGGAGATGAGCGAGGAGAACAACAGCGGTTTGTTCTGGAGAATACTCTTCGCAACCCCCCACTGGTACGTGCCGAAGACGCTGAGGTCGTCGGCGTTGACGAACGAGCTCACCTCGGCCTCGACCTGCTCGGCCTTGGGAAGCGCAACGCGGAGTTCCCGCTTCGTCGCGTTCCACGTCGGGGCGGTCTGCGAGGTCTTCACAGGGAGTCGTGGGTCGGTGCCCTCGACGCCGCTCACGATGAGCTTGAACGGGCGCCGGTCACCGTCGTCATCGCTCGTTCCGACGTCGAACGGTATGCGGAACGCACCGGTCACGACGGTCGTGTCATCAGGCAGCTTGACCGAGGTGCTCCCGAGCACCGGGTCCTTGCCGACGTAGTTGACCTTCCCGGTCTTGTCCTTCTGCCCGGGAAGATCCGTGAAGGAGGCGCCACGGGACGGGACGTCGGCGAGGTACGGAAGCGGCTTGGGGATCTCGACCAGCGGTAGCTGGCGGCCGTGAGCAGGGTCGGTCGGGGGCAGATCGTTGTGAGGGAAGTCCCAGGCGTCTCTCGACTTGATCAGCCCGTATCGCGAGGCATCCATCGGGCGGCCGACGGCGGTTTGGTCGAATGCGCCGTGGGCCTCCGACATCGTGAACGAGGTCCGGGGTGGGCAGATGTGCCGGGAGGTGGGCGCGCCGGGTGCGGTGTTGTAGTTGCTCGTCACCACGAGGTGATGCGGTGACTCGCCCTGCACCAGGTCATGTCGGATGACGACGACGGGCGGCTTCACGGCCTCGTAGCGCTTGTGCACGAGCGCGCGCGTGACGGTCGTGAGCTTGTCGGTCGCTCCGCCGGGCGTGTCGGTCGGGCTTCCCTTCTCGAACGGCACGCTGTTGCCCGCCAGGTCGACCGCACGGGCTCTGAAGCGGTAGGTCGTCCCGAAGCGCAGCCGCGGTAGCGTTCCCGGGCGCACACGGAACGAGGTCGCAAGCGGCAGGCCCGGGTTGTCGAACTCCCCGAGAGGGTGGGTCTCGCCGTCCGGACCGATGTAGGTACGACGCATCGTGTTCGTCGCGTCGCCGTTGCCGCTCTCGGCAAGCGCGGCGCCGGGGCGCTCGATCACGAGGCTCCAGCCGTTCCAGGAGAACATCTCCTCGCTCAGGCGCATCTCCTGTGGGGCGAGGGAATCGTCCGCCGGATCCGACTGGGTAGCAAGCTGTACCCAGGCTTCGTCGGCAAGCTCGGGATTGTCGCCGTTCCAGGTGAGTTCGGTGTCTCCGAGCCGGTACGTTCCGATCCGCTCGCACAACGGGTGCCATACCTTTGTGACGCTGTCCCACACGTCCACGCGGTATCCGCGCACCAGCTCCTCGGCGTTGTGCACGATCTGCGTGTGGTTGCCGTCCCTGAGGGCTTTGTTCTTCACCTGGGTGGTGGAGAGCAAGCCTGCGAGTTTCTCTCCGGCTCTGTTGACGGCGAGCGCGATCGTCGGCTGGCCGAGAGTCGGCAACCCAGCCTGGATGTCATCGCGCAGCGCGGACGTCTGGGTGGATTGCACCTCCGGCATCGACATGGTCGACATGGTCTGGGGAAGCACGCGTGCGTTGATCTGCTGGACGATGCCGTCGAACCTCGCGAACATCTTGCCGAGGGCCAGGTCCATGTCGATGTTGGCGATGCTCACGGGGTCGTTGGCGCCGTCATCCGACGTATCGCGCACGACCAGGTACCCGTCTTTCAAGTCTCCGGTCTTGGGCGCCGCGCGGAAGCTCGTCACCCGGTAGCCACTGGTGGTCGACTTGCCGGTGGAAGCGATGGCCGTCCACGGGTAGGCATCCTCGCGTGTCACGGTGGATCCCCCTGCCGGCCACTGCGGCCGCACACGCACCCTCGAGGCGCCGTTGAGCTCGGCGAGCACGGCCGGTGTGAGCGTGACCTCCAAGTTCACGACGATACCGAGCAGAGGGAGCAGCGCCGGGTAGTTGCCGAGCGCGGTCATCGACTTGTGGAAGTCCGTCTCGCGTTCCGCCGCCAGCTCCGCGGGCGTGCGCGACCTCCAGGTCTCGGCAGTCATGTACGGACGATGGAACGCCGTGTACTGCTCGTAGAGGGTGGGCCCGGACGGTGCCGGCGCGGCCATGAGGTTCATGGTCCCGGCAGACTGGATCTGCCCGGCGAGGTGAGCCGTGAGCGGGTTGTCGATCATGCCGCCCGGATTGATGATCTCCTCGGGAACGGGGACCCGGTGCAGGAGTGACGGGGCGCTCGCGATCGCTGCGACGTGGTCGCGTAGCGCGACCGAGGCTTCCTTCACCGCGAACGAGTTCACCCGGACGTTCTTCAGGTCCGGCGGGACGTAGCCGTCCACAGGTGTGCCGGGGCCGAAGAGCTCCGACCACAGTGACGGGTTGCTCGCCGAGGTGCGGCGGCTTGCCAGTGCGGGAACCCGGTAGACGGTCCCGTCTGTTCTCCGGCGGAACTCGAGGTGAAACGTGAGCCCCGCTACCGTCGATGCCCAGTTGACCGCCTCATCGCCGGTCGCGAAGTCCGGCCACATGCCGAGCGTCAGTGGCGGCGTCGAGGTGCTCGTCAGCCGCGGCGACATGAACGCAGCCAGCCTCAGATACTGCGTGCCGTCCTTACCGGTGCGCACGCCGTTGGGAAGCGCGGTCCACATGACGGTTTGCTTGGTTGCCATCGTCATCACGCTCCAACCGTCGCCGGACCGAACGCTTCGCAGTAGGTCGCCCACTCGTCTTCGAGCATCCAGTCACCGAACCTCGGGTCGTCGCCGTCGAACTTCTTCTTGACCGTGAGCGTGACGCTGAACGAGAAGAAGAGGATCTCGATGTCGATGGAGAGCGATGCCTCGCCGATGAGGATGGCATTCTGGCCGTTGCCTTCGCCCGCCGAGAGTGCGGCGCTCTTGTTCATGTACGTCAGAGTCAGACTGAAGAGCACCGACACCTTGATGATGCCGAGGATGTCGAGCCGCCCGGACATGCGGAAGAACGCTGTGAACGACAGCTCCTCGCCCGCGATGCGCAGTGTGACGCCGCCCTTGATCTCCACGCTGCCGCTCGCGATGCCTGCCAGGGTGACGGATGCGCATACACCGAATTCGAGGGAGAGTTCCAGCAGTGCGATGGCGTTCGTGTCGCTCGCCTGGAGTTCCACGATGAAGTAGCCGCCACCGCCAAAGCCCGAGACCGCGAGTTCAAAGGGGCTTTCCGGCTTGCAGAACGAGAACGGGAAGCGAAGCGGCTCGCCGGTAAACGGCAATATGAACCCGGCGCTGATCGACATGTTCTTCAGGCTGAAGACGCCCACTGCGACGTCGGGAAGCGCGATCGTTACGATGGCGCTGAGGCCCTCGGCGTTGATATCGATTGCGAACCCGCCGTCGTCGCCGGTGAAGTTCATGATCTCGCGCAGCTGATTGACGAACTCCAGCGCGCCACTGAAGCGGATGTCCTTGATCTTCGGCGTGACGTCGACGTCTCCGCCGGTGTCGATCGAGAAGCCGAAGCTCGTGAACTCGACGTCGATGATGTCGAAGAGCGAGAGCGTGAAGTTGACGAGGCTGCCGTTCACGCCCGAGGAAGGCGGAGCGTCTATGCGCGAGAGGTTCTTCTCGAGGAAGGCCAACAGCTCGAGCCGGGTCTTCGGGGAACTGCTGGGTTTGAAGATCGCCGACTTGTTGCCGAACTTCTCGGTGTTCCACGAGTATTCGTAGCGTGCCAAAGTCTCGCCGTCGCGCTTGACGATGTAGTCGTTGAAGAGGGGCACATCCTTGGGGCCGAGGCTGATGCCCTGACCGCTTGCCAGGCTCAGGATGTCGAGGAGCGTGATGTCCCCGAAGAGCGTGGGGTTCGCGTTCGCGAAGAAGTCATCCGCCTTCAGGCTGCCCGAGCCGTAGTTCTCCGGCGTGCCACCGAATGCGCCACCGGTGGCGGAAAGTCCCGTGACCGAGAGATTCGGCGTCGCGAAACCGCCCGCGCGCTCGGGTGAGATGTTGAGCGCGAGAGACGATGCGGAGTCATCTCCGGAGTCCCCAAACGCGCCCGAGTCGGAAATCTCAGCGAATACGCGCCCCTCGGCGTTGATGCCCGTGTAGCCGTTGCCGAGGTACCCGCCCCAGAGCCGGATCCACGTCCCCGACTCGGCGTTCATGAGCGCCTCGACGTCCTCTAGGCGCACGTTGGCGCGGTGCAACCGCGGGTAGAAGTAGATCTTGCCGTATGCGGCCGCCCACGAGGTCATCACGGCGCTGAGCGCTCCGAAACGGATTATCTGGGTCTCGAGCACTCGCCGGTCCTCGGTGGCCGAGGCAGGCAGCGGCTCGCTGTAGGCAACCTTCTGGCCGTTCACGGCTATCTGCACCTGGAGCATCGCGGCATCGCACGCATCGATCTCGGCCGCTGCGTCGGCGGGGTTGATGCCGGGCCACTTCGTCGCGTACTCCTCGGGAACGAAGATGAGCGGCGAACGGAGGTCAGTCGTGCGGCCGTCCCAGTCGGTTGCGGCGTACTCGAACAAGAAGTCCCCGCCGGTCGAGAGCAGTCTCGGCCACCAGGACTTGTCGGCGGTGTACACACGATTGGTCGAGGGATTGGCGAGGTCCGGAGTCACGCGGGTCTTGAATGTGACGCGCTTGAAGGGAAATGCGCGGTAGACCGGTCCCTGACCCGTGTCGCTCAGCGAGTACGACTTGTCGGGTTCGCGCACGATGATGAAGGAGCGTTGTATCAGGTAGGCTGTCCGCTTGCCGTCGGGCGCTTCCTGGAACTTGCGCTCGGTGATGGTCACGTGCGACGCGCGGTTACCGAAGGGGAAGAGGCGCCCCGCCTTGACGATGCGTACGAATTGGTCGCGTCCCATGGTGGCCCGGTGGGTCCAGGCCTCCAGAGCCGTAGCGATGTACTCTCCGGCTGCCGCGTAGTCCGTCACCGGCCACTGTCCCCTGAGGTCCAGCCATGCTCCGAGCGAGGTGAGTGTCAGTCGCTCGGCAGTTACGCGCGGGTGCCCGTATCGCGCGGTGATGTCGACGAGTGCCCATCGATTGACGTAGCCTGCCTGATCGTCGACGTCCGTGGTGAAGCTGTTCCGGAATAGGTCCGGCACATCGTTCAGGCGACCCGATGAAGTGGAGTAGTGGCGTGCCCACACCGCGCGGACGCCAGGCTGATACGTGCCCCAGCCCCAGGCCTGCCAGCGCCTGCGGCCGGTAAGAGTCGTATGCCAGAGCTCGGTAACCCCGTCACGCTCCAGCGGGTCGATCCGGTGCGACCAGTACTCGCGATTGTCCGAGGGCGAGAGGTAGAGTCCCCACGGAGCCTCGATCGATGTCTCCGGCGCCACGAGCGGGAAGTGCGTGCCGTGCTTGGGCGGGCGGGCGTTGGACGCGACAAGCGCACCGAACGAACCAGATCCGGGGGCCACCTGCTGGGGCGTCTCCTGTGCCCAGGGAGCGACGCTGTTGGAGTAGCGGGTCCAGTTGAGGAGCCCCTCGAGTGTGTAGGGGATGCCTTCCGAGAGCACGCTGTCCGGTATGCGGAATGCGAGCCTGGTCGGTTCGGCGATCCGCGCCTGGATCGGAGGAGTCTTCGGATTGATGAGCCACAACAGGTTGAGGAAGCTCGACATCGCTGCCGAGGCGGTACCTGTCTCAGCGTAGTACGCCTGCTCGAGAAGTGCCTGCGGGGGGAGTTCGACGACGAGGTAGGACGGGTTCGCGGCGACGCGCCGGAAGAGCGTCGGTACTTCGAGGTCGACCAGGAGCCGCAGGTTGTAGAACTCGAGCTTGACGGTGAGCATGTCCTCCGGCCGGGTCAGGGTGATCGAGGCCGCATCGAGCGCGAAGTAGATCGGCAGCGGGGCGAGCCACGACAGCAGGCCGGCTTCGAGCGAGAGGGTCTGCGGTGCGAGGGTGTCCGTCTCCGTGCCGCCGCTCAGCGATACGCTCTGGTCGGTTGCGGGCGCGTGCGCCGAGGGGAACATCAGCGGGCTTGCGATCACGCCCTCGATCGGCACCGCAACGCCGAGCACCTCGACCTTCCCCTCGACCTGCTCGGCGGTTCCCCCCCAGCCCTGCATGACTACCTCGGGGCTGTCCGTATCCCTGCCGAGCAGCAGGCTGTGGCCGGGCTGCTCGAGCCAGGACGTAGCATCTGCCACATCGGCCGAGAGCGAGAAGCGGTCGTGGTCGCCGCAGACGAACGCGTAACGGGGATTGCGGAGGGGTAGCATCGCTGGTCCCCCCGAGGCCCCGGATGCAAGCTTCAGGAGGGCAGCACCGGTCTCATGGGAATTCTCGAAGCTCACGATGGCGAGCCGACGTCCGGCCAACGTCTGTGCGGCCTCTATCGTCGCCTGGTCGAACGAGTCCGGATCGAAAGCAACGCTGCTGCCTGCGGGCGTTGTCACGCCCGAGACGTTCCACTCGTGGTTCTTCCCGCGTATCTGTATGAACGTGCGCCGCTTGATCCTGTGCGTGAAGAGGGTAGGAGCCGAGGCCGAAGCAAGCCAGATGTGGGCTTCGCTACCGACCAGCGAGACACCGGAGCCCGTCAGGCTCACGATGTCGGTTCCCAGGAGGTCGAGAGTGAGATCTGGGTGGAGCGTTGCCTGAGCGCTGCCCCTGAAGCGCAGCATGCGACCGTCACTCAGCTCGCTCTTCGCCCGCGCGAGGTTCAAGCGCGAGCGCGCCGTTGCGCGCCCTTCGAGCCAGGCGAGGAGCGGCACCGTCGCATCGAACCCTCCGCTGGAGGAGCGAATGCGCAGCCGCGTGCTGCCGCCGAGTGACTCGAAGTGCAGGTCGAGGTCGGCGGGGATGTCGGTGCCCGGGTAGGTTGCCGACTTCAGCGCCGCTGTGACGGCAGACGCGGTGCGAGTCACAACGAGATGCGGTGAGCCTCCGAAGAGCTGCGTGTCGAGCTCGAACGTTCGGCCGGCAACGACCGCACGCAGCCGACGGCGGTCCGCGACGATCTCCGTGGGGCTGAGTGATGCGGTCGCCGCCTTGACACCCGCCGAGGAGGCGAGAGCTACAGTGCCAGCGAACGTGACCATCTGACGCCTCGTGATTGTCAGCGCGTCGCTGGAGATGTCGGAGGTGAAGCGCTCGACAGAGTGTTCGTCATGCGAGGGGGGGCGAGCTGGACGGTTGTGGCGGAATGCCCGGTGAGAGAGCGTAGTGCGCCCCATGAGAACCCCTCGGCTCGTGGGTCTCAGGCTGCTCGGATGCCTCGACGGGCCCGTCCGATCGCACTTCCACTTGCGCGTCTGATGAGCTCTTCTGAAGATGCGCGCTCGCGCTACATCCGGGGCCGATTCCCCCCGTCGTCTACTCGGCGTCTTACCCGTGAAAAAGGCAAACGTAACGCGTGCCGCCATGCGACGGGAACGCCACGCGTTTTGGATTCTGCTCCGGCGGGTATCCGGAAGTAGCCCTGGGAGTGCGCGCGGCTCCCGGGACGGGCATGGGTGCTCGTTTCGCGAGGGGCATACACATGGCGAGTCGTGCTGGGAAGACCCTGGTTCTCGCGTTCCTGGGTCTTGTCGTCGCAGTCGCCGCGGTCGGTTGTGACAGCGGTGCTGTGAACGATGTCGGTCAATCGCCGCCCGCCCCTGCCTCTGCACAGGCAACTCAGACGCCGGCCCCTCCACCCTCCGATGCCCCCGCCACACCTGCCGCTCCGGGAGTGTCTCTCGAGCCGCTCAGCGCTCCCCCGGATCGTTCGCTCTGGGCGCTCTCACCCGACTCGTATGACGAGGGACTCGAGATCGAAGTCGTGTTCGAACCGTACGGGATCGGCCCCTCCTCCTACGGCCCGAGCATCGTCGGACTGGTCTCTGCTGCCGAGCCTCGCGCTCAGGACGGCCGGGTTCCCGATCTCACAGGACGCAACGTCGTGTTCATACTCGGCGACCAGGTGGTGAAGGCGGGTGGCCGCTACAGCGGAGTAGTGGTGACCCGGATGCAGGGGGACCGGATCGTGCTCGTTCTCCAGGATGTGACACCCGCGACGGAACCGTAGGCGGGGGCAATGATGGGGGGAGTCATGCATCACGCACACGCCGGTCTGAGAGTCCGGCCGCTTGCCTGGTTGGCCGCAGTGGTGACCCTGGCCGTGCTCCTCGGACCCGCAACGGCAGCGATTGCTGCAGACACCCCGGTCATCGCGAGCGGTGTGGTGTCCGGGCCGGGCACTCCCTCACGCATCGAGGGCGCGACGGTGTCGGCATCCTGGTACGACCCGGACTTTGATGAGTGGCTGTGGTCCGGCGATGATGTGACTGACTCTGCGGGTCTGTACGTCATCTATGACCAGCTCGGCTACGGCCAGCGGGACTACACGTTCGTCGTGCGCGCGTATGGCTACGTGACCCAGTGGCGCGTGGAGTACTGGAACGGGGTCGACCCGCTCACGCTCGACTTCGCGCTCATCGCTGCGAAGCCTGTCGCTACTGGAAAGGTGTATGCAGGCGTCGGCGCCCCGCTCACGGTGGCGGGCGCTGAAGTTCGCGCCTTGTGGAAGGAGCCGGTGTCCGAAGAGTGGTTCTCGGCGGGCGAGGCGGTCACGGACGGTGCGGGGGTTTATACACTCTACGACGAGTACGCGTTCGGTGCGGGGACCTACCGGTTCGTCGTCGAAGCGCAAGGTTTCGAGCCCCAGGATCATGAGGAGTACTGGAGCGGCGCGTCTCCCATCTCACACGACTACTGGCTGGTCGGGTTACCGCACCTCTTCCGGGGAGAGATCCGCGGGGGGCGTGATCTGCTGCCCGGTGCGCGGATCGAGGCGTGGTGGTTGGTGAATCCCACAGCGGGTGAGTACACCTACGCAGGCGAGGCCATCAGTCGCGCGAACGGCTCCTACGACCTGTACGGCCAGGGGACCGTCGGGTCGGGAGTATACGTTCTGCGGGTCTTTGCAGACGGCTTCCTCCCCGCTGAGAGGACGACCAGCTGGGGAGGTGAAGGACCGGTATCCGAGAGCTTCGTCCTCGTGGCGACCGGCACCATCGCCCACGGCGTGGTGATCGATGCTGACGCCGACGAGCGCATCGAAGGCGCCCGCGTCAGTGCGTACCGATACCTCGGCGCCAACGAGTGGGGCCTCATCGGCACCGAGACGACAGACGAAGAAGGCCTGTTCACCTTCCGTGACACGTTCAACTATGGATCCGGGGACTACAAGTTCGTTGCGGAGGCCGACGGCTACCTGTCGGAGGAGTACGTCGACGAGTGGGACGGCTACGGTCCGCTCCAGCCGGAGATCAGAATGACCCGCTTGTCCGTGCTTGCCACCGGAAAGGTCATCGATTCGGTCACGCTGTTGCCGGTCGAGGGAGCGCGGGTCGAGGTCGCTCTGACGCCTCCGACGGGAGGTCTGCAGATTCCTGTCGGAGATGGGTTCGCCGATGCGGACGGCGTCTTCGCCGTTTACGACACGCTCGGCGCCGGCTCCGGGTTCTTCCAGTTTCGCACGTCCGCACCCGGATACCTGACCGATCTCAGGGAGTGGGTGTGGTGGGCCGGGGGCACGCCGCTCGTGCTGGAGATCAGGCTGGATCGCAGACCGCCGGTGGCGGTCGGGCTGGTGAGTGACGTTGAGACCGGGCTGGGTATAGCCGGGGCCGAGGTGACGGCCTACTGGATCGATCCGGATACTCAGGAGTATCTGCTGAGCGGAGTGACGACGACCACGCCTGACGGCATGTACGCCGTCTACGACGAGTACGACCGCCATGAAGAGTCCGGCAACGAGATGAGCGAGTACCGTTTCGAGGTGCGGGCGGAGGGTTACTTCTCCGGAGGCGGGGTCGGCTACTGGGACGGCTTCGATTCGCTCGACATCAGCGTCGCCCTGTACCCGATGCCGCCGATCGCCCGCGGCATGGTCGACACGATCGACTCCTCCTTCCCCGTCCCGGTCGAGGGGGCCCGCATCGAGGCGGAGTGGCACGAGGGCGCAGGCGAGTATCTCTGGGCCGGAGATGCCTACTCGCACAAGGACGGAACGTACGCGGTCTACGACGAGATGGGGCGCGGTGGCGGCGAGTACCGCTTCTCCTGCTCGGCTGAGGGCTACTACACCCGCTGGCAGGACGGGGTGTGGTATGTCGAGGACGCGCTCGACATCAACTACCGTTTGGTGCCGGTGCTGCCCGTGGCGATCGTGACAGTGATCGACGGTTCGACCAGCGGTCCGTTGGACGGCGCGACGGTGCAAGCCTTCCAGCAAGACCCTGCCGACCTTCAGTGGAGGTTGGGTGGCGAGGGCCACACCGGGCCCCAGGGCACGTGTGATGTCTACGACGAGGAGGACTACGGGGCGGGTGACTACCGGTTCGTCGTGTCAGCCGCCGGATACGCCTCCCAAGAGCACTTCGGTACCTGGGGCGGCCCCGGGTGGTCTCCGATCCATATCACCGCCCGGCTCACGGCTGCCGCACCGCTCGTCCAGGGCATGGTGACAGACTCCGACAGCGGTTGGCCGATCGAGGATGCCGGGATACTGGCCACGCGCTACGACACCGACGCGGGCGAGTGGACGTGGGCCGGCTTCGTGGGTACCGGACCGGACGGCACCTACCTGCTCTATGACTCGCTGCTTCTCGGCCCGGGCGAGTACGAGTTCTTCGTCGAGGCCGAGGGGTACCTCCCGCAGACGCGATCCGAGAACTGGAACGGTACGACGACGCTCTCCTTCAACTTCGCACTGGAGACGCCACCGCCGGTGGCAACGGGCACCGTTCGTGACGCCTGGAGCACAGCCCCCGTTGGGGGCGCCCGGGTCGAGGCGTTGTGGTGGGATGCCGTAGCCGAGGAGTACCTGCTCGCCGGATTCGCGTACACGGACGGCGCGGGCGAGTACGAAGTCTACGACGACCTCGGTTACGGCTCGGGCGGCTACGAGATCCATGCTCAGGCATCCGGGTATGCCCCCGAAACGGCGGCTCGCGCGTGGGACGGGGAGACACCTCACGTCGTGAACTTCGCGCTCGACGCGCAGACGTCCATCGCGGCCGGCACCGTGACCGAGGCTGGTACGGGCACGCCGCTCGAGGACGCCCGGGTGATGGCATTCTGGTACGACGACGCCCTGGAAGACTACCTCTGGGCGGGAACTGCGTTCTCGAGTGGCACCGGCACGTACGCCGTCGATGACCAGATGGATTGGGGGCCGGGTGACTACCGGTTCTACGTAGAGGCGGATGGCTACACTCCGCAGTTCGAGCACGGTTACTGGAACGGAAGCTCGACGCTGGCCGTCAACTTCGCTCTCGAGCTCCTCGCACCGCTCGGATCTGACGCATACGAGCCGGATGACACTCCGGGTCAGGCCGGTAGCATCACCGTCGGTGCGCCGCCTCAGTCGAGAACACTGTGGCCGGCCGGCGACCGGGACTGGGTCTGCTTCCCGGTCCAGGCAGGCATGAGGTACGTGATCGAGACGAGTCACATCGGTCCGTGGGGCTCCGACACCGTCCTCTTCCTCTACCTCTCCGGCGGCGACGTGCCTATCGCCGAGGACGATGACGGCGGCGAGGACTACTACTCACGCATCGAATGGATCGCGCCGTTCGACATGAACATCTGCATCCTGGTGCACGCGTTCGACACCGAGCATGGCGTGGGAGACTACGGTCTTTCGGTGACCGCCGAGACGGCGACCAACACCCCTCCGGTCGCGGTCAACGACTCCTTCACGACTCCGTTCAACACCGCACTTTCCGTCCCGGCGCCCGGTGTGCTCGCGAACGATACCGATGCCGATGGCGACCCCATCACCGCACACCTTCTGAGCGGACCGGCGAGCGGGACCGGCACGGTCACCTTGAACGCCAACGGCGCCTTCACCTACACGCCGCCTGCAGGCTTCCTCGGTGCGGCGAGCTTCACCTACCGGGCGTACGACGGTACCCACTACTCGCCGCCGGCCACCGTGTCGATCAGCGTTCTCGACACCACCCCGCCCGCAAAGCCCGTGGTCACGCTCGAGCGTGACGCGTGGGGCAAGGTCACGGTCAAGTGGAACGCGGTCAGCGATACCGGCTCGGGCATGCACTCCTACCGCCTCTATCAGGACGGCGCCTCGGTCTTCTACACCACGACACTCTCCCCGA
>JAHYJI010000122.1 GCA_019429145.1 Coriobacteriia bacterium | reverse complement strand
TGGGCGGCGCTGTTTGCAGCGCATGAATACGTCATGGCCGACGTTGTCCGCCCTCTCGTTTGGGACGAGCCCCGCATCTCCTACTGGTACAGGCAGAACTGCTTTCTTGCGGTGCGATCGGACAAGCGAGAGATACTCAAGCAGTTCCCGACTTGGTCGGACGTCTCGACTGGCGTCTTGAGCTTGGTACACCCTGAGCTTCTTCAGGACAAGGTCGATGCGCACGGATTTTGGGAAGAGCGTGTCTTCTCCGGGGGGCTGAAGACCAGGTCCTACCTCTATCTCATGGCAAGGTCAGTGTTGCGTCGAATCACCGAGCGGGCCGGGTGACGCATCTAACCCGCGCATCCACCGCCCGTTGCCTCACGTAAGGATGTCGTCGAACGCCATCTTCGTTGACTCATCATAGATGTCGTCGAGATCGGGTGCCTGCACCTCCCTTCTCCTGATCGATTCCTTGAGCGAGACGAGCTCGTAGAGTCGCCTCTGCAGCGTTGCGATCTCACGCTTGAGCGCGACGGGGTTGAGTGCATCGTAGCGCTTGGTGAGCCTGCGTTTGACGGTGTCGCTGACGTGCGGCGAGGCGAGTGTGCGGGCGTAGGGTGTCGCCGGTGTGTCGTAGCGCTTGGTGACCTTGGCGCCGTCGCGTGTCTTTGAGAGGAGTTTGGCGCTCGGCATGAAGAAGTTCGTGTGATCGCGCAGCCTGGCGTAAAGATCGTTCAAGACCTCGAGTTCCTCAGGGGTGTCCAAGCGCGCGTAGCCGACGTTGCGCCGCACCACCGACCAGTTCTTCTGCTCGACGTAGCAGCTGTCGTTCTTGCGGTAGGCGCGCGAGCGGGTGAACGTGATCCGCTCCTCTTGGCAGTAGCGATAGAGCTCATGGTTGATGAACTCGCTTCCGTTGTCCGAGTCGATGCCGAGCAGCGGGAAGGGAAGGGCCGCGCGGATCTCCTTGAGTGCGGCAAATACGTGCACCTGCGCTTTGTTGCGCACCGCTCGCGTCTCGGTCCAGCCTGTCGCCACGTCGGTGACGTCAAGTGTCTGGCAGTACTCCCCGCGCAGAACGCCTCCGTCGTGTCCGACCAGATCGATCTCGACAAAGCCAGCTCGCGCCTCGTCCCACTCCGCAAACGTCTTGACCGGGATCTGGTGCTTGAGCAGCGTGCCGGGCTTGGTCCCGACACGCCCCTTCAAGGCGAGCTTGGCCCTATCCGGCGCGAGCATCCGGTCGATGGTAGCCGCCGATACGGCGAGCAGCTTTGAGCGGGTCTCCGAAGAGATCATGAGCTCGCCGTGGCGTTGCATGGCACTCACGGTCTGCTCCATGACCGCGGCGACGCGCTTGCCGCACGCGCCGTCCAGTGTGGCCCACACCCTTCGCAGCGCGAAGAGCACCTCGGCGTCGTAGGTCCGCCGGCGCGCCGTGCGCCGTCGCGGCTGCCGCTTCTGAGGCGGGCCTGCGCGCAGCAGACGTGCGGCGTGGTCACGGCTGTAGCCGGTCACCTCGCAGCACATGTCGATGAGCGCGCTCTTCTCCAGCTTGCGCGCCCGCCGGTACCTCTCGGAAAGCTTCCTCGTCACTGCGTGCTTCTCCGCCATCGTCATAGACACCCTGGCTGCGCCTCCCCGCCGTCTGGAACGACCGACGGATCGACGCTAACCGTTCGACGACATCCTTACGTGAGGCAACGAAGCGGTTTCGACGACATTTCTGATGAGGCAACTCGCCGGATTGACGAGGGCTGGTGAGGGGACTACCATCCTCGGCAACTCATATCGAGCCTGCGATGGGGATGAGTACGCGGTCGCGTAGGACCTCAAGAGAGCCGGGGTAGCTGAGAACCGGCGTCCGAGAACCCGCGGAACATGGCCCCGGAGGCTTCCGGAGGAACGGTGCCCGAACCTCGCTGCGGTGACGGAGGGCGCCCAGTAATGCCGGACGGTGGCCCCCGTTACCGCGGGCATCAAGAGGCGGACCGGAGCGGCCGGTCCGCGAAGTCGGGTGGTACCGCGTGAAGCGATGCGCTTCTCGCCCTGGCAATCTGTCAGGCGGGGAGCGTTTCTTGTTGCTGGAGGTGTCGCGCGATGACGAAGAGCTGGGAAGAGATCAACGCGAGGATCGCTTCGGGTGAAGCCGTGGTGATGACCGCCGAGGAGTTCGCGGTGCTGGCGGCCGAGGACGGTGTGAGCGCGGCGGCGCGCACGGTCGACGTCGTGACGACCGGGACCTTCGGGCCGATGTGCTCGTCGGGCGTGTTCCTGAACTTCGGTCACTCCGACCCGCCGATCAAGATGGCGTCGATCACATTGAATGACGTGCCCGCGAGCGGCGGTCTGGCCGCGGTCGACACCTACCTCGGTGCGACCGAGCCGAGCGTCACGCGGGGCATCGAGTACGGCGGCGCGCACGTCATCGAGGACCTGCTGCGGGGCCGTGCGGTGCGATTGAAGGCCACCGGGCCGGGAACCGACTGCTATCCGCGCACCGAGATCGACACCTACGTGACGCTGGAAGATCTCAACCAGGCCTACCTGTTCAATCCGCGCAACTGCTACCAGAACTACGCGGTGGCGGTGAACAGCGGCGACCGGGCCCTGTACACCTATCTCGGAACCCTGCTGCCCCGGTTCGCAAACGCAACGTACTCCTCGGCAGGCGCGCTCTCCCCGCTGCTCAACGATCCGACGTACCGCGCGATCGGGGTGGGCACGCGCTGTTTTGTCGCCGGCGCTCCGGGCTACGTCGCCTGGGAGGGGACCCAGCACAACCCGAACCAGGAACGCGACGAGAACGGCGTGCCGGTGGGCCCGGCGGGAACCCTCGCGTTCATCGCCGACCTCAAACAGGCCAGCCACGAGTTCTTCAGCGCCGCGACGTTCGAGAGGTATGGGGTCTCGGCGTTCGTGGGGATCGGCATCCCGATACCCGTGCTCGACGAGGACCTGGCGGCGACCCTCGCGCTGACCGACGCCGACCTGAGTGCGACGGTGTTCGACTACGGCGTGCAGCGCCGGAGTCGTCCGGCACTCGGACGGGTCACGTATGCCGAGCTGAGAAGCGGGCAGATCGAGATCGAGGGCAGGCCCATACCCACCGGGCCGATCAGCTCGCTGCCGGTGGCGCGCCGCATCGCGGCCGAACTCAAGCGCTGGATCACCGAGCACCGCTTCACTCTCAATCCACCGCTGCAGCCGCTACCGCAGCCGGGTTCCCAGGGCGTCAAACCGCTCGAGATCAGGTCCGAGGAGGCGATCTGACGATGGCACGCAGAAGGCTCGACCTCACCTTCCCTCCGCGGCAGGCGACCAAGGCCATAACCTACCACCTCGTGAGGGACTTCGATCTGGTGCCCAACATCCTGCGCGCGCAGATACAGCCCGCGCAGGAGGGTCGCATGCTTCTCGAACTCACCGGTAGTGCCGAGCAGTTCGAAGCGGGTGTGGCGTTCCTGCGGGCCGAGGGGATCGGCGTGCGGGAAGCGGCGAGCGACATCTGCCTGGACGACGAGCGGTGCGTGGTGTGCGGACTGTGCACCGCGGTCTGCCGGCCCGGCGCTCTCACGCTTGCCGAGGGAACGGCGGAGCTCGTGTTCGACAAGGACAAGTGCGTGTATTGTGAGGCGTGCGTGGTCGCGTGCCCCCGCAGGGCCGTCACGCTGCGCTTTTAGCTGCTTCCAGAAAGGTTGAAGAACAGCCATGCCCGACATCCTCTCACGCCTGGGCCGTGACGTGCTGGTCATCGACGGCGCGTTCGGGACGATGCTACAGCGCGCGGGCATCCCGCCGGAGCAATGCCCCGAGCAACTCAACCTCACCGCGCCCGAGATCGTCGCGGGCATCCACCGAGACTACGTCCTCGCGGGAGCCGACTGCGTCACCAGCAACTCCTTCGGCGGCTCGCGCCCGAAGCTCGACGAGTACGGTCTGGGCGATCAGGTGGTCGAGCTCAACCGGGCCTCGGTGCGTGTGGCGCGCGAGTCGGGCGCCCAGCACGTGCTTGCCGACGTGGGCCCGACGGGACTCGTGCTCGAACCGCTCGGCACGGCATCCTTCGATCGCGTCTTCGAGGCGTTCGCCGAGCAGGTCACGGCGCTGGCGTCCGAGGACCCGGACGCCATCATCATCGAGACGATGACCGACATCGCCGAGGCCCGCTGTGCGGTGCTTGCCGCCCGCTCCGTGTGCGACCTGCCGGTCTTCGCGTCGGTGACCTTCGGGCTCGGTGGGGTCACCGACATCTCCGGCACCGACCCGGCGACCGCGGCGGTCATTCTCGAGGCGGCCGGTGCGAGCGCCGTCGGCATGAACTGCGGGCTGGGCCCCGAGCAGATGCTCCCGTACGTCGAGGCGATGACGGCCGCGACCGCGCTGCCGGTCATCGTGCAGCCCAACGCCGGGCTGCCGCGCCTCGAGGACGGGCGGACGGTGTTTCCCGGGACCGCCGACGAGATGGGCGGCTTTGCGGCGAGGTTCGTGCGCGCAGGCGCCTCGCTTGTCGGCTCGTGCTGCGGTTCTTCGCCGGCGTTCACCGGTGCCATCGTCGACTTCGCCAAGGAGCTGCCGGTCGTCGAGGGTCGGGTCGGACTGCCCGGCGTGGTCATCGCCGGTCCCCGGCGTACGCTGCGGATCGGAGCGGGAGCACCCATCGCGAAGATCGGCGAGCGCATCAACCCCACCGGTAAGCCGGAGCTCGCCG
>JAHYJI010000121.1 GCA_019429145.1 Coriobacteriia bacterium | reverse complement strand
CTGGGGCTGGTGGAGATGACCCGCAAGAACGTGACGGACGGGCTGTTCGGCACGATGACCGAGGTGTGCCCGCGCTGCAACGGCCAGGGCCGGGTCCTCTCGGCGGCGACCCGTCGCATCGCCGTCGAGCGCCGCCTGCGGGAGTTGTTGGGCAGCGCAGGGTCCTCGGCATTCCTGTTCGGCGTTCACCCCGAGACGTATGACCTGCTCATGGCTCCGGGGGCCAACGTGATCGCGGCGCTCAAGTCCGAGACGGGCAAACAGGTGTCGATCGTTCCGGACACCGAGTGCGAACCACTCCAGGTCAAGGTGCTCATCGAGGGGAAAAGCGGCTTTCTCAAGCGCAGTTTCGATACACTAAGGCGTCGTTGACGCTGTTCATGCCCTCTGCTAGCATATCCCTTCGCGCATGAAGGCGAGTGAGAGGTTCAACCCTATGTACGCTGTCGTTTCAACCGGCGGTAAGCAACTCAAGGTCGAGAAGGGCACGGAGGCCGTTATCGAGCGGCTCGCTGCCGAGGTCGGAGAGACCGTGACCTTCGATGTCCTGTTCGTGTCTGACGGCGAGGACATCGTCGTAGACTCGGACGCGCTTGCCTCCGCCACCGTGACCGCCGAGGTCCTGGAGCACTTCCGGGGCGAGAAGCAGGTCGTGTTCAAGTTCAAGAAGCGCAAGGGCTACAAGCGTCTCAAGGGTCATCGACAGGAGCAGACGCGGGTGCGAGTCACCGACGTCGTCCTTGGCACCGGCAAGCCGGCCGCCAAGAAGGCTGCCAAGGCCGAGACTCCGACGCCCGTGGCCGAGGAGAAGGCCGCGACGGCCGTCGTCGACGAGTCCGTCGCCGTAGTCGAGGCCGCAGCCGCGCAGTGTGAGGCCGTCAAGAGCGACGGCGAGCGCTGTGGCAACAAGGCCAAGGAAGGCTCGAAGTACTGTGGCGTTCACGCCAAGAAGTACGAGGGCTAGCAGTATCGGACCGCGTCCCGGCGCACGCCCGCGGACGGATGCACGAAAGCAGGTAGGTAGAGATGGCTCATAAGAAAGGCCTCGGCTCAACCAAGAACGGCCGCGATTCCAAGGCCAAGCGCCTTGGCGTCAAGCGGTTCGGTGGCGAAGAGGTCACATCCGGCTCGATCCTCGTCCGCCAGCGTGGGACTCACTTCCACCCCGGCGAGAACGTCGGTCGCGGCGGCGACGATACGCTCTTTGCCAAGGTCGACGGTGTTGTCGAGTTCACGAAGGGCCTGAAGCGCCGCATTCACGTTCGACCGTTCGAGGGCTAGATACACTTCGGGAACAGCCCGCGCCGAGCGATGCGATGTACGCACACGAGCCCCCCGCTCCCTCGCGAGCAGGGGGCTCGTCCCGTATCATCTGAATCACATCGCGACCCACCGACCCAGAGGACCGCGCATGTTCGTTGATGAAGCGAAGATATTCGTCAAAGCCGGCGACGGCGGTGGCGGCTGCACGTCGTTTCGCCGTGAGGCGCACGTGCCCAAGGGCGGACCGGACGGTGGAGATGGCGGGTGGGGCGGAAACGTGGTCCTTCAGGCCGATGCCACGGTGTCGAGCCTGCTCGACTATCACTATCGTCGCCACTTCAAGGCAACGCGCGGTATTCACGGCAAGGGGTCGGTCCGCCATGGCGCTGCAGGAGAGGACCTCGTGCTCAAGGTCCCTCTCGGCACGATAGTTCGCGATGAGGAAGGAACGCAGACACTTGCCGACCTCACCCATCACGGTCAGAGGATCGTTGTGGCTCGCGGTGGCAGGGGTGGCAGGGGCAACATCCACTTCGTGACTCCCACGCGCCGGGCGCCCGCCTTCTCGGAACTCGGAGAGCCTGCCGAGGAGCGCTGGATCACACTCGAGATGAAGCTGATGGCAGACGCCGCACTCGTGGGTATGCCCAACGTAGGGAAGTCATCGCTCATCGCGCGCATGAGCGCGGCACGGCCCAAGATCGGCGACTATCCGTTCACGACCATCGTCCCGAACCTCGGTGTGGCCAAGGCAGGCGAGCACTCCTTCGTGCTGGCAGATGTCCCGGGCCTCATCGAGGGGGCTCACGAGGGTGTGGGTCTCGGCCATGCGTTCCTGCGTCATATCGAGCGTACGGCGCTCATTCTCCATGTCGTCGACCTTTCCGGTGGATGGGAAGGCCGCGACCCGGTCGAGGACATCCGCGTGATCGATCGCGAGCTTGCGCTCCACGTGTCCGAGCTCGCCGAGCGCCCGCGCATCCTCGTCGGCAACAAGTGCGACACACAGGGCGCTGCGGAGGCTTCGGCGGCCGTCGCATCGTATGCGGCGGAGCACGAGACCGCGTACTTCGAGGTCTCCGCCATCACCGGTCATGGTGTCGACAGCCTGTTGCTGGCGGTTGGCGAGCGCGTCCACCAGCTACGACAGGAGGTCGCCCAAGCCGAGGCCGTCGAACAGGTATACGCGTACGAACCGCGTCAGGACTACAGCTTCCGTGTCGTGCGTACGGGCACCAACAGCTTCCGGGTCGATGGCACAGGCGTCGAGCGGATGGTCATCATGACCGAGCTGGGTAACGAGGAAGCGGTCGCCTTCCTTCAGAAGCGTTTGGTGAAGTCCGGTGTCGAGAAGGCACTTGAGGAGGCGGGCGCGCTGGACGGCGATGAGATTTCCATCGCGGGTGCTACCTTCGAGTTCTCCGGTGCACTCGCCGCCGATCCCGAGGTGGCGTTCGTCGAGGAAGAACCGGAAGACGGGTAGAAGGCCGGCAGATGCACGACATCCGCAGAGTGGTCATCAAGGTAGGCAGTTCCACGCTCGCGCCCGAGGGTGAGGGCTTGGACCGGGAGTACGCGGACGCGCTGATCGACCAGGTCGCGGAGGTGCGCGGCCAGGGGACGCAGGTGGTCCTGGTGACGTCCGGTGCCATCGCCGCGGGGATTCAGGCTCTCGGCATGCGCACCCGACCTGACGACATGCCCTCGCTGCAGGCATCGGCAGCAGTGGGTCAGGTCCAGGTACTCGGCATGTACGCCGCGCTTGCAGCAGCCAGGGGAGTGGCGGTCGGTCAGGTCCTGCTGACCCGTCACGACACCGCTCACCGTCAGGCGTACCTTCACGCGCGCGACACGCTCGAACGCCTGCTCGCCCTGGGCGTCATGCCGGTGGTCAACGAGAACGACACGGTAGCGGTCGACGAGATCCGCTTCGGCGACAACGATACGCTCGCCGCTCTGGTCGCAACGATGGTCCGTGCGGACCTCGTCGTGATCCTGACCGACATCGAGGGCCTCTACGATGCCGATCCGCGACAGAGTGCCGAGGCCCAGCTCGTCGAGCACGTCGAGGAGCTGACCGAGCAGATGATGAGCGCCGCCGGTGGCGCGGGCTCCGTAGTGGGCTCAGGCGGGATGGCTACCAAGGTGGAAGCGGCCCGCGCGCTCATGAGGGCCGGTATCCCGATGGTCGTGTGTGACGGGCGCAGGCCGTCGGTGATCCCGGATGCTGTCGCCGGCAAGCCGGTCGGCACCTTCTTCGCCGGTGGCGAAGTCGGGCTTCGGGCCCGGAAGCTCTGGATCGCTCTGGGAGGCGCTCCGAAGGGCGAGGTGGTCATCGACGACGGTGCTCGGGCGGCGCTCTGCGAACGTGGAAAGAGCCTGTTGCCTGCAGGCGTCATCTCGGTGGCAGGAACGTTCGCGCCGGGTGATGCGATAGTATTGAAGGACGCCGCGGGTGCGGTCGTCGCCCGAGGGCTGACCGCACTTTCGTCGGCCGATCTGGAGACGGTTCGGGGTATGCAATCAGCCCGCATCGCCGAGATCCTGCCCGCTGTCGCCGGCAAGACCGTGGTGCACCGCGACCACCTGGTGATCTTCTAGGGCGCGTGCCCTGAAGCGTGGCCGGACTCGATCGTGGCGGATGAGGAGAAGGGGTAGGCATGTCAGAAGTGAGAGATCTCGCGGCACGCGCCCGCCGCGCGGCGTCGGGCCTTGCGGTGACTTCGAGCGCCGAGCGCGATGGCGCACTCATCGCCATGGCATCGGGCCTGCGCGAGCGGACCACTGAGATCCTTCAGGCCAACACCCTGGACATGGAGGCGGCACGGGCCGGTGGCACCGGAATGTCCTTGCTCGATCGCCTCGAACTCGACCCTGGCCGTGTCGACGCCATCGCGTGTGCGCTCGAGGCCCTCGCGACACTGTCCGACCCCATCGGTGAGGTTGTCGAGGGACACACGATGCCCAACGGAATCCGGCTGAGCAAGGTCCGGGTCCCCCTGGGAGTCGTCGCCATCATCTACGAGGCCCGCCCGAACGTGACTGCTGATGCAGCGGGTCTGTGCCTGAAGACAGGCAACGCCGTGATCTTGCGCGGTGGCTCGCTCGCCGTGCACTCGAACCTGGCTATGACCCGGGTGCTTGCCGAGGCGGCCGAGTCCGCCGGCATGCCCGAGGGATGCATTCAGAGTGTCGAGTCTACGAGTCGGGAGGCTGCCGAGGAGCTCATGGGCTTGCACGGCCTGATCGACGTGCTCATCCCGCGAGGCGGGGCGGGGCTGATCCGCAGCGTGGTCGAGAACGCGAAGGTTCCTGTCATCGAGACCGGGGTCGGCAACTGCCACATCTACCTGCACGAGGGCGCGGAGCTGGAGATGGCGCGCCGCATCGCCGTCAACGCGAAGTGCCAACGGCCCGGTGTCTGCAACGCTGCCGA
>JAHYJI010000120.1 GCA_019429145.1 Coriobacteriia bacterium | reverse complement strand
GTGCGCCATCTCACTCCGCCCCTCTCTCGCGGCCGGGATCGACCTCCGTGACGGTTCCGTCCGGGTGGCCCACCAGGACCAGGTCGGCGCGCCGGTGTGCGAAGATGCCGCACGCGACCACTCCGTCTATCGACTCCAGCCGGCGTTCTACCTCCAGCGGGTGCTGCAGATCGAGCCCGTGCACGTCGGCGATGAGCGTGCTACCGCGCTGACGTGTGTGTTCCCGCACGGTCAGATGCGCGCCCATCCCCTCGATTGCTTGCTGCGCGGCGTGAAGCTGGTTCGTCTCGATCTCGAGCGGTACCGGCGAGCGCGATCCCAGCTCCGAGACGACCTTGCTCGCGTCCACGATGCACACCCAGACCCGAGAGGCGCGTGCCACCGCTTTCTCCCGGGTGTGCGCGCCCCCTCCGCCCTTGATCGCCCGGCCCTGCGGGTCGATCTCGTCAGCGCCATCGACGTACACGCCGAGTGGAAGCGGCGCAGCTTCGAGTGGCACCACCTCGATGCCGAGCCGCCGCAGCCGTGCGTCGCTGTCGTCAGATGTCGAGACCGCGCGGGCTGGCCGAGCGGCAGCCGACGCCAGTGCGTCGACGAAGTGAGCGACCGTGCTGCCGGTCCCGACCCCGATGATGCTCTCCGACTCGACGAACCGGATCGCCGCCTCGGCGGCGGCGCGCTTCGCAGTCTCAGCTGCGCCCATCAGACGACCTCTACGATGCGGCCGGGCCGGAACGGATCGCCGCTTTCGACCCCCATCGTCCGCCAGAGCGTCTCGGGCAAGCCTATGTCGGCGAGGTAGAGAGGTCTGACGTCTGCGAGCGCTTTCTTAGGCAGAGCGAGTGTCAGCGTCGCCATCGGCTCCACCGCTCCTTCGAACCCGTGTCCCGAGGGGAAGTCCAGTGAGATGGCGCGGTGTGCCGATGCCCAGGCGGCGAGCTCGGCGGACCTCCCTCGAAGCGGCCCGCTCAGCCCGTAGCCGACGAGCGCGTCGACGGCGACATCGCCGCCGGGACGGTCCGCGGGCGCGATGCCCATCCGGCCGAGGGTGATGAGGTGGTGGCGGGCAGCGTCACCCGGGCGCTCGGTGGCGAGCACTACCTCGACCTCGCGGCCGCGATTGACGAGGTGACGCGCGGCGGCCAACCCGCCGCCCCCGTTGTTGCCGCCGCCAGCGAGAACGGTGATACGTCCCTCCGGAGCCAGGCGCATGACGAGGTCGGCAAGGGCGGCTCCGGCATGCTCCATCATCTGCAGCAGCCCGATCCCGAACTCCTCCATCGCGAGTCGGTCGGCCTCGGCCATCTGGTCGATGGACAGCCAGGGGAGCGTGTCGGCGCGCAGGCGCGGGAGCAGGTCGGTGCCGTCCAGTGAGGGAAGAAGCTGCCGCGCGTACCACCGGGGCCACCCGGGGTCCTCCCCGTCGGTGGTCGCGTACGCGGCGTGGTGCGCGTCGGCGATATCGCTCAGGCGTACGGCGAGGCGGTCCATCACGCTCACGGTGTGAGCCGTCCGATCGTCGAGGCCACATCCCCTCTGATCCGGAGGCCGAGCACGCGCCTTCCGCGATCGAGCAGCACGCGTCTATCGGCACTCGCCTCGGCGGAGGTCAGCACGCCGAACGTGAGCGATGAGGTGGGCGAGCCCGCATCATCGGGGACAGCGAGGTCCTCGGCACCATCCGAGATCATCTGAATGAACAACCCACGGCCGGAATCGCCCTTGTGCAGCTGCCCCGTCGAGTGTAGGAAGCGCGGGCCGTATCCGACCGTTGTCGCCATGCGGGTCGCGCCCCGGATCGCGACGCGCACCGCCGCGAGCGCCGCATCGGTCCGCTCGTCCGGTGGCACGAAGGCCTGGATGCTCACGTAGTCGCCGGGTTGCCCTGCCGACAGGAGGTCTGCCACGGCTGCGGCCGGGGATACCTCGTCGATGCCGAGGATGTCGACATCGCCAGCCACCGCGGTCGGCTCTTCGGCAGGCAGGCTGCCCTGCTCCCTGTAGGCAGCGATCGCCTCGCGTGCGAGTACCTTCGCGGCTTCGACATCGGGTTGATCGAACGGGTGGATGCCGGTCACGTGTCCGGCAAGCGCTACGGCCATCTCCCAGAGGAACATCTGCGCACCGAGCCCGTAGACGTCCGCAAGCTCGAAGCGGACCACCGGGTGACCGGCCTCGGCGAGCGCATCGAGCGCGGCATCGTCGCCGTCCTCGCCAGCGAGTGAGAGCCCGATGAACACGCGGTCGTCGCCGTAGAGGTCCGGGGTGCCCACCGGCTCGCCAACGACCGGCAGGATGCCCCGACCGTCCTTACCTGTGCTCTCCGCGATCAGCTGCTCGACCCAGTCTCCGAAGCTTGCGAGCCCGGGAGAGGTCACGAACGTCGCCTTGTCCCTGCCCGCGTTCGCGCACGCGCCGAGCACGGCGCCGAGCGTCGCTGCGGCGTTGGCTCCCGTCGCCGACGGCTCCGCGGACGCGCGGGCCGCCTCTGTTGCGCTGGCGAGAAGCCGGTCGAGATCGACTCCGATGAGTGAGGCGGGTACGAGTCCGAAGTGCGAGAGCGCGGAGTAGCGGCCTCCGAGGTTCGGATCCGCCTGGAAGACCTCGCGAAAGCCGAGCGAGCGGCCGAGCGTTTCAAGCGAAGTCCCCGGGTCGGTGACCGCGACGAAGTGTCGGCCCGCGCCGTCGTCTCCGACGGTCTGCGCGACACGGTTCCAGAAGTACTTGAACATGGAGAGGGTCTCGGCCGTCCCGCCCGACTTGCTCGAGACGATGAACAGCGTGCGTTCGAGATCGAGCCGGCGCTCCAGCGCGGCGACGGCGTCGGGGTGCGTGCTGTCCAGGACGCTCAGGTTCATGAAGCCCTCGGCCGCACCGAACGTCTTGATGAAGACCTCGGGTGCCAGCGAGGAGCCCCCCATGCCGAGGAGTACGGCGGCGGACAGCCCGTCGAGGCGCGCACTCGCGGCGAACTCTCTCAGTCGCTCGGTCTCGGTGCGCATGGTGTCGGGCAGGTCGAGCCAGCCGAGCCGGTTCTCGATCTCTTGCGGCGAGTCGCTCCAGACCGTGTGGTCTCGCTGCCAGATACGCTCGATGACAGACTCTGCGCCGATGCGGGCGAGTGTGTCGGTGACCAGGGGTTCCAGTGTGCCAAGGTGAGCTGTGATCATGTCCATCCCCGCCTCTTCGGGTCGCGGTCTACTCGGTGAGTTCGTACCCAGGCTGAGCGCCGAGCAGCGCCGGTCGATGCGAGGTGTGAGCTGCCCGAGTGTCGGGCACAAACGGTGAGAGAGCGAGTACGCCACCGCCACGATCGAGGACCGATCGTGTCCGCGGACGGCGATGACCCGGGGAGAGCAGATGAGCAAGCGCAGCGATGCACCGACCATTCTCGTCGTGTTCGGGGCGACGGGTGACCTGATGGCCCGAAAGATCGTGCCGTCGATCTTCCACTTGTACCGCAACGACCTGTTGCCCGACCGCTTCCGGGTGGTGGGCTTCTCTCGTCGCGACTGGTCAGACGAGGACCTGCGTGACCACGTGAGCGGCATCCTTGCCGAGCGCTATCCGGATGCAGGCTCGCTCGACTCCTTCCTCGCGCTGTTCACGTATCACAGGGGAACCTTCGAAGACCGCGGGGCGTACGAATCGCTTGCGCAGGCCTCCGCAGACGTGGCCGAGGAGTGGGGCACATGCGCCAATCAGCTCTTCTACCTTGCGGTGCCCCCCGAGAACTACGAGACCATCCTGCGCAACCTCGCTGATGGAGGCCTCACCGCGATGTGCAGCGACGAGGAGGGGTACACGCGCGTGCTCGTCGAGAAGCCGTTCGGGCACGACATCGAGAGTTCGAACGCCCTCGACGAGCTGCTCGGCTCGCTCTTCCGGGAGGAGCAGATCTACCGGATCGACCACTACCTCGCCAAAGAGATGCTGCAGGGTATCCTCGCCTTCCGGTTCCACAACGACTTACTCGAGTCCGAGTGGGACCGCAGCGCCATCGAGCGCATCGACATCTCGCTGCTCGAGACACTCGGCGTCGAGAAGCGCGGTGCGTTCTACGACGGCGTCGGCGCGTTGCGCGATGTCGGGCAGAACCATCTTCTGCAGATGCTCGCGCTCGTCACGATGGAGCAGCCGGAGAGCCTTCAAGCCGACGACATCCGGGCTGCCCGCGCCGCACTGCTCGAGCAGCTCCGACCGCTCGACGCCGATCAGGTCGCGCGTCAGACCTACCGGGCACAGTACGAGGGCTTCAGGGAGATACCCGGAGTGGCTGAAGACTCTCAGACGGAGACCTACTTCAAGCTCGAGACCACGCTTACCGGATCGCGCTGGGCGGGCGTCCCGGTGACGTTCGAGAGCGGCAAGCGCATCGGCGGCGACCCGCTCAAGCGCATCGTGGTGACGTTCCGCCACCGCCAGCCGTGCCTGTGCGGCAAGTCCAAGACGCACCTGCGCAACAAGGTCGTTTTCACCCTCGAGCCCAACGACACGATCACGATGACGTTCTGGGCCAAGCGGCCGGGCTTCGAGTACGAGGTTGAGGAGCGCCGGTTCGAGTTCTCCCTCTACGAGAAGACCGAGAAGCTCCAGTATGTCGAGGAGTACGCCAAGCTGCTCTACGACGCTGTCCGCGGCGATCAGACCGCGTTCGTCTCCACCGACGAGGTGCGTGCGATGTGGCGGTTCATCGACCCGGTCGTCGCGGCATGGCGGGAGGGCGCCACGCC